>JBIIJH010000228.1:0-2798 GCA_044233905.1 Phycisphaerales bacterium
TTCGATGTCCGCGCCCACCTACGGCTACGGATCGACGTACGCACCAGTCAACGCACCGGCATCCGGGTGCTCGTGCGGCCACGGCTCCGCCTTCCTGCGGCCGTCACCGCCGCCGCAGGTGGTGCGTCACCACTTCACCGTCGCCGGCCAGTCGGTGGTCTATGAAACCACTCGCTGAACCGTTTGCCGTTTCACTCCTGCCGATTGACTGACACGAAACAACCGTTACCATTCCGTCCAGCATTCAGATCCCCACCGCCTCTCAGGTGGGACGCAACCGAGCACGCCGCGTGGCGCGCCACGGTGCGGAGGAACCCCCGCCGTCCGGCATCGGACAGCGCTCTTCAGCGGACCGCGTCCCTCACCGGACGCCTTCCCGCGGAAGACACGGGGCATGCGGCGCTCACGCGCAAAGCCCGGCCATTCCAGGCTGGGCGCTGCCTTTCGTGTCTTCTGCCGCCGGCGGGGTGACCTCGATCGCATTCTCGCGTTCGAAAGGTGCATGCACATGAGTCGATATTCCGGCTGTCATTGGATGGCTCGCCGCTCGCCCCAGCCGCCGTCGCCACTCGCGGTGCTCGAGGCAGCCGTGGCGGCCTACTCCCGTTTCCACCCGCGGCCAACGGCGGCAAGCCAGGCCCAGGAGCGTCGGCAGCGCCGTGAGGCTGCTGATCCGGCCGCCTCCATCAAGCGCCTGGCGGTCCTGATGGAGCACCGCGCCGACCAGGTGCTGGCGAACCCCGCGTGGCAGTTGGCGTGCGTGGCGGAACCCGGGTTGCTCGCATCGCTCACCGATGGCCAGCTTGCCGGTGCGTGCACGAGCGCCCAGGCGGATGCGGGCTTCCTGGCGGCAGTCGGGCATCTGTATGCCGGCAACCGTGGGGCCGGTAGGGAGGTGGGCTGGTTGCTTGCCTCGCATGCCGACACTCCGCGCTCGGCGTTCGAGAACCTCATTTCCAACTGGAAGCAGGAACGGATCGGCACCCCGGTGCAGGAGGTTGCCCTGCAGCGCCTGCGCGACCCGCAGAGCACGCTCCGCGGCTGGCGTGATGCCGTGCCCCTCGCAATTCGCTGTGAACGAAGTCTCAACACCCCGAGGACCATGGGCCAGCAGTGGTCGCTGCTCTGCGGCCTGCTCACGGCGGGGCACGTGCCGGCAGATGCGCCGCTTCTCGATGTCATCGTCATGCGCTGCCGCGCTGATGTCCGTGAGCGGCTCATGGAGTACCTGCCTCCCGACTGCCCGCACGCCCGCGCGCTGCGCGAGTTCGGTGCGTACGTGAAGGTGGGCATCCACTACCGGATGCGCACCATCGACTACACGCTGCGGGCGGTCATCCGCCGCTGGGAGGGCGTCGGTGCGCTCGGCCACGCGCCCGATCGATGCGCGCGGACGGTCTTCACCACGAACCGGCTCGACGATCCGTGGGCATCGAAGTGCGGTGCCCACGTGCAGCGCTGGACCGAGCGCAGCGCCGAACTCGCCGCCGAGTATCGCAGTCGTTCGCGCATGGCGTGGGAGCTGGCGACCGACGGGCCAGCGGCCTTCCGCGCGCTGGAGTCCAGGGCCCGCGTGGCCGATACCGCGGGGCGTGGCCTCGAGGTGAACCACCTGGCGGTGCTCTCGAGCGATCGGTGCTCCGTCGAGTCGCTGGCGATCGCGGCGCGGGCGCAATCGTGGTTCGTGCGACTCTGCGTGGCGGCCAACCGCGTGACGGATGAGGCCGTGCTGCAGCCGCTCGCCAAGGATCCGCATTGGATCGTGCGCGGTGCGGCGTTGGAGTCGCTGGCCGCGCGTGCGGCGATCGAGGTGAAGCCATGAGTAGCGCGCTGATCACGGCACCTCAGCCATCCACGTCCGGGCTGCCTGCAGATGCCCGGTCCGTTCCGGGCAAAGTCCCAGCCGATCGCCTCACCGTGGCAGAGGCGCGTGCCCTGGCCGCGGATCCGGCAACCCCCATCCCGACGCTCGCGATCCTGGCCGAGCGGGAGCCGGCCAGCGTCCTGGCGAACCCCGCGTGGGAGCTTGCCATGGTGGCGCAGCCGGCACTGCTCAGTACGTTGTCCGACGCGGCCTTCGCCGCGCTGGCCGCATGCCCAACGGCGGACGCCGCATTCCTCCGCAGTGCTGCCCAGTCATGCGCCCTTCGGCCGGGGGCCACGAAGCGCACCGTCTGGGCGCTCGCCTCGCGTTCCGATGCGCCGGCGGACGTGCTCCAGCTGCTCGCATCGTTGGCGGATCCCGCGCACACCGCCTCCGACGGGCGCGAGATCGCGCGGCTCCGTACCTGGCAGGACGGCGCCCGACTCCTCGGCTGGCGTGCCGCGGTGGAGGTCACGGGAGTCATGTATCTGCAGACCAGGAAGGCGCCGGCCGCGCCACCGACCATGCACGATCCCGAGCCGTTCTCTGCGCTCCTGCGAGACTGCCCGGCGATCATTGATACCCCCATCGTCCGCCTCATCGCCATGCTCGGCCAGCGCGAGGCACGGATGCGGATTGTGCACGCTGCGGCGCCGACCAACGCCTCGGCGCTCGAGATGCTCTCCATCAGCGAAACCATCGGGAAGGGCGATCGTGTGGATGAACAGAGCGCGTGGGTGATGTTCCATAGCCAGGTCGGCGGGTTCGGCTTGGCCAGCATCAGCCCGCACCGCGCGGGCGCCAGCGGCCAGAACGTGTACTGGGGGCGGGGATTCCAGCGACAGAACGCAGCACGGCTCGCCATGCGCTGGTCTCGCGGGGAGCATGTCGATTCCGACGGCAACGACTGGGGGCCGAAGCTCCACGGAGGCTT
>JBIIJH010000229.1:0-2765 GCA_044233905.1 Phycisphaerales bacterium
CCACGAAGTGAGCAAGGACAGCATCACGGCCGCCCCCACCGGGCAGCCCCAACCGACGGAGCGAAAGAACATGGCAACGACCAGCACGAACGGAACCCCGGCCTCGGCCTCCCGCACCCCCAACACCACTGTCGGCACCCCCTCGGCCAGCACTCCCTCGGGCGGCAGCTCGGCGGCCCCGGCAGCCGGAGCGGCAACCGGTGGTCGCGACAACTTTGGGAAGATGGCCACCATGCCGACACCCAGTAAGTCCTCTGATGGCAAGTCCTCTGATCCCCGCGTCGACGTGAAGCCGTCGGCCACTGCATCCAAGCCCACTCCGGCCGCCGCTGCGAAGCCGACCGTTGACACGGCCGCGCGCGCTGCCAAGACCAAGGCCCTCGAAGCGGCCGTCGGTCAGATCGAGAAGAACTTCGGCAAGGGCTCCATCATGCGGCTCGACAACGAGTCGGTGCCGGTGATCCCGTCCATCTCGAGCGGTGCGCTCAGCCTCGATCTCGCGCTCGGTGGCAAGGGCCTGCCGCGCGGACGCATCGTCGAGGTGTTCGGGCCGGAAAGCTCCGGTAAGACGACGCTCGCGCTCACCGTCATCGCCAACTGCCAGAAGTCGGGCGGAGTCGCTGCCTTCATCGACGCCGAGCACGCGCTCGATCCGTCGTGGGCGAAGCGCCTGGGCGTCAACCTCGACGAGATCCTCGTCTCGCAGCCGGACACCGGCGAGCAGGCGCTGGAGATCTGCGAAATGCTCGTCCGCTCCAACGCGGTCGACGTGATCGTGGTCGACTCCGTGGCGGCGCTGATTCCCCGCGCTGAAATCGAGGGCGAGATGGGCGACAGCCACGTCGGCCTGCAGGCCCGCCTCATGAGCCAGGCACTGCGCAAGCTCACCGGCGCCATCGCCAAGAGCGAGTGCATCGTGATCTTCATCAACCAGCTGCGCGAGAAGATCGGCGTGATGTTTGGCTCGCCCGAGACCACCACCGGTGGCCGTGCGCTCAAGTTCTACGCCTCGGTGCGCGTTGACATTCGCCGCATCGGCGCCATCAAGGACGGCGACCGCAACGTGGGCAACCGCGTCAGGGCGAAGGTCGTGAAGAACAAGATCGCGCCGCCGTTCCGCGAGGCCGAGTTCGACATCATGTTCGAGGAAGGCATCTCCATCTCGGGCGACGTGCTCGACCTGGCGGTGGCCGACGAGGTGGTGGACAAGAGCGGCGCGTGGTTCAGCTTCGGCGACGTGCGCCTGGGCCAGGGCCGTGAGGCGTCCAAGCTCTTCCTCCGCCAGAACCCGAACCTGATGGAAGAGATCCGCCGCGAGGTGCTGACGAAGCGCCTGGCCAACCCGAACGCGGTGCCCGTGAAGGCCGCCAAGGGTGGCAGCGAGGACTGATTCGGCGACCGTCCGTGTGGAATGACGACAGATGAAGTCCCGTGCGCCGCTGTCGGAGGCGGCAGGGCGGGGCAACTCAGCGGCTTCCAGCGAATTCCAGCGCCGGGCACCCCACGACGGAGGTGCCCGGCGCTGTGTTGCTGGATGGGGTGCGTTCCGCAGGGTTGCGCGGTGCGCTCAGGATCTGCCGAGCGATGAATGCGCTCGCGGTGCCAGTCGCAGATCATCGCGCTCGCCGGCGGCGTGGCGCCAGTGCGCGAGTGCGGCGATCATCGCCGCGTTGTCGAGGCAGTAGGCGAGCGCGGGGAGGCGCACCTCGATGCCGCGTTCCGTGCCGAAGCGGGCGAGTTCCGCGCGGAGGTGGCGGTTGGCGCTCACGCCGCCGCCAACGAGCAGGGTCTGCGGGGTAATCCCCGCCTCGGCCAGTCGTTCATGCGCGCGGCCAAGGACGTCGGTGACCTGGGCCACGGCCGCGTGCTGGAAGCTGGCGCAGAGGTCGGAGATTCGCTGCTCCGTGAGCGGCTCCGGTGGGCGCGGTGCCGGGCGGTTGGGCACCGGCGGGATGCCGCGGACCGCGTAGAGAAGCGCGGTCTTCATGCCGCTGAAGCTGAAGTCGAGCGTCCGTCGGTTGGGATCCGCGGCGTCGGCCGGACTTGGGGCCAATGCGCCGAGGCCGTGGCCGGATGAGTCGGTTCCACCCTCACGCACGCTTCGTGCGGTCAGCCGTGGGGAGGGGAAGCGGATGGAGGAAGCATTGCCCTGCGAGCTGCGTGCATCGAGGAGCGGCCCTCCGGGGTACCCGAGGCGCAGGATGGTGGCGGCCTTGTCGAAGGCCTCGCCGATGGCGTCGTCGATGGTGCGCCCGAGGAGGCGCATGGAGCGCGGGCCTTCCATCAGGAAGAGGTGGGTATGCCCGCCGGAGACCACCAGCCCGAGCGCCGGCCACGCGACGGGCGGCGCATCCATGAGCCCGGCCACGAGGTGGGCCGCCACGTGGTCGACACCGATCACCGGGACGCCGAGCGACCACGCGTAGGCCTTTGCGGCCGCGTTGCCGACGAGGAGCGAGCCGATCAACCCGGGGCGGTTGCCCACCGCCACGGCATGCACGTCCGTTGCAGCGCATCCTGCTTCGCGCAGCGCTTCGCGTACGGCGGGCACGATGAAATCGAGGTGTGCGCGGCTTGCGAGTTCCGGCACCACGCCGCTGTAGCGCGCGTGCAGGTCGTGCTGCGTGCTCACCGCGTTCGAGCGCACGCGCGGTGCGCCGTCGCGCCACTCGACGACGCTGGCGGCGGTCTCGTCGCAGCTGGTCTCGATGCCGAGGATGAGCGTTCCGTCGTTGGGGAGCATCACTTGCCCGGCGCCTCGGGTG
>JBIIJH010000109.1:0-8385 GCA_044233905.1 Phycisphaerales bacterium
GAGCTATGGCCGCTACGTGATGCTCAAGGCGCTCTTCGCCCCCACATTCCTCAAGCTCGACGCCGTGTTCGCGCAGAACCAGGAGTACGCGGGCCGGTTCCTGGGGCTCGGCGCAGAAGAGGGCAGGGTGTACGTCACCGGCACCATGAAGTGGGACACCGCGCAGATCGCGGACGCAGTCCCCGGCGCCGATGACTTTGCCGAAGCCATGGGGATCGATCGCCGCGTGCCCCTCGTGGTGGCCGGATCCACCGCGCCCGAGGAGCACCGGCTCCTCCGCGAAGCCGTCCCCAAGGGCGTGCAGCTCCTCTGTGCGCCGCGAAAGCCGGAGTGGTTCGATGCCGCCGCCGCGGATCTGCCCGGTTGTTCACGCCGTTCGCAGCGCACGCCGGGAAGCGCGTCCGGGCTGTTTCTCCTCGACACCATCGGCGAGCTTCGCAAGGCGTACTCGCTTGCGGATGTGGTGGTGATCGGACGCACCTTCGGCGAACTGCACGGCTCGGATCCCATGGAGCCCGCCGCGCTCGGGAAGGCCGTCATGTGCGGGCCGCGCATGGGCGACTTCCGCGAATCCGCGGATGCGCTGCTCGCTGCCAACGCCATGGTTCGCGTGGACCGCATGCAGCTTGCGGCGCGCCTGCGCGCGCTCCTCTCCGATGCCGATGAGCGTGCCCGCATGGGCCGCGCCGCGCAGGAGGTGGTCCGCATCCACCAGGGCGCCACCGAGCGCACCGCCGAGGCGCTGCTCGCCATCCTTCCGCAGCGGCAAGGCAGCCATGCGTGAGTTCGAACTCATCGAGGAGATCCGCAAGCACAACCGCGAGCTCGCCGCATGCGGCGGCGCGGAGGTCCTGATCCCGCCTGGCGATGACATGGCGCTCGTGGGCATGACCGGTCGACGGGTCCTGATTGCCGCGGACCAGGTGATCGGCGGTCGGCACTTCGCGACAGGTACGCCCATGGCGTTGGTGGCGCGCAAGGCGCTCGCGCGGAACATCAGCGACATTGCGGCCATGGGTGCGGTGCCGTCGTGCGCCGTCGCCACGGTGGCGCTGCCCGCCGGCATGCCGGACACGGATGTCCGTGCGCTTGCCGACGGATTGCGCGCTGCGGCCAAGGAGTTCCGATGCCCGGTGGTGGGCGGCGATGTCGGCACGCATGCGTCGGCCGATGCGCCGCTGGTGGTTTCCGTGACCGTGCTTGCGGAACCCGGACCAACGGGCAGGGTGGTGACCCGCAGCGGTGCCCGCCCGGGCGACATGCTCTGCGTCACCGGAACACTCGGCGGCGGCTGGAATCCGGATGGCACCGGTCGCCATCTCTCGTTCACGCCGCGGGTGGCCGAGGCGCTTGCCTTGGTGGAACTGCTGGGCGACCGCCTCCACGCCATGATCGACATCTCCGACGGTCTCGGACGCGACGCCGGGCATCTTGCCGCCGAATCCGGGCTCGCCGCCGAGATCGACGCCGAGCGACTGCCGCTGGCCGCCGGTGCGGACTGGCGTGCCGGCATCGGCCGCGGCGAGGACTACGAACTCGCGTTCGCGTGCGAAGGCGCGCCGCCGGGTGCCCTGTGCGGCACGCCCGTCACGGTGGTCGGCCAATTCGTCGCGGGTGCGGCGGGCAGGGTGCTCGTCCGCTTGGAGGGTGCCGAGCACGACGCGTCGAGCCTCGGCTGGGAGCATGGATCATGAGGAGCACGCCATGACCGTCGAAATCCGCCAGAGCTCGACCCCCGAGGAAACCGAGCGCATCGCATCCGCGCTCGCCATGCGCGTGGCGCCCGGCACCGTCATCACGCTCGAGGGCGACCTGGGCGCGGGCAAGACCTGCTTCGTGCGCGGCCTGGCGCGCGGACTGGGCGCGGACCCCGCGGCGGTCTCGAGCCCGACGTTCGTCATCGAGCATCGCCACGCCTGCGATGCCGGGACGCTCGTCCACATCGATGCGTACCGGATCCGCTCCGCGGAGGACCTGGCATCCATCGGTTGGCAGGAACTGCTCGCCGACGGCGAGGCGGTCGTGGCGGTCGAATGGCCGTCACGGATCGAGGCGGCGCTGCCAGCCGTCCGCATCGACGTGCGCATCCGCCATGTCGGCGAGGACGCACGCGAGATCGAGATCGAATGGACGCGGCCAGGCGAGCAGGCCGTGGCATGCCGCGCCTGCGGCGCAGCGCTCGGCGGCACGGGCTCCGACGCACGGTTCTGCTCGCCGCGATGTCGCATGGCGGACCTGCAGCGGTGGTTCCGCGGGGACTACGCCATCGGGCGGCCGATCGAGGAAGACGACCTCGGTACCGATATCCGCATGAGTCCGCCGGAGGCAGGCCGTTGACCGATGACCGGACCATCCTTCCCGGAGATGCCGGGGCCGACCGGACCGTCGTCTCGTTCGGAGGCGCCGCGGTGAATGGCCCGTCGCTCGCGGTGGGCGCGGAGGTGGGGCCGTTCCGGATCACGCGCGTGCTGGGTGAGGGTGGCTTCGGCGTGGTGTACGAGGCCGAGCAGCAGAAGCCCGTGCGTCGTTCGGTGGCGCTCAAGCTCCTGAAGCCTGGGATGAACAGCGGCGAGGTGCTTGCCCGCTTCGAGGGCGAGCGGGAGGCGCTCGCCAGGATGGAGCACCCCTGCATCGCCAAGGTGCTCGACGCAGGCATCACGGGCGATGGACGCCCCTACGTGGCGATGGAGCTCGTGCGGGGCGAGCCGCTCCTGCGATTCGCCGACCAGGAAAGACTCACCGTGCCACAGCGGATCGAGCTGATGATCCGCGTCTGCGAGGCCATCCAACACGCGCATGCCAAGGGCGTGGTGCACCGGGACCTCAAGCCTGCGAACATCCTCTGCGTCCGCACCGAGAGCGGGCTGTTCCCGAAGGTCATCGACTTCGGCATCGCCAAGGCCACGGTGGACCGCCTCGCCGACAGCACCATGATGACGATGGGTGGCGCGCTGATGGGCACTCCGGACTACATGAGCCCCGAACAGGCCGACGGCACGGACATCGACACCCGCGCGGACGTGTATTCGCTGGGCGTCACGCTCTACGAGCTCCTGTCCGGCCTGCTCCCGTTCGATCCGGATGCGCTGCGTGGTCACGGCATCAACGCGATGCGGCAGATGATCCTCTTGCAGGAGCCGCCGCGCCCCTCGGTACGGCTTCGCACGGCGGCCTCCTCGGATCCGTCGCTCGGCGCCCGCATTGCATCGGCGCGCAATACCGGCATCGATTCGCTGGTGCGCGCCCTCCGCGAGGACATCGACTGGATCTGCCTGCGCTGCCTCGAGAAGGACCGGGACCGCCGGTACGGATCACCCGGGGACATCGCCGCGGACCTCCGGCGCCATCTCCGGCGGCTTCCCGTCCTGGCCGGGCCGCCATCGAACGTCTACGTTGCGCGTCGCTTCGTCTCGCGGCATCGGTTCGGCGTGGGCGCGGCAGCGGTGCTCGTCGCGATCCTCGCAGGAGGCCTGGTCACCTTCGCGCAGCTCTACCGCGAGGCCGAGACGCAGCGCCGCGCCGCGTCCGAGACGCTGCAGGCGTTCCAGGATGCGATCGCGGCGGTCGATCCATCGACGGGCCGCGCCACCGCATCGATGGGGGCGCTCGACTTCCTCTTCCTCGTGGAAGAGGAACTCGGCAACCGGCTCGTCGATCAGCCCGATGCGCTTGCATCGATGCGTTCCGCACTGGGGCTCGCTCGCCTCAGCTTCAAGGACAGCGAAGGAGCCCGGCGGCTGTTCGACCAGGCCGTGGCGATGCGTCGTGCATCGGCGATCGCGCGCCCCGGTCCCCGGTCGGACGAAGACCTCGCGGAGTCGCTCCACAACCTGGCGCGGGCCCACTACTACGCCAAGGACATGGCGGGCGCGCGCGAGCTCTACACCGAGGCGCTCGCGCTGCGGCGCGGCGTGCACGGCACGGCGGACGACGCGGGCGTTGCCATGACGCTCCAGCACCTGGCGGCCACGGAGCGCCAGCTCGGCAACGCGGAGTCGGCGATCGGCCTCATCGACGAGTCGGTATCCATGTGGACGCGCCTCGCGCCCGATTCCCGCGAGCGCTACCAGGCGATCAACAACCGTGGCACGGTGCTTGAGCAGCAGGGGCGCCTCGCCGATGCGGAGCGGGACTACCAGGTGGCGATCGAGATGTGCAGGCGGGCAGGGCGCCCGGACAATCCGCTCCTCGCGCGCATGTTCATGAACCTGGGCCGGGTGCGCGTTCGAGCCGGACGGGCCGAGGATGCACGACCGGCGCTCGAGGAGGCGTTGCGGATCTACCGGCTCAAGTTCGGCGAGGAGCACCCAGACACGCAATCCGCGGCAGCGGCGCTCGCCGGGCTCGGAATCACTGGCACGTCCCCCACGCGTTGAGGACCTCGCCGAGGTCGGTGCCGTTCACGCTGCCATCGCCGTTGAAGTCGCCCGGGCAGGGATTCGCAGGCGCGCTGCTGCATCCCGTGCAGTTCTCGTACGCGATCTGCGCGCAGTTGGTGTCCCACGTCGCCGAGCAGCAGTATGCGTCGATCCCGCACACGATCTCGCAGCACTGTGCGTCGTTGCAGCCCCGTGGGCTGTGCGGCTCGTAGCAGCTTCCGGCGAACACGCCACCGCAGCCGGCGGTGCCCGCCCCCTGCGAGATCAGCGTCGTTCCGGTGAAGGAGATCCGGTACGACCCGGCGAGCGCCTGCGTGCCGTTCCACGAGCGAAGCGGCAGGTTCGTGCCGATCGTCGTCGGCAGCATCAGTCCCGTGGTCGAGGTGGTGAACATGTCCTGCGGGACGCGGTTGCCGTTCGCGCTCGTGGAGTACGTATACGGCCGCACCCCGGAGACGGTGACGCCGAGCGCGTAGACGCCGGGTGCGTACTGGGTCGATCCGACCGGGAAGGTGACCTTCGAGAGCGGCACGCCGGCCGCCATGTTGTCGTTTCCGGCAACGGCGTAGGCGCCCGTGGGTTCGCCGTTCGCATCGAGGGTCACCTGAAAGAGGAACAGCTGGGTGTCCAGGTTCGAGGGGGCCGTGGTCGCGACCGTCGCCGAGAACAGCGAAGGGTTCGGGACGAAGACCAGGAAGAGGTCCACCGGGTCTCCCGTGAGGAGGCCCAGCGAGAGCGCGCCGCGTGCAGACAACACGGTCCCGTCTCCCTTGCAGACCCTCGCGGTCTTGGTGGTGCTGCCGGCATCGTTGCGAACGCTCGTGTTCTCGTCGACGTCCGGGCCGGCGAGGGCCGAGGCAGCCAATGCCGCCGCCGCGAGGGGTCCGAGGAGTGCGGGGATTCGGTTCATGGAACAAAGTTTGACGGCAGTCGGCGGGCGATGCAAGGAATTTCCGGGGCAGACGCGAGCCGTGACGGTCATCGGGCCCGGTCCGGACCCAGGCACTCGATGATCAGGACATGGCGATCCTGCGCGAGGCCCGCTGCGTCGCATATTGCTGCGGCCACACGTTCCAGCTGTCGGTCATGCAGCGTGGTTCGGGTGCCATCGGGAAGGCGGAGCTCGACATTCGCCGGCGGCCGACCATGGATGGACTCATATCGGACGCAGTCGCGAGCGTCCGGGCGCTCGGCGAGGATTCCGGCATCAACAAGAAGCTTCAGGGTTCGGTAGACGGTGGCCTTTGAGACTCGCACGCCCCGGGAGGCAAGCTGCCCCAGCAGCCGTTCCACCTCGAATGGTTGGTCGAAACCCGTCGCGACCTCGAGGATGTCCGCCCGCTCGGTCGTGTACTTCAAGCCCACGCGCTTCAGGTGCCGACGAAAGACCGAGCATGGCGGCGCAACCACCGCCGGACGGGCCGAGGCAACGGGGTTGACCCGGCTGGATGGCATCAGGCGGCCGCCTCGGTGGGTCGGATGACGGCAGGGGCCAAAACCCCCGTTTCCCCTGAAAGTCCTATAATGCGTGTTATGTTAAATGAGGGGTTGTGGAACCCAAACCCTCCTCGGGGCTTGGCTTGTGGCGCGTTCTGGGGGCCTTTCAGCCCGGACGTTGGCGCCGACTGCCACCTCACCGCCGACCCCGTCCCGTCGACTGCATGTCGGCCGTCACGCCATCGCCGGCTGCCAGCCCGAAGGCATCGTGCACCAACTGCAGTCCCCGCTCGCCGTGCTGGCGATCGACGATGCAGCTGATCTTGATCTCGCTCGTGGTGATGTTGTGGATGGGGATCCCTGCCTCTGCCAACGCCCGGAACATCCGGCTGGCCACGCCGGTATGGCTCTTCATGCCGGTACCCACCGCGCTGATCTTGCACAGCCCGATCTCCACGTCGAGTTCCCCCCGGCCCAGTCGCTCGATCAGGCCCTGGCACGTGCCCTTGACGTCCGCGATGTCGCCGTGCTCCACGGTGAACGCAATCGTGGTGGTGTCGCCGAACTCGGTCTGGACGATGTCATCCACGCTGACGTTGGCGGCCGCGATGGGCTCGAAGATCTGCGCCTGGATGCCGGCAGTCCTGGGCAGCCCCCGAAGGCTGATGCGTCCGAGGTCCGGCTTGAGCGCGCAACCGACGACGACGATGTCTTCCATGATCTGTTCCTCGGGCACGATGAGCGTGCCGACGTCGGGCTTCTGGCTGTGGCGAACGTGAATCGGGACGCCGAACTTCTCGCCGAACAGCACCGCGCGCGGATGCATCACCGCGGCACCCACGGACGCGAGTTCGAGCATCTCCTCGTAACTGATGTGGCGCAGCTTGGAAGCGGTCGGCACCAGGCGCGGGTCCGCCGTGTAGACGCCGTCCACGTCCGTGAAGATCTCGCAGGTTCCGCCGTCGGAAGCCACATCAAGCGCGGCTGCCAATGCCACCGCCGTGGTGTCGCTTCCGCCGCGGCCGAGCGTGGTGATGTCACCATCCGGGCTCAGTCCCTGGAATCCGCAGACAACTGGCACGGCGCCTGCGCCAAGCACGCGCTCGAGACGCGCAATGTCGATGCGCGCGATGCGGGCCTTGCGGTACGCGTTGTCTGTGTCGATCCCGGCCTGCGCGCCGGTCATGCTCACGGCGTCGCAGCCAAGCGAATGAAGCGCCATGGCCATGAGCGCCACCGACACCTGTTCGCCGGTCGACATCAGCATGTCCATCTCGCGCGGACTCGGCGCGCCGGACACCTTGGAAGCAAGCGTGATGAGTTCGTCGGTCGTGTGGCCCATGGCACTCACGACCACCACGACCCGGTTACCTGCCTTGCGTGCTTCCACCACCCGAGCGGCGCAACGCATGATCCGCTCGGGATCCGCGACGCTGGTACCGCCGAATTTCTGGACGATGGTTGGCATCCTGCCGCTGTGCTCCTGTGGCCGTTTCCGGGGCCGCGCCGTCGAGTTTAACAGAACATCCCGCACGAACGGACGTTGGTCGCGCGCGGTGCGACGTTCTCGTCGCGCCCGCGTACTGGCCCCGTCGCCTTGCGGGGCGGGCGGCATGGCGCCGCCCGTGCCCCTCCGGCGAGGGGGCCAGGCACCATGTGCGCCAATGGCGTCGATTCGGCAATGGCCTCACCGCCGCGCTTGAGTTTCATGTTGCACTTGCATTCACTCGACCGTGAATGTCACGTGTGCGAGCACCCGCAGCGAGCACGGGACCCCTGGCCCGAGGCGTCGACAAGCGCGAAGTCCGGCAGCATCGCTTCCGACTACTCCCGGGTGCCAACCGGACGAGCGGTTGTCGTCGAGGCCGAGAGGAGCCGGGTGGAACGAGGCCGTCCGCGGGCCAGGGGTCCCGCGCACAGCGGAGGGTGCGGTCGAACTTCGATCAATCAAGCCGCGCCAATCGACGCCCGCCACCATGCCAGCAACGCCGCCCGCCCGGCCCCCGCAGGTACCCCGTACGCATCGCACATCGCCTCCGCGAACTTCTCGCGGTCCGCCGCCCCCTGCGTGCGCTGCCACTGCGCCAGTGCCACCGCGCCGCGCTTCCACGCACGTGGGTCGCCCGGAGCAGGCAGATCCCTGAGCTGCGACGCGGATACTCGGATCGCCGTCACCGAGAGTCCCGCTCCCGCATGGCGCCACCAGGCCTCGGCAGCAACGGGGGGCGCCAGGAGCGCCGCGCCCACCTTCCACAGGTCCCCTGCCTTCTTCGGCGTCACCGTGATGGCAGGGGTGGATGGCAGGGACGTGCCCTGCTCGTCGATCCACGCCTCGATCGCCCGGGTCTGGGTGGCCACGAGCACCTTCGGCCCACGGCGCGCGGCCAGCCATGGGCCAAGGACGCGGTCCGAACGGATGGCATCGGTGTCGAGAGTGGGGGCGCGGAAGACCGTGCCATGGATTCGCACTGGCCGGGTACCCCAATCGAGCCGGGCTGCGGCGATCGCGCCCACGGTCACGATCGATGGCCGTCGACTGCTGGGCTTCGCTCCACGGGACTCGATGATC
>JBIIJH010000110.1:0-8355 GCA_044233905.1 Phycisphaerales bacterium
GCCCACCGCGGTGTCGAGGTTGCTGGAGCCGTCGAGCGGGTCGAAGAGCACACAGTACTTGCCGCCCTCGTGGCCGCGGCGCAGGATGGTGGGTTCCTCGTCCTCCTCGCTGCCGAGCACGGCGATGGACTTGCGACCGCCGAGGACGCGCATGATCACCTCGTTGGCGATCACGTCCATGTGCAGCTGGCTCTCGCCCTGCACGTTGGTGATGCCGTCCTCGCCCAGCACGTTCTGCAGGCGCACGTGGCGCACCTTGTGGGCGATGATCTTGGCCGCCAGGCTGATGGCGCTGATGATCCAGCTGAACTCGCCGGTGGCGCTCGGGTAACGGGCCTCCTCCTCCAGGATGAAGCTCTGGAGGGAGACCAGGTTGTCGGTGACCACGCCCCGGGGGGCCTGCTTCGGTGCGGATTCAGGCATGGGCCGAAGGCTATCATTCCTGCCCCATGACAAGCCAGAGCAGCCAGCACACCCCCGTCATCGTTGCCGCCCGCCGCACCCCCATCGGCAAGTTCTTCGGCTCGCTCGCCCGCGTGCCGGCCCCGGTGCTCGGCAGCTACGCCATCAAGGCGCTGCTTGAGGACGCCCCGGCCGCCAAGGGCCACGTGGAAGCCTGTTTCATGGGGAACGTCCTGCAGGCAGGCCTTGGCCAGAACCCGGCGCGCCAGGCGGCGCTGAAGGCGGGCATCGCCGAGACCGTGAACGCGGTCACCGTGAACAAGGTCTGCGGCTCGGGCCTCGAGGCCGTGATGCAGGCCGCCAACATGATCCGCCTCGGCGACGCGCAGTGCGTGGTGGCCGGCGGCATGGAGAACATGGACCTGGCGCCGCACCTGGCCTCCGTCCGCGGCGGCATCAAGTACGGCGAGGGCAAGATGCTCGACCACATGCAGTTCGACGGCCTCACCTGCGCCTTCGAGAACTGGCCCATGGGCAACGCCGCCGACCACACCGCGAGCACCTGCGGCGTCACCCGCGCCGAGCAGGATGCCTTCAGCGTGGAAAGCCACCGCCGCGCGGCCGAGGCCACCAAGAACGGCTGGTTCAAGGCGGAGATGATCGCCCTCACCCCCGAGCAGTGCATGGCGAAGACCGGCCTGGACGTGGACGAGGGCTTCCGCGCCGACAGCTCGACGGACGGCCTGGCCAAGCTGCGCCCGGCGTTCACGAAGGACGGCTCCGTCACCGCCGGCAACGCCAGCCAGATCTCCGACGGCGCCGCCGCGGTGCTGGTGATGAGCGAGGCGAAGGCGAAGGAGCTGGGCCTCAAGGTGCTGGCGAAGATCGTCGGCTACGGCACCGCGGGCGTGGCGCCCAAGGACCTCTTCATTGCCCCGAAGGTGGGCATCGAGCAGCTCCTCGCGAAGACCGGCAAGACGGTCGCGGACATCGACCTCTTCGAGGTGAACGAGGCATTCGCCGCGCAGGTGCTCGCGGACACGAAGCCGCTCGGCATCCCGGCGGAGAAGCTCAACATCTGCGGCGGCGGCGTGGCCCTCGGCCACCCGATCGGCGCGAGCGGCGCACGCGTCCTGGTGACGCTCATCCACCAGCTGCACCGCACCGGCGGCAAGCGCGGCATCTGCAGCCTCTGCCTCGGCGGCGGCAATGCGGTGTCGATGATGATCGAGACCTGATCCAGGTCGCCCGCGGAAGCGTCACGGAGATTCACGGCGCCGGACGGATGGACAGCAGCTTCATCCCGTCCGGCGTCTGTTCGAATTCGATCACGCGCAGCTTGAACTGCTCCCAGAGGTGCGGCGAGAGCGTCGCGCGCATCAGTCCCGGGCGCACCTGCTTCATGGAGACGTCCGAGCCCACCGCGTTGAAGCGCATGCGGTTGAGGAGCTCCATGGTGGACTTGCGGTTGTCCCGGCACCACTTCTCGAACGCGGGGTAGCCGCCCGCGCGGTCCCACTGCGTGCGCGTCTCCGGCGCAATGAGCTGGTCCCACATGAGCTTGTATTCCTCGTTGCGCATGCAGGTCATGGTGTTGCCCACCACGTGGTCCGGCATGATGTTGCGGAGGATCACCGTGCCGTCGTCGAGCGTCTCGCGCGGCTCGAACATCTTGGGGACGATCGGCTTGCCGTCCGGGCCCAGCTTCGGCTTGGCGACCTGCTGCTCCTTGTTGTGCTCGCGGTCGGCGGCGAGCGGCTCGCTGACGAAGATCACGCGCGTGCCGTCAGGGCGCACGAAGTCCTTGGGAGCATCGGCCTGGACGGCAAAATCGGGGCGGTAGCAGTATTCGACGCGCTCGCTCGCGCAGGCGGCGAGGGCGAGGGGAAGGCCCAGCAACGCGAGCGCAATGCGGAACGCACGCGCCGCCGATGCGCACCCCGCGTTCACGGCGAAACTCCCGCGGCCCCGCCGATCGGCAGCGCCGCCGGCTCCATGCGGTCGATCGCCCAGGAAAGATGGTGCGCCTGCGCCGGATCCGTCGCCGGTGCATCGGTGCGCTGGTGCGTGCCGCGGCTCTCGTTGCGGGCGAGCGCGGCGCGCGTCATCAGGACGCCCACGGTGAGGAGGTTCTGCACCTCCCACCCCTCGGGGGAATCGAACACCTCGTCGAGGCCGTAGCGGCCCCAGAACTCGAACATCCGCAGGACGTCGGGCAGGTTGGCGCCGCTGCGCTCGATGCCCACGTTGCGCCACATGGCGCTTCGCAGGCTGGAACGGATGTCCGCCAGGTCGAGCTCGCCGTGCGCGGAAGTCTTGACCTCGCTCACGAGCTGGCGCGGGAGCACTTCCGGGAGCGCATCGCGCACGATCGACTCCGCCACGCGGCGGCCGAAGACGAGTCCCTCGAGCAGGCTGTTCGACGCCAGGCGATTGGCGCCGTGCACGCCGTTGGAGGCCACCTCGCCGCAGGCATACAGGCCGGGCACGCTGGTGCGCCCGTCGACATCGGTGTGCACGCCGCCGATCATGTAGTGCGCCGCGGGCGTCACGGGGATTCGGTCGCGCGCAGGGTCGATGTCGAAGCCCGCCAGCATGCGCGCCAGGCCCGGGAAGCGTTCCACGAAGCGCCCCGGCGCGAAGTGCCGGCAATCGAGGAAGACGTGACTGCCGCCGGAGCCGGCCAGGTGCCGGACGATGGACTTGCTCACGATGTCGCGCGGCGCGAGCTCGGCCATCGGGTGGAGGCCCTGCATGAAGCGCCCGCCTCGCTGGTCGACGAGGTGCGCACCCTCGCCGCGCACGGCCTCGCTGATGAGCATGCGGCCGGCGCCGGCCACGTAGAGCGCGGTGGGGTGGAACTGGAAGAACTCGAGGTCGGTGAGCTCCGCGCCCGCGCGCCACGCCATGGCCAGGCCGTCGCCGGTGGCGACCTTCGGGTTGGTGGTCTCGCGGTAGACCTGCCCCGCTCCGCCGGACGCCAGCACGGTGGCGCGGGCCCAGATGATCTGCAGGCCGTGCCGCGGGTGCCACGTGAGCGCACCGGTCACGCGGCCCGAGCCGTCAGAGGCGCGCAAGAGGTCCACGGCGAAGCATCGATCGAAGACGCGCACGCCGCGCGTGGCACGGGTGCGCTCGATCAGGCAGCGCGCCAGCTCATGCCCCGTGGCGTCGCCGTCGGAATGGACGATGCGAGCATGACGATGCCCGCCCTCGAGCGCGAGTGCCGGCGAGCCGTCCGCGGCGCGGTCGAGGCGCATGCCCCACTCGAGGAGCTGCGCGATCTCGCGCGGACCTTCCGCGACCAGCGCGCGCACCGCCGCGGCGTCGCACAGGCCGGCGCCGGCGTCCAGCGTGTCGGTCACGTGGCTGTCCACGGTGTCCGCGCCGGAAAGCACCGCGGCGATGCCGCCCTGCGCCCAGCTGGTGTTCGAGAGGTCCACGGCTTCCTTGGCCAAGACGATCACGTCCCCGTGCCGCGCGGCCTCGATGGCCGTCCGCAGCCCCGCCACGCCAGTGCCCACCACCAGCACATCCGTGAAGATCTGCGGCAGCAGCGCGCTGCGGAACGGGATCAGGAGTGGACGGTCGTGGTAGGTGCGCATGGGCGGAGCCGGAAATTCTAGGCCAACCGCGCGCAGGAATTTCCGCAGGAAATCCTGGTTGCAGTGTGGATCGTGTGTATTACCATGCGCATGAACAGCCGCGTCCTCATCAAGGAGATCGAGGCGGCGGGCTGGAGGCTGGCGCGCATCCGCGGATCGCACCACGCATTCCGGCACCCGTCGCGCCCAGGCACGGTGGTCGTGCCGCATCCCCGCAAGGAACTTGGCATCGGCCTGGTACGGTCCATCCGGGCCGCGGCCGGACTGGAGCGACCCTGATGCGCTACCCCATCGCCATCGAACCCGGCGACCGCAAGCACGCGTGGGGCGTCGTGGTCCCGGACCTTCCGGGCTGCTGTTCCGCGGGCGATTCGCTGGACGAGGCCATTGCCAACGCGCCGGAGGCCATCACGCTGTGGCTCGAGGATCACGTGGAGCGGATCGGCGCCCCGCCCATGCCCTCTCCGATCGACGAACTGCGCAAGGATCGACGCTTCCGCGGCTGGATCTGGGCCGTGGTTGACGTGGATCTCTCCAAGCTGGCCGACCGCACCGAGCGGATCAACATCACCATGTCGAAGCGCCTGCTGCGGCGCGTCGATGCGCACGCCAGGAAGATGGGCGAGACGCGCAGCGGCCTGCTTGCGCGCGGCGCGATGGAACTGATGGCCGTGGCACAGACGACGGATCGCGCACCCAAGCGCCCCGCCCGGCGGCGACGCTGACGTTCAGCGCTGAGCCGCGCCGTCCAGGCTGAACTGCGCCACCCACACTTGGCTCGACGGCTTGCCGTTGCCCGAATCATCGGTGCCGCGCTGCGCGGTCCAGAGCATCCATTTGCCGTCGTGGCTGAAGACCGGCAGCACGTCGGCGCCGCTGCAGTCGGTGATGCGGATGGACTTCTCGGGGTGCTGCGCGTCGCGCATCATCACCTCGTAGTTGGAATGGCCCATCTCGCTCGAGCCGTAGACGAAGTGCCGCCCGTCCGGGTGGTAGTACGGGCACCAGTTCACGTGCTCGTTCTTGGTGAGGGGACGCTCGTGCGCGATGCCGGTGACCTTGCCGGAACCGTCGCGGACGAGCTGCGCTGCGTAGATCTGGAGCAGACTGTCGTTGTTGCGGTCGCTGCGGTAGATGATGCCGGTGCCGTCCGGCGTGAAGAACGGGCCGCCGTCGTAGCCGGGCGCGTCGACGATCTTCTTGCGTTCGCCGGTGGGCATGTCCAGCACCCAGAGATCGCCCTGCGTCTTGGGGTCCACCTCGGTGTAGAGGAGCGTGCGGCCGTCCGGGCTCAGGCTGCACTCGGCGGCGTAGCCGTTGCCGTCGCCCACGAGCGTCGTGAGCGACTTCGCGGTGCCGTCGGCGGTGCGGAGGTCGCACTGCACCACGCGCATCTCGGGCGGGAACTGCCAGCGGTACTTGCCGGTGCCGCGCTGGTAGCCGGGGGTCTCGCGGTTGGAGGGCGGCACCACGGTGCTTCCGAAGATGACGATTTCCGGGTGCTTGGGGTGGAACCAGCCGCAGGTGTTCGCGCTGCCCTCGGGGCTGATGCGCTTGATGTTCGCGATGCCGGTGATCATGCCGCCCTGGCGGACCACGTCGGCCACGTACATGGAATAGAACTCGCTGGGCGCGCTGCCGTCGGTGGGCTTCTCGATGGCCTGGAAGACGATCTTGCGGTCGTCGGGGCTGAAGTAGTTCTCACCGGCCTTCACGAAGCGGTCGGGGAACGTGAGCTGGACGTGGTGCGTGAGCACCGGGGCCTCGGTGGTGCGGAAATCGGCGGGCTTGGTGGGAGCGGCGGGCGCGGTGGCGGCTGCGGCGACAGGCGAATCGGCGGCCTTCTGCGGAGCGCAGGCAGCGAGGGCGAACATGGCGATCGGCGCGAGGATCAGTCGGAATCCGTGCATCCGGAGAGTGTAGGCCGACCCGCCGCGCGGGCCCATGGCGCGTGCCCTGCGCGCACCCCGAATGTGCCCCCCCGCGTATGTTCCGCGAATGCCCTCCCCCGGCTACACGGTCATCCATGAGGACGCGCACCTGCTGGTGGTCAGCAAGGACTGCGGCGTGCTCACGGTGCCCGGCATCGGCCCGGAGAAGGCGGACTGCCTGATCTCGCGACTGCAGCAGCGCTGGCGCGGCGCGCGCGTGGTGCATCGGCTGGACCGCGACACCAGCGGCGTGCTGGTGGTGGCGCTCGACGCGGACACGCACCGCGCGCTCAGCATGCAGTTCGAGCGGCGCGAGACGCGCAAGACCTACGTGGCGCTGGCGGCCGGGCATCCGCCGAAGGATGCGGGCGAGATCGACCTGCCGATCCGCAAGGACCTGGTGAACACCCCGCTCCAGATCGTCGACTTTGCGCACGGCCGTCCGAGCGTCACGGGCTGGGAGGTTCGAGAGCGCCTCGAGTCGCCGGCGCGCACGCGCTTCGGGCTCATGCCGGTCACCGGCCGCAGCCACCAGCTGCGCGTGCATCTCCTGGCGATCGGGCATCCGATCCTTGGCGATGACCTGTACGCGCCGCCCGAAGTGAAGGCCATGTCCCCGCGCCTCTGCCTGCACGCGGAGCGACTGGGATTCACGCACCCGGCCACGGGTGCATCGATGGACTTCAGCGCGCCCGCCGACTTCTGAAAGAGGTGCGGGGACACCCCGGACACACTTTCCGTCAGCGCGCGTAGGCCGGCGTGCCGCTTCCCGCGCGCATTGCGCCGGCGACCGCCGACTCCTGCACACGGATGCCCTTCGCGGCCAGCGCACGGCCGATGGCCATGAGCGGGAAGTAGAGCCGGTACATGTGGTAGCGCAGGTAGAAGACCTTCGGGAAGCCGGTGCCGGTGAACTCGGTCTCGACCCAGCTGCCGGGCGGGTCGCCGTCGGGGTTCAGGCTCGGCTCCATGGCATCGGCCGCGCGCAGCTGCGTCTGGGCAAGCCAGGAAAGCGCGCGCCAGAGATCCGGGTCATCCGGGCCGTAGACCTCCTGCAGCACCATCGCCGCCCACGCGGTCTGGCTGGCGGTGCTGGGGCCCGTTCCCATGAGCGAGCGATCGTCGTAGCTGTTGGCGGTCTCGCCGAAGCTGCCGTCGGGCTTCTGCACGCTCTTGATCCACGCGCCCGCGCGCTGGATCCACGGTTCCGTGCGCGGCACGCCGCAGCGGATCGGGCCGATCACCGCCTGCCACGTGCCGTAGATGTAGTTGACGCCCCAGCGACCCCAGAAGCAGCCCTCGGGCTCCTGGAAGCCCTTGATGAACTCGACGGCCTTGGCGATGGTCGGGTTGTCCACGCGGTAGCCGAGCCAGCTCATGCTCTCGAGCGTGCGGCCGGTGATGTCGTGGCACGCCGGGTCCTGCATCGCGTTGTGGTCGGCGAAGGGAACGTATTCGTACACCTGGTGGTTGCTGGTGCGGTCGAACGCGGCCCAGCCGCCGTTCTCGCACTGCATGGAGAAGACCCACTCGATGCCGCGGCGCGCCGCCGCGTCGTTCTCCGGGCCGCCCGCGCGCTTGAGCGCCATGGCCACCATGACGGTGTCGTCGACATCCGGGTACCACGCGTTCTGGTACTCGAAGAACCATCCGCCGGGCCGCGTGCCGGGGCGGACGTTCGCGATCCAGTCGCCGGTCCAGCGCACTTCCTTCTGCAGCAGCCACTGCGTGGCGCGCTCGAGGTCAGGGTCGATCTCGGCGGTGAGGCCGCAGTCGGTGAGCGCGTACGCGGCGATGCCGGTGTCCCACACCGGGCTGAAGCACGGCTGGATGTGGATGCACGGCCCGAGCTTGACGTCGTCCTCCTCGATGAAGAACGCGTCCAGGTCCTTCTCGGCGCGCTGCACCAGCGGATCGGCGCGCTTCACGCCGAGCGCGTGGAACACCACCTGGATGTAGACCATCGGCGGGAAGATGGCGCCGAGCCCTTCGGTGGGCGCGGGCGCATCCTGCGAGGCGCGGGCAAGGATCCAGTCGTACGCAGCGCGCACGGCATGCATGCGGGGCTTGGTGCCCACGATGCGGCCACCGGTCTTCAGCACGCTGTCGACCACCTTGAAGAAGCCACGCCAGAAGGCGGGCACCTCGGCACGCATCTTGAGGCGATGCCGGTCATGCTCGGAGAGGAAGAGTTCGTCGATTCCCTGCTCGCTGCCGAGCTTGCGCGTCGGCTGCAGCGTGGCCACGATGGCGAGCGGCAGGATCATGGTCCGGCTCCACGCGCTCATACGGTCCATGTGGAAGTAGAACCACTTGGGGAGCCACACCACTTCCGGCGGGATGGCGGGCACCGCGTTCCAGCTGATCTGCCCGAGCGCGGCCAGGTAGAAGTTGCTGAAGCTGTTGCACTTCTCCGC
>JBIIJH010000111.1:0-8324 GCA_044233905.1 Phycisphaerales bacterium
CCTTCAGGAGGCTCTCGGTGATGTACGTGGCGTAGCTGCGGTCGTTGGCGATGCCGACGACGAGCCCCTTCTTTCCTTGCATGAGTCCAGCGGTGTTCATGGGGGCGGGATGCTACGCGAACCGCCACGGCCGCGGGTCCGAAACGTCCGTGGGCGGCACCAGCGCATCGCGCACGCGGGCCACGAATTCGGGCATTCCGCTGCCGGTGCGCGCGCTGACGGCAAGCGCGGCGTCGGCGCGCTCGGCGCACGCGGATGCGTCCGCGTGGTCCGACTGGTTGAGGACGCGCAGTCGCTCGGCGCCGGGCGCCGCGTCCATGGCGTGCCAGCCGAGCCCGGGCGCGGTGAGCTCCACCACCAGGTCGGCGTGCGCGAGCGCGCGCTCGGCAAGCCGCGCGGCGGCGCGCTCGATCTCGTCCATGTCGGTGCGTACGCCGGGCGTGTCGAACCAGTCGACCACGAGCCCCGCCAGGTCGATGCGCGCCGCCACCGCGTCGCGCGTGGTGCCGGGCGCGTGGTGCGCGATGGCCACTGCGCGGCCAGCGAGTGCGTTGAGGAGCGTGCTCTTGCCGGCGTTGGCCGGGCCGGTGACCACCACGCGCGCCGGGTCGACGGTGCGCATGAGGCGGCGGTCGCGTGCATCCATCCGCGCGAGCGCGGCTTCGATGCCGGGGGCCGCTTCCAGCCCCGCCGCCCGCCAGCGTGCGGGCTGCGCGGCGAGCAGATCGATGGCGAGCGGGCTCGCCGCGCGCGCGAGCACGGCGAGCATCGCACGTTCGACGGCGTCGGCGGCCTCGGGAAAAGAATGCAGCGCGCGTTCGGCGTCCACTGCCGCATGTGCGCCGAGCTCCGCGGCGCGGCCGTCGAGGAGCTCGCGGATACGCATGCCGCCGTGCGGCATGACCAGTGCATGGCGATCGGTCACGCGTGCCACCACGCCGTCATCGACGGCACCGAACCGTCGGTGCCCGAGCCCACCGGTCCGCGGCGACACCTGGCCACACAGCGCGTGCAGGAACGTATCGACCCCTGCCGGAACCCCGTGCACGTGCGCCACCGCGATCGCTCCGGGTGTGGGCGCGGTGGACCACCACCAGAGCGGCCGCCGCACGCGCCTCATTCTGCCTCGGCCGCTGCGCGCACGGCAACCAGGATGCCGCGGAGCACCAGGTCGTGCACCACGCGCGTCACCAGTTCGCTGTCGGAATAGAGCGTCTCGGCGTCGCCGCCGGTGGCCACCACGTGCGGGAACGCGCGGTAGTCCGCCGCGTAGCGTTCGACGAGCGCCTGCGTCATGCCGCGGATTCCTTCGAAGACGCCGAGCTGCATGGCGGCCACGGTGTTGCGGCCGAAGGCCTCACCGTCGGCGGGGCGTTCGAACTTCACCTGCGGCAGTTGCGCGGTGCGCGCGTGCAGCGCATCGAGCTGCATCTGCGCGCCCGGTGCGATGGCGCCACCGTGGAACACGCCTTCGCCGTCCACGAAGTCCACGGTGATGGCGGTGCCGGCATCGATCACGATCACGGCCTGCTTCATCATGGCGTAGGCCGCGGCGGCGGCCAGCAGCCGGTCCTGGCCGGGCGTGGCGCCTTCGTCGAGGCAGCGGCCGATGGGCACCTCGATGTCGCGGCCCACGCGCCAGATGTCCGTGTGCAGCTCGGAGGCGAGCTTCGCCTCGATGGCGGTGGCCAGCGCGTCGTTGACGCTCGCGATCACCACCTCGCCGTCGTGCTCGCCCTTGTGTTCCCACTGCGCCACGGCGGCCGCCACGATGGCCGGCACGTCGCCGTTGGCCAGGTGCTGCACCACGTGCAGGTCCTCGCCGTGGAAGTGCCCGACGGCAGTGCGCGTGTTTCCGACGCTGATGGCCAGGAGGAAGGACATGGGGCGGCGAGTGTATCCCGCCGCGTTCAGGGCTTCGCTGCGGCGGTGGTTGCGTGTACCGCGCGCGCAATCCGTGCGTGCATCGCCGCAAAGAGCGCGCGGCACACGGCGCCCGGCGCGGTGCGGCCACCTGCCACCGGCGTGCCATCCAGGTGCGTCACCGCGCTCACGAGGCGGCGGCTCGACTGCACCAGCACCTCGTCCGCGGTGGCCAGTTCCTCTGCGCGGATGCGTCGCACGTCCGCGGGCACGCCTGCTGCGCGCGCGGCGTCCAGCATCCAGCAGCGCATGGTGCCGTGCAGCACCGGGGCGGCGCCGTCATCGAGCGGGCAGGTGACGAGCGTGCCGTCCTTCACGATGGCCACGTTGGTGTAGGCGCCCTCGCTCACGAGGCCCTCGCGCACCAGGATGCATTCCTCGGCGCCGACGGCCTGCGCCTCGACGAGTGCCAGGATGTTGCCGGCGAGCGCAATGGTCTTGATCTCGCAGCGATGCCAGCGCAGGTCCGGGCGCACGTTGGCGCGCAGGGTGCCGGGCTCGGTGAACGCCTCGAGCGGCTCGCTGGCCGCGGCGTAGGCGAACACCGTGGGCACCAGGTCGGGCGAGGGCATGTGCGCGCGCGTCGGGCCCGCGCCGCGCGTCACCTGCAGGTAGATGCCGGCGTCGCGCAGGCCGTTCGCGTGGAGGAGTTCATGCGAGATGCGCGCAAGGTCCGTGGCCGCGAAGCCGCGGATCCCCGTGAGCTCCAGGCTCCGCGCCAGGCGCGCCACGTGGAGGTCCATGGCGACGCCCACGCCTCCGAAGAAGCGCAC
The DNA here is from genome assembly GCA_044233905.1 of Phycisphaerales bacterium. Taxonomy (GTDB): domain Bacteria; phylum Planctomycetota; class Phycisphaerae; order Phycisphaerales; family SM1A02; genus UBA966. The sequence goes on from JBIIJH010000111.1 coordinate 2,697, forward strand.
CATCTCGTAGACGCCGTCGCCGAAGAGGAAGCCGCGGTCGAACGCGCTCACGCGCGCCTCGGACTGCGGGACCAGCGAGCCGTTCAGGTGGACCTTCATGCGCGCACCGCGCCGGCCATTACCGCACGCACCGCGTCCATGCCGGGAGCATCGGTCGGGCGCGCGCCGGCTGCACCGCGCCGCGCCGCCTGTGCGAATTCCGCCGCGCGTTGCGGGCAGACCTGGTTCTCCCAGCGCCCGCCTTCCTTCACGAAGCTGCCCACGATCACGGCATCCGCCATCGAAAGGAGGCGCGCCACGCTGGTGGCATCGGCCCCGCTTCCGGTCATCACGGGAAGCTTCGTGGCGCCGCGCACGGTGGAGAGCTCGCGCTCGTCGACGGCCGCGCCGGTCTCGGTGCCGGTGACGATCACGCCGTCCGCCAGGAAGAACTCCGCGGCACGCGCACAGCCGGCGATGTCCACGTCCGCCGTGATCGCGTGCGCGGCGTGCTTCTTCTTGATGTCCGCGAAGATCGCCACGCGGTCGGCACCGATCGACCTGCGGAAGCGCAGGAGCGGGCCGGCCGAAGCTTCCGTCATGAGTCCCTCGTCCGCCACGTGCGCAAACACGAAGTTCTCCGCGCGCACGAAGTCGAGCCCCGTGGCGTGCGCCACCGCGAGCGCCTCGCGCGAGCCGCCGCCGAGGATCTGGATGCCGATGGGCATCTCGACCGCCGCGCGCACCGCGGCGCTGACCGCCGACATGCATGCGGTGATCTCCGCGCCGATGCCGCCGCCCAGGTACGGGCGGTCGTGCATGTTCTCGATGATGATGGCGTCGAAGCCCGCCTCGCGCAGCGTGCGTGCCTCGCGGACGGCGTGCTCCACCAGCGCGCGCGGCGCCTGGTGGGAGCGCGGCGTGCCTGGCAGGGCGCCCACGTGGACCATCCCGACGATTCCGCGGAGCGCAGTGCGTCCGGCGAGCGTTGCGGCGTCTGTCATGGGGCCGATCGTACGGCGCGGGCCGGGCGTGGTGGGGTATCGTCCATTCGTGACGATGACTGCCCCGCATGCCCCCGCCGCCATATCGCCCGCGCGCCCGCGCCATGACCGGCCGGTGGCCATCATCACGGGCGCCAGCGCGGGGATCGGCGCGGCCACGGCCGTGGAGCTCGCGCGCACCGGCCATGACCTGGTGCTGGTGGCGCGCCGCCGCGAGCGGTTGGCCGAAGTTGCCGCCCGCGCGTCCGATGCCGCCAAGCGCCTGGTGCGCACGGAGATCGTCACCGCCGACGTCTCGCATGCCGGCACTGCCACGCGCATCCTCGACGAGGCGGAACGCGCCTTCGGCCGCTTCGACGTGGTCTACGCCAACGCGGGCTACGGCCTCGAGCGTCCGATGCACCGGATGACCTCCGACGAGCTGCGTGCGATGTTCGAGACCAACTTCTTCTCGTCCACCGAGCTCTGCAACGAGGCCGCGCGCCGGCTCATCGCGGCCGGCCGCGGCGGGCACCTCCTGATGTGCTCGTCGTGCGTGGCCAAGTTCACGCTGCCCTCCTTCGGTGCCTACAGCGCCAGCAAGGCCGCGCAGGCCCACGTGGCGCGCGCCATGGCCTACGAGCTGCGCCCGTACGGCATCATGGTCTCGAGCGTGCACCCGGTCACCACCGCCACCGAGTTCTTCGAGGTGGTGCGCGAGGCGCTCGAGGATGGCGAGGAACAGCAGTACGCCATCCACGACCTCAACAAGTTCTTCGTGCAGCGCCCCGAGAAGGTGGCCCGCGCCATCGCGCGCACCATCGGCACGTCGCGCACCGAGATCTGGACCAGCCTCCCCACCCGCGTGGCAGCCGGGGTGATCACGGCATTCCCGTGGCTCCTCGACATTGCGGTGCGCGCCACGCGGCGGCGCTGATTTCCCGCCCCCAAGTCGCCCCTTCCGGTCCGGGATATCCTTCGCCTCCCCCGCGAAGACCGCGGGCACGCACCCTCTCGAAGAGCAGGATTATCCATGGCACTCCGCATCGCCATCAACGGTTTCGGTCGCATTGGTCGCCTCGTGTATCGCGCCGCTGTCCAGCAGGGCATCGAGGTGGTGGCGGTCAATGACCTGGTGCCCTCCGACAGCCTGGCCTACCTGGTGAACTACGACACCATGCACGGCCGCTTCGGCCACCGCGTGACCGCCACGGCGGACGGCTTCGAGTGCAACGGCAAGAAGACCCAGTGCCTGAGCGAGAAGGAGCCCGCGAAGCTCCCGTGGAAGGATCTGGGCGTCGACATCGTGCTCGAGTCCACCGGCCGCTTCACGGAGTTCGAGGGTGCGTCGCAGCACCTGGCGGCGGGCGCCAAGCGCGTCATCATCAGCGCGCCCACCAAGAGCGACGAGAAGGTCCGCACCTTCGTCTTCAAGGTGAACCACGAGCAGTACGACCCGGCGAAGGACACCATCATCTCGAACGCCAGCTGCACCACCAACTGCCTGGCCCCCGTGGTGAAGGTGCTCCTGGCGCACTGCGGCATCGAGGAAGGCCTGATGACCACGGTGCACGCGGTCACCGCCACGCAGCCGACGCAGGACGGCCCCTCGAAGAAGGACTGGCGCGGCGGCCGCAACGCGTACATGAACATCATCCCGGCCTCCACCGGCGCCGCCAAGGCGTGCGCGCTGGTGCTGCCGGAAGTGAAGGGCAAGCTCACCGGCATGAGCTTCCGCGTTCCCACGGCGAATGTCAGCTGCGTGGACCTCACCTTCCGCACCACCAAGGCCACCAGCATGGACGCCATCAACGCCGCCATGAAGGCCGCCTCCGAGGGCGCCATGAAGGACGTCCTGGGCTACACCGACGAGGAAGTGGTCTCGAGCGACTTCAACGGCGACGGCCGCAGCTCCATCCTGGACTCCACCGCCGGCATCCAGCTCAACGACCGCTTCTTCAAGGTGGTCAGCTGGTACGACAACGAGAGCGGCTACTCGCAGCGCTGCGTCGACATGATGAAGTACCTGGCATCGCGCGGGCTCTGAACCGCACCCACACGATCGGAACACCATGAACACCCTCCTCGCCGAATCCCTCCTCTTCCCGTTCGCGGAGTACTGGGGCTTCTACGCGGGCTTCACGGCGTTCGTGTTCGTGCTGCTGGCGCTCGACCTGGGCGTCTTCCACCGCAAGGCGCACGCGGTCTCCATGAAGGAGGCCACCGCGTGGACCGGCATCTGGATGACGCTTGCGGTGGTGTTCTGCGGGCTGCTCTGGTGGTACTGCGACTACCGCTTCCCGCAGCCCGACCGCGTGGACTCGGTGCTGGCCGCCGGCTACCACACGCCGGCGGAGGCCGCGCGCGAGGTGGCGCTCCAGTTCCTCACGGGCTACGTGGTGGAGCAGAGCCTGTCGGTCGACAACATGTTCGTGTTCGTGGTGATCTTCGGGTTCTTCTCGATCCCGGCGACGCTGCAGCACCGCGTCCTCTTCTACGGCATCCTGGGTGCGCTGGCGTTCCGCGCGGTGTTCATCGCCATCGGCGCGGCGCTCATCCAGTACAAGGCCGTGGTCATCATCTTCGGCGCGTTCCTCATCTTCACGGGCATCAAGATCATCTTCGCGCCCGAGCGTGAGGCGGACCCCGAGAAGAACCCCGTCCTCAAGCTCCTGCGCCGGTGGATCCCGCTGACGCCGAAGCTCCACGGGCAGCAGTTCCTGGTGAAGGAACAGGCCCTGGACCCCCACGGCACCGGCGTCAAGGCGCTCCGCTGGGTGGGCACGCCGCTCTTCGTGGCGCTGTGCATGATCGAGGTGAGCGACATCGTCTTCGCGGTGGACAGCGTGCCGGCGATCTTCGCCGTCACCAAGGAGCCGTTCATCGTCTTCACGAGCAACGTCTTCGCCATCCTGGGCCTGCGCAGCCTGTACTTCCTGCTGGCCGGCGCGCACGACAAGTTCCACATGCTCAAGTACGGACTGGGCATCGTGCTGGTCTTCGTGGGCGTCAAGATGACCATGCCCGAGAGCTGGTACCCCGCAAGCTGGGACGGCCACTTCCCCATGGGATGGTCGCTCGCCTTCATCGTGGGCGTGATCGGCGGCAGCATGGTGCTGAGCGTGGTGTTCCCGAAGAAGCACGCGGCGTCGACGCACTGACGGCGTCAGGGTGCAGGCGTCTCGCTGCTCACTGCGGCGCGCGGTTCGCCGCTCACTTCGCGGCGCGCATCGATTCCAGTGCGCGATCCATCGCACGGCGGTAGGTCCAGGCCCGCTCGGACGGCTCCTCGCCGGCGGCGCCATGTTCCAGTGCCTCGGTGAGGACGGCCTTCGCGCTCGGGCTGATGGCGTCCTCGCCAAGGAGCACCACCGCGGCGATGGCGAGTTCGTAGAGCGCGGCGCACGAGGAAACATCGCCCGCGTTGAAGCGGGGGACGCCGCGCTCGATGGCCAGTTCCAGGATCGCCGCCGCCTGCTGTGCGCGGTCCGGCGATGCCGCGGCCTGCGCGGCGGGCGCGGGCGTGGGGGCGGGCAGGACGCGGTCGATCACGTGGATGATGCCGTTGGCCGCCTCGATGTCCGCGACCTCGATGCGCGCGCCGGCAGCCGTGATGGTGCCCGACTCCAGCGCGAAGGCCACGCTGCCATTGCCCATCAGCGTGCGGGCCGATCCCTGCGCGAGCATCTCCTCGCGACGGATCGCCGTCGGCAGCACGTGCGCCGCCAGCACCGCGGTGAGCGCGCGCCTGTCCTGCAGGAGCGCGTTGAGCGAGTCGGTGGGCACGGCCGCGAACGCCTTGTTGGAAGGCGCCAGCAGCGTCCACGGGCCGGGGTTCGCCTTGCCGAGCTGCGGACCGAGCCCGGCCGCCTCGATGGCGGTGCGCAGCGTGGCGAACCGCTCGTCCGCGGACACGATCTCCTCGATGCTTCGGAGTTCCGGCAGCATCACCGCGTCGATCACGTGGACCAGGCCGCCGTCGAACGCGACATCGGTGGCCACCAGGCGCGCGTTGTCGATGGTGAGCGCGGCAGGGTCGACATCGAGCGTCTGCCCGGAGAGCGCCTTCAGCCGACGTCGGTCGAGCACCGCCGAACTCTCCAGCGACTGCGCCACCACGTGGTGCTTCAGGATCGCCTGCAGCATTAGCTTGCCCGCGGCGCTCGTCAGGAACTCCACCTTCTCCTTGGGGAGCTTGGCGAAGGCCTCGTTGGTGGGCGCGAAGATGGTGACCTTGGCGCCCTTCGGGAGCTCGAGGTCCGCGGCCTTCACGAGCGCAAGGAGCGTGGTCAGGTTGGCCTTCCCGGCAACCGTCGCCAGCGAGGCCCCGGACGACTGCTCGGCCGCCGCTCCGCCACCGATCGGGCGGATCCAGTCGATCTCCAGCGCAAACTCGCCGGCCTTCTTGTCCGAAAGGGTGACGCCCACCGACTCGATCGACGCAGGGTCGAGCGGCGCCGCGTTCCGCACGCGCTGGCCGAAGCTGTTCAGGACGCACTGGTCGAACGGCACCTCGACCTCGATCCACTCGCCAGCCTTGGTCTCGAAGACGCGCTGGTAGCCGCCCGCCATGAGGCGCACGCGCGAGGACCGGATGTCGCACTGGTAGGTGCGGCCGTCGCCCTTCACGCGGAGGAGCAGTCCCTTCTTGCCCGCGAACGTGCCC
>JBIIJH010000112.1:0-8266 GCA_044233905.1 Phycisphaerales bacterium
CCCGTCCTGGCGGCCGAGGAACCCTCAGGCGGCGGTCAACCCATCAGGGCGACCTCCGGGCGGGCGCTCGGAGCGCTGCCGGTGCACACGTCACCGATGCCCAAGGCATCGACGACCAGCAGCCAGGCCTTGACGCTGTGCGGCGTCATGGGAGGCGGCTGGAGCCGGAAGACAGGATCGACGAAAGGACGATCATGGACGGCGGGGTGCAGGGCTGCGGTCCGGGGCCACGGGGGACCTCGAAACCAGGACGGACGGCCCCGGAACATCCGGGGCAGGCGCGGGATTGTAGCAGGAATGGCCAATTTCTGCTTGGATCACCGGGGGAAACCTCCCCACCGCCTGTTCCCGCGCCGCGGGGCCCGAAATCGGCGTCCCTGCCCGGTTACCCTTGCGAAGCGCCATGCCGAACGCTCCACACCCCTCCCTCCGGAAGTCCGCCGCCCGCACGATGGCCACCCTGGCCGCCCTGCTCCTGGCGACCCTGGGACTCACCCGGGAAGCCTCCGCACAGGCAAGTTCCGCCACCAAGGTCGAGGTCCGCGCCGCGGCGGCGCTCGTGAAGGCCGCGCCCGGGGATCGGTTCCCGATCGCCGTCGAGCTCGACATCGCCCCCGAGTGGCACGTGTGGACCAGCGAGGTGCAGTCGCGCGCCCTGCCGAAGGGAATGACTGCCTTCGACGGCGCGATCTTCACGTCGATCGAGGTCGCGGTGAATCCCGCCGCGGCCGCCACCGCGGGCATTGCCGACATCCAGTGGCCGGCGCCGCACGCCGTCGAGGGCGACCTCGGCGAAGGCAAGCAGACCTTCGGCGTCTACGAGGGCAAGGCCGTCGCCTTCATTCCGGTGATCCTCTCGCCGAGTGCCACCGGCACGGTGGAATTCACCGTCACCGTCGAACTGCAGGCGTGCAGCACCGTCTGCCTTGCTCCGGGCTCGATCGAGGCGAAGGTGACCGTGGAAGTCACGCCCGGCGCGAAGCAAACCGCAGGCGCGGCCGAGACGCCGCTCTTCGTCGGCTTCGATCCGACCGTCTTCGGCAAGATGAAGGAGAACGCCACCATGGGCGAGGCCGCGCCGCGCGTGGCATCGAAGCCGCTGGTGATCCCGCTCTTCGGCTGGGACTTCACGCTCGACCCCGATTCCGGCACGTTCTTCCCGGTGATGCTGGTGCTCGCGTTCGTGGGCGGCGCCATCCTCAACCTGACGCCGTGCGTGCTGCCGGTGATCCCGCTCAAGATCATGGGGCTGGCGAACGCCGCGGCCGGAAGCCGCTCGCGCACGTTCATGCTGGGCGTCTCGATGACCGCCGGCGTGGTGGCATTCTGGTTGGGACTCGGGCTGTTGCTGAGCTTCGTGAAGGGCTTCGAGCAGTCGAACCAGCTCTTCCAGTACCCCGCGTTCACGATCGGCGTGGGCCTCTTCATCGCGGTGATGGCGGTGGCGATGGCCGGATTCTTCACCGTGGGCCTGCCGCAGTGGGTGTATGCGATCGAGACCAAGCACGAGTCGATGGGCGGCAGCGCCATCTTCGGCGTGATGACCGCCGTGCTCTCGACGCCGTGCACCGCGCCGCACAGGGGCGCGGCCGCCGGATGGGCCGTCACCACCAAGAGCCCCGTCACCATCCTGACGGTGTTCCTCGCGATCGGCCTCGGCATGGGCTCGCCCTACCTGGTGCTGAGCGCCTTCCCGCAGATGGCGCGCAAGCTGCCGCGCGGCGGACCGGCAAGCGACGTCCTCAAGCAGGTGATGGGACTGCTGCTCCTGGCAGCGGCCGTCTACTTCATCGGCGCCGGCATCAACGGGCTGCGCGAGGAGCCGCTCAAGCTCCATTGGTGGCTGGTGGGAATCACCGGCGCGTCCGCGGGCCTGTGGCTGGCGTGGCGCACGCTGCGGATCGCGAAGACCGCACGCGCCAAGGTGGTGTTCGTGGTCATCGGCCTGTTCATCGCCACCGTGTCCATGGCCATTCCGCCCATCTTCACCTACGAACGGCTGCCGTGGCGCAAGTTCACGCCCGAGGCACTGGTCGCCGCGCAGAATGACGGCAAGGTGGTGGTGCTGGACTTCACCGCGGAGTGGTGCATCAACTGCAAGACGTTCGAGAAGACCATCCTGGAGTCGGACGAGGTCTCCGGCGTTCTCAACGAGTCCGGCGTGCAGCTCCTGAAAGCAGACATCACCGGCAACAACCCGGCCGGGACGGCGAAGCTCGCCGAACTCGGTCGTGTGACCATCCCGCTCCTGGTGGTCTACGCGCCGAACGGCGTGGAAGTCCTGAAGAGCGAGGCGTACACGCGCCAGCAGGTGGTCGACGCGGTGCGCAAGGCCCAGGGAACGAAGTAAGCGGACGCGCTCAAGGCGCAGCCAGGCGCTCGAGGCGTAGCCAGGCGGTCAAGGCGTAGCCAAGCGGTCAAGGCGCAGCCAGGCGTTCCAGGCGCGCGCGCTCCGCGGCCGGGATGCGGCGCATGGGATCGAGCTCGTAGGAATCGTCGGCGGCGAGCGCACGCGCGGCCGCGGTGCGTGCGGCGGTGGCGTCGCCCTGTGCGGCAGCCAGGTCGGCAAGCCGCGACCAACCGTTGACGCTGCGGGGGTTGGCCGCCACCTGCTGCTCGGCGGCATGACGCAGGAGTTCCTCGTGCGTACCTCGCGCGGCAGTACCGCCCGAGGCATCGCGCACTGATTCGGCCACCAGCGCCGCCGCACCGGCAACGGCGCACGAAGGAAGCCGCTCGAGCGCCACGTGTGCCATCGCAAGCGCTTCCTCGCGGTGCGCGGCAGTGCTCCCGGTGCCGGGACCCACCGCCGACGCAAGCTGCTGCAACGCCGCGGCCACCACGGCCGGACGATCGAGCCACGGATTCGGCGCGTGGTCGAGGAGGAGCCGCGCGCACTGCATGCGCGCATCGGAAAGCGGGGTCTGGGGCATCGGCGCAAACTTGAGGCGCGCCAGGCCGAACGCAGCCACGGGTTCCGCTGCCGCAGTGATCACCTGCTCTGCGGCCCGCGCGCGCGTTGCGCCGATGACGCCGACACCCGCGGGAACCAGGAACGACAGCGCGGCCACCGACGCAAGCACCGAGGAGAGCCGGTCACGCGACATCCGCTCCACCGCGAAGCCCGCCGCCACGCCGATGATCGCGGCCGTGCGGCCCACCGAGCCCGGCCACCAGAGCGTCATCTCCACCTGCGCGTGCATGGCAAGGAGCAGCACGCCGCCCGCCGTGGCCGCGAGCCACGCGCGGCTTCCCACGAGCGCCGCGCGGACCAGCGCGCCGCCGATCGCCGCGGAAAGCACCGCGGCGAGCACGCGCCAGAACAGCGTCCATTCGTCAAGCGACGGCGCCTCCGGGACGATGGCCAGCATGCACGCCGCGAGCGTCGCGAGCGCCGCGATCACCGGGCCCCGGCTCCATGCGAGCGATCCCTCGCCCACCGGCGCCGCGGGGCCCGATGCCGTGGCACGGGCGGCAAGCGCCACGAGCGAGCCGAACAGCGCGATCCACGCCGCGCCAAGGATGCCGAGCGATGCCAGCCAGTCCGCCCATGCGGAGTGGGCGCTCTGCACCTCTTCCGGCGAGCGATCGGGCCGCGCCGCCAGGTAGCCCTCGGCGAATCCAGCCGGGCCGACGCCGATGAGCGGATGCGCCGTCAGCAATTGCGAAGCCCCCTGCACGTAATGCGCCCGGTAGAGCAGGCTGCGTTCACCGAGCCGCTCGCCCACCACGCTGCGCAGCGCCACCGCCACCAGGACGAGCGCCACGCACGCCACCGCCACGCGTCCCATCAGGCGCGCCCCCGGCGAACGCCGCGCGCTCCACAGCGCAAAGACCGAACCGGCAACCAGCGCCGCGATGGCACCCTTCGAACCATTGACCGCCACCAGCAGCGCAGCCCCGACGGCCACCATCGCCAGGAGCGCGGCACCTGCCGGGCGAGAACGCCGCAAGGCGAGCGCGCCGCCGGTCAGCGCAAGCGCGCAGGCCGCCAGTGCACTCGATGCCACGTTCGAAAGCCCGAACCACGCGGTGGCCTCGGGCTGCAGCAGGCGGCGTTCATAGGTGAGCGCCTGCGGAGAGCCTTCGACCCAGCCGCGGGCGGCGAGGATCTCCTGCTTGTGGGCGCGGAACTCGGCAACCATCTGCGGATGCTCGATCCACACCTGGATCATGCCACGCGCCACGATGGGCACCGCCGCCGCCAACAGGATGGCCGCCACCACCGCGCGCGCCGCGCGCGAGCGTTGCGCCGGCATGGCGCGCATGGAGGCAGCGAAGGCCGCCGCGGCGCCGATGGCGGAGAGCCACTGCAAGCCACGCCACAGGTGGTCGGGAACGCCGAATCCGTGCAGCACCACCGGAATTCCGCCAAACGCCGCCAGCGCCACGAGCACCGCGCCCACGCGGTCGATGCCGCGTCGCATGGCAAGCACGGCAATCGCCGACAGCACCAGCGTCAGTGAATCGAGGAACAGGCCGGTCGACGGCGCAATGCCCGCGAACGGGAACGGGTCGGACGCCGGGTCCACGTCGAACCAGAGGTCGGGCGGCTGCGCCACCAGCGCGCGACCGGCCAGGATGGCTGCAATGCCGACGCACGCCGCCGCAGCAACCGCCACGGAGCCGCGCGACGGCTCGGCCGCGCCGACGTCCACCTCCACGTCCACGTTCACCGACGCTCTCCGGATCGCATCTCTTCCAGGAGCGGCTGCTCGAGCGCGGCGATGGTGGCAAGCACGATGACGGTCTGCACGCCGATGAGCGCCGCCTGCCACGGAGCGGCGGTGCCCAGGAGGAGCCCCGAGATGCCGCAGATGATGGCCAGCGCGCAGATCAGCATCACCGCACCGCGGCGCGAGAGGCCGCGCATCACCAGGCGATGCGAGAAATGCTGGTGATCGCCCACCATGGGGCTCTTCCCCTGCGAAAGCCGCAGGAGCGTCACGATCACCGAGTCATAGAGCGGCACCGCCAGGATCACGAGCGGCGCCAGCACGCCGTACCAGCGGGTGCCGAGCGCGTAGGCCGCATCCTCGGGCGCGGTGAACGTGATCTGGATGGCAAGCGCCGAGAGCAGGAACCCCACCGGAAGCGAGCCGCCGTCACCCATGAAGATGCGCGCGGAGCGTCCCGCGCGCCACGGAAAGTTGAACGCAAGGAAACCGAGCAGTGCTCCCGCGAGAAGGGCCAGCACGCCCGCCGTTGCCCACTGCCGCGCGATGCACGCCGCGATGCAGAACGACGCCGCCGCAATCGCGGACACGCCGCCCGCGAGGCCGTCCATGTTGTCGAGGAAGTTGACGGCATTCGCCATGGCCACCATGAAGAGCGCGGAGAGCGCCACGGAAAGCCACGGACCATCCACATGCGGATCAAGGAGCGTGAGCGCACGCACGTCGCCGAGCCACGCCACGCCCACCGCCACCGCCACCTGGATCGCAAGCTTCGGCCAGGCCGGCAGTGCACGCCGGTCATCCACGATGCCGGCCACGTGCAGCACCACGGCGCCGAGCAGGATGGCAAGCGCGGGCCTGCCGGACACCGCCACGCGTCGCGCGCTCTCGGCGAGACCCGGCGCCCATTCCGCCAAGCGCTCGGCGCCGATGCCGGCGGCCAGCGCAAGCGCCGCGGCCACGGGGATCAGCACCGACCACACGATGGCCACGCCGCCGATGTTCGGCACCGGACGCAGTTCCTTCACGTGGCCCGCCGCGCCGGCGGAGTCGAGCGCCCCGGCGCGATGGCCGACGCCGACGAGGATCCGGGTGAACACCGCGGACGCCACGGCGGCTGCCGCCGCGGCGAGGAGCACCGGGAGATACGCGCTGGTTCCTGCTGCCTGCACGCAGGAAGCGTATCCGCGGAAGCTGCGGGAATAGGCGATACTTCCCCCAATGAAGTCCGTCACGGTCTACTGCTCGTCGAGCGGAGCGCTCGAGCCCCACTTCACGCAGGGCGCGCGCGACCTTGGCCACGCACTGGCGGAACGCGGCATCGCGCTCGTCTACGGCGGCGGCTCGATCGGCCTGATGGGCGAGTGCGCCCGGGCCGCCAAGGAGCGCGGCGGACGCGTGATCGGCATCATCACCACCAAGCTCATGGACCTCGAGCAGGGCTGGTCCGGCTGCGACGAGTTCGTGGTGGTGGACACCATGCAGCAGCGCCGCCGCATCCTGATGGATCGCGCCGACGGCTACGTGGTGCTGCCGGGCGGCCTGGGCACCTACGAGGAGTTCTTCGAGGTGCTGGTGGCTCGCCAGCTCGGCGACCACCACAAGCCGATCGCCATCGTGAACCATGACGGCTACTACGACCCGCTCGTGGCGATGATCGAGCACGGCATCGAGCACCGCTTCGTGCGCCCCGCGGTGCGTGGCGTGCTTTCGGTGGTGGACACCGGCACCGAGGCGATCGAGGCGCTGCTCGCGCACGAGCCCGCGCCCCACGACCCGACGCAGTTCCTGCCGATGCATGCGGGCAAGGACGCGGCCGCGGACATCGCGCGCGCGCCGAAGGGCCCGCCCGCCGGAGGCGGCGCAGCGTGAGCGGCCGCGTCGGCATCATCGCCGGCCAGGGCACCCTGCCCTTCCTGGTGGCGCGCGGCATCCGCGCGTCCGGCAAGGAAGCGTTCTGCGTGGGGCTGCGCGACCAGTGGGAAGAAGGCCTGCCCGGCGAGTGCGCGGAGTTCCGCGAGGCGGGCGTGCTGCAGATCGGCAAGTGGATCCGGCTCTTCCGGCGCGCGGGGATCACCGAGGTCACCATGGTCGGCCGCGTCAGCAAGAAAAGGATGCACGACCCGTGGCTCATCCTGAAGGCGCTGCGCGACATGCCAGACCTGCGGACCATCGACCTCTGGCTGCGGAAACTCCGCCACGACCGCCGCAGCGCTACGCTCCTGACCGCGGTGGCGGAGGACCTGGCATCGCAAGGAGTGCACCTCATCGATTCCACGCGCTACATCCCCGAGCACCTGGCAAGCGAGGGCCCCATGGGCCGCGTGCAGCCCGACGCGCGCGCGCAGGGTGACATCGCCTTCGGATGGCCGCTTCTTGAGAAGGTGGGCGGCCTCGACATCGGCCAGGCCATCAGCGTGCGCGACCGGGACGTGATCGCCGTGGAGGCGGTGGAAGGCACCGACGCCATGATCGCGCGCAGCGGCGAACTGTGCCGCGCCAAGGGCTGGACGCTTCTCAAGAGCGCGCGCCCCGGGCACGACATGCGCGCCGACGTGCCGACGATCGGCGTGCAGACCATCGACAGCCTGGCCAAGGCGGGCGCGGGCTGCGTGGCCGTTGGCGTGGGACGCGTGATCCTGGTGGACAAGCCCGCGGTCATCGCCGCAGCGGACCGCGCGGGCATCGCCATCGTGGGCGTGAAGGGCTGAGCGTGGCCGCGGACGCGCCGCAGAAGTTCGTCTCGCGCGCAGGGGCCAAGCTCGAGCACGCGCTCGAGGAATTCAAGCTTGACGTCACGGGGCTGCGCTGCGCCGACTTCGGCTGCAACGTGGGCGGCTTCACCGACTGCCTGCTGCAGCGCGGCGCGAAGCACGTGATCGCCATCGACACCGGCTACGGCGCGCTGGCGTGGAAGCTGCGCCAGGATCCGCGCGTCGAGACCCGCGAACGCACCAACGCGCTGCATGCGGAGGCCCCTGCGGGCGGCGTCGACCTGGTGGTGCTCGACCTCGCATGGACGCCGCAGCGGCTGGCGATTCCTGCCGCGCTGAAGTGGCTTGCCCCGGGCGGACGGATCATCACGCTCATCAAGCCGCACTACGAACTGCGCGACGAGGAGAAGGCCTGGCTCGACCGCGGCTTCCTGCCGCACGAGCGCGTGCCCGGCGTGGTGACGCGCGTGGAGGCGGAGATGCCCGCGCTGGGCGCGAAGGTCCTGGGCAGCACGCAGAGCCCGCTGGTGGGCGGGAAGACCAGCAAGAAGGCCGGGGTTCCCGGCAACATCGAGTGGCTCACGCTGCTCGAGGCATGCGCGCCGCGCGGCGGCTGACCACCCTCAAAAACGCCTGAAATCACAGCATCGGCGCGGCATGGCCAAACCGCTTCCGAGCGCCTTGGAAATGCACTTGCGGGTATCATGCGCAACTCGGAAACACCATGGCAGAGACTCCAGAAAACACCGTCGCGCCGGTCGATCGCCTCGTCGACATCGAGATCGAGCGCGAGCTCCACGACAGCTACCTGACGTATGCCATGAGCACCATCATGGACCGGGCCCTGCCCGACGTCCGTGACGGCCTCAAGCCCTC
>JBIIJH010000230.1:0-2662 GCA_044233905.1 Phycisphaerales bacterium
TGGCGAGCTCGAGCAGCGATTCATGCTCGCCGCCCATCAGCTTCCACTCCGCCTGCTTGGTGCCGGTGAGCCCCTCGGGGTCCTCCAGGATGAAGGTCACGGGGACGATCGGCGGGCCATGATCGTGGTCGGATCGCTTGAGGTGCATGGGACCGCAATTGTAGGGTGCGGCCCGAGGCGTGGCCGCATCACGGCCCGGAGCAAGTCGATTGCGTGGCCAAACGAAACGGCGCGCACGGGGATGCCGCGCGCGCCGCGTGGATTGCTTGCATGCCGGCTCAGCCGAGCTGCTTGAATGCCGGCTTAGCCGAGCTGCTTGAATGCCGGCTCAGCCGAGCTGCTTGCGCAGCCACTCGAAGGAGCGCTTGGCCTCGGCGCGCACGTCGCCGTGCGGGCCTTCGAACTCGGCCACCCACAGCGGGGACGCATCGGCTTCCAGGCAGGCGTCGATCTGCGCCACCAGCGGCAGGTCGCCGGCACCGAGGGCCACGGGCAGGATCTTCGGGCCGCCGGGATACGTGGCCCAGGCCGCCGGATCGTCGGAAGGCTTCTTGAAGTCCTTCACGTGCACGGTGAACGCGTACGGGGCCAGCGACCGGGTGGAGGCCACCAGGTCCTGCGGCGCCCACAGGAGGTTGCCGAGGTCGAGGGTCACGCCGAAGTTCGGGTGCTGCACCGACGCCAGGAGCTGCTCCACGCGCCACGCGGGGGCGAGGAAGAGGCCGTGGTTCTCGATGCTGGTGCGGATGCCGAGTGCGGCACCCTGCGTGGCGAGCGTGCGGCACGCCTTCGTCAGCGGCCACAGGCAGGCATCCCACGCCTCGTCGGAGAAGTCGTCGTTGGCGCCGCGCCAGGCGGCGTCATGGCGCACGCGGTCGACGCCGATGGATGCAGCCGCATGGAGCTGCGCAAGCGTGGCTTCCACCGAGCGCTCATCGAGCTGGTTGTCCTCGGTGACCAGGTTGGCATGGAGGGCGAAGCCCACGATGGCAATGTCCGCGGCGTCCGCGGCATCGGCCAGGCGGCCGGCCATGGCTTCGTCGAGGACCGGGCCGAGGGTGCCGCCGGTGGCGATCTCGATGCAGTCCGCGCCGCACTCCTTGGCGAGCTTGGGCGTGTCCTCGAGGCGGATTTCGCCGCTCTTCACGAGGCGATGGAAGGAATAGCTGGAGATCGCGATGTCAGTCACGCGTCGGAGCCTACCGGACCTTCGGGCACTGCGGGGCCGTTTCAGGCGCCCGGAAGCCGAATCTGCACGGTTTCTTTGGTGGCCGATTCGACGAACTTTCGAGCACGGATCTGCTCGTTTCCCAGTTGGCCGCACGCCGCCATGGCGCTTCTCCCCTTCGTTCCGCGACGCTTGCAGAACTGCCCGTTGGCGATGGCGCGCTTCACGAAGGCCTGCACGGAATCCTCCTCGGGCGCGGGCCACGGCGAACCGCGACGCGGGTTGTACGGAATGACGTTCAGCGAGCAGCGCAGCGGCTTGAGGAGCGCGCACACCTCGTCGCAGTGCTCCGGCGCATCGTTCACGCCCGGAATCAGCACGTACTCCACGCAGATGGCCGCATTGGGCCGCTTGGGGAACGCCAGGAGCGCCGCCATCAGGCGCTCGATCGGCTCGGCGCGGTTGATCGGCATGATCTCGGAGCGGATGCGGTCGTTGGGCGCGTTCAGGCTCACCGCCAGGTTCAGCCGGTGGAACCCGGGCTGCAGCAGGAACTCGCCGTAGCGCTCGATGCCGTCGGTGCGGCCCACGGTGCTCACCGTCACGTGCACCGGCGCGATGGCGTAGGCGTTGCGGTCGGTCAGGACGCGGATGGCGCCCAGCACCGCGTCGATGTTGTCCATGGGCTCGCCCATTCCCATGAACACGATGTTCTTGATCTCGAAGCCGGTGCGCCCGGTCCACGGGTCGTCCACCTGGAAGCGCGCCGCGTGGAGCTGCGCCGCGATCTCGGCCGCGGACAGGCTCCGCATCAGGCCCATCTGCGCGGTCTCGCAGAAGCGGCAGCCCATGGCGCAGCCCACCTGGCTGGAGACGCAGAGCGTGCGCGTGGTGGTCCCGTCGCGATGGCGCATCGGGATGACCACGCTCTCGGTCTCGAGGCCGTCGCCGAGGTCCATGGTGAACTTGAGCGTGTCGCCGTCCACGTGCACGGCCTTCACGCGGCCCCGACCGTCGGCGACCCAGTCCGGGAGCACCGCACCCGCGGCCAGGCCCTGGCGATGGAAACCGCGGTAGAGGCGCTCGAGTTCCTGGGGATTCGAGGAACGAAACACGCCCCGCGCCTTCGCGGCGGCGAGGAAGTCGGCAAGCGTCAGGCCGAGGATGGGGACCAGGTCAGCGGACATGGGTGCGCTGCGGACCCCTTTCTCTTCACACCAGCAGAAGCGTCGGGGCCTCGACGAACTGCTTGAGGCTCTGGAGGTACTTGGCCGCCATGGCGCCGTCGATCACGCGGTGGTCGAGGCTCAGGGTGGCCGCCATCTCCCAGCCGACCACCAGCTGGTGGTTGCGCACCACCGGCTGCTCGATCGCCGCGCCGCAGGCGAGGATCGCGCTGTTGGGCGGGTTGATGATGGCCGTGAAGTTGTCGACGCCGAACATGCCGAGGTTCGAGATGGTGAAGGTGGCGCCGGACATCTCCTCCATGGAGAG
>JBIIJH010000013.1:0-27331 GCA_044233905.1 Phycisphaerales bacterium
ACGACTCGCCGTCATGCCGAAAGAGGCCGTTCGTTCCGCTGAGCCACAGCCGTCCGCTGCTGTCTTCCAGGATGGTGAACGCGAGCGACGTGACTTCGTCCTGCTCCTTGAGCTTCGTGAAGCCGTTGCCGTCGTATCGGTACAGGGAAGATTGCTTTGCGGAGAACCAGATGTTCCCGGATCGACCTTCGTGAATGCACCAGATCTCCTCGCCCTCGACGATTCCTTGCTGCGTGAAGTTGGTGAAGTCCTTGCCATCGAACCGGCTGATGCCGCCGTGAACGGTCCCGAACCAGACGTTCCCCGACGTGTCCTCGAGAATGCTGCTGACTGCGTTGTTCGGCAGTCCATCGAGCTCGGAGATGTTGGTGAGCGTCTTTCCGTCGTAGACGTACGCGCCACCGTTGGTGCCGAACCACACCCGACCCGTGCGGTCGACCGTGATGCAATGCACGAACTTCCCGCTGGTCACGCCTCTCGTCGGATCAGGCTGGGCTTCCGGAAGCGGGAAGGGGGAAAACGTCTTCCCGTCGAATCGGTAGACGCCCTCGACGGTGCCGATCCACATCACGCCGCTCGCATCGACCGCCATGCTCCAGACGCCGAGGCTGACCAGCCCATGCTGCTCGCCAAAGCTCGTGAATGACTTGCCGTCGATCCGGGTGATGCCACCGCTTGTGCCGCACCAGATGTTGCCGTCCCTGTCTTCGACGATCTTCATGATCGTGACGCCCCGGCCCAGATCGTCCTTGATCTCGCGGCTGGTCAAGGTGCTTCCGTCGTTGCGGAACAGGTCGCATTCACCGCCGATCCACAAGGTTCCTCGGGAATCCTGAAACACCGCTCGCACGACTCCGCTTATCTCCGCGGCTGGGTCGACGTCGATGACGGGAGAATTTGGGCGCGGTTGCACATCCCTCGTTTGCGGCAAGCGGGCGGCGTCCGGAGTTGGAGGCGCCTGATGGAGTGCTGGCGCCGGGCGGCTGATCGTGTCGGAACCCTGTGCGGATTCCGGCGGCGTGTTGCAGCCGACAATCAATGACGTGACGCTCAGGACGGAAGCAACGATTGACCCACACACGTTGAACACTCTCACTCTGGGGGTTCCCATTTGATTCTCCTCCCACGATCGCCACGGGCGGTCAGGCGCGACTGTAGCGCGAGATCATGCTGAGACACGGTATGGCCAGATGCCCTTGCGTTGCCGGTTGCTCCGCCTTGAGAATTCATGGCGCAGCAGTGGGTTCACATCAATACCCGCGTTTCCGGATCCCAGAGGCATGTTCCCTCGAGGAAAGGTCGAGGCTCCGTCCCATCACCCCGAGTGAGGCCGGTTAGGCCCTGTTTCGGTGCAGCCCCGGGTCCACCGCGGCGCGCATGCGTGCTTCGTCGAGCGTTCCGCCGAGGAATGCGTTCACCGTGGGCACCACGCCCGAGGGGTCCGAGACCAGCTGCGCATACGGCACGCGCAGCACGCTGAAGTTGGGGCGCGCCGCCAGCCACTGTTCCACCGTCTTCAGCTGCTGCTCGTAGACGGCGATGAGCCGCTCCGGCGGAAGCTGCCCACCCGTACGCCCGCTCCGGGCCAGCATGGTGGCCTGGCTCTGCACCACCTCTCGCAGGTCGCGCTGCATGAACACCACGCGGTAGGGGCGGTCGTCGGGGAGCTCCGCGAGCAGGAGGTGGATCACCTTGACCACCTTGCCCGCGGCGTCGTCGAGCCATGACTTGTCCTGCTTCAGCTGCTTGACGCGTTCGAGCTCGAAGTAGCCGCGCGGGTTGCTGTCGTCGCTGGTGCGCTGGCCGTCGGTCAGCGCCGGGATGCCGCCCGCGTGGATCATTTGCATGGCGAGGCTGGTGCCGGAGCGAGGGAGGCCGGAGACCACGGTGACGGGCAGGGGGGAGGGCATCGGTGGCGTGAATGTACGGGAGGGGCGATACTGCGGCCATGACCGGCGCTCTCCTCCCGCTCGTGGCCGCCCTCTCACTCCAGCTCGAGCCGGTGCCGGGCGCGCCCTTCGCATCGCCCACCGGGCCGATCCGCGCCCGCGCCGCCACCGGGTGCGAGCTGGTGATGATGGACGCCGCCGGCACGGTGTTGGCGCGCGCCCAGGCGCCTGCCGGGGAGGTGGATCTTGCGAAGCTCCTTCCCGCCATCCGCCAGGCGCCGCGTGCCGTGCGCGTGCAGGCGGTAGTGGCGGGCCAGCCGAAGGACGCGCCGCTGGTGGTGGTGCCGCTCGACGGCAGGCCCACCATCCGCACCATGCAGGACACGCGCCCGGACGGCAAGACGAAGTTCACGCGCGTGATCGGCTGGGGCGATCGCCTGCTTGACCCGTCGAACGCCGCCCACCAGGAAGCACGGCGTTCCTGGGCGAAGGAAGACCCGGCGCCGCGCTCCGGGTTTCGCGTGGAGCTCGACATGGACGTGGTGTTCGAGACCACCGCCGGCCGCATGCGCTTTGCCATGCGACCGGACTGCGCGCCGAACACCGCGCGCAACTTCACGGAGCTCGCCGCGCGCGGCTTCTACGACGGCACCATCATCCATCGCGTGGTGCCGAAGGGGCGTGCGGGGAAGCCCTTCGTCATCCAGGGCGGCGACCCCACCGGTACCGGCGACGGCGGCCCGGGCTACGACATTGCGCTCGAGCCGTCCGCGCTTCAGCACGATTTCGGCGTGATCTCCATGGCGCGCAACGACTGGCCGGACAGCGCCGGCAGCCAGTGGTTCGTGGCCCTCACGCGCGAGGAGACCGCGCGCCTCGATGGCCAGTACTGCGCCTACGGCGAGGCCGTGGAAGGCACCGAGGCCATCCTCGCCGCGGAGCGCGGGGAGATTGCCGACACGGAGACCGGGCGGCCGAAGCTGCCGGTGACGGTGACGCGCGCGTTTGCGCAGCCCGCGAAGGCGTGGGTGCCTGGCAGCGGGCGCACCGAGCCGCGCATCGCGCGCCCGGAGGCGGCAAAGTGAGCGATACCGCACAGGGATTGACTGTCGCCGGTGCGCGTGAGGTCCATGTTGATCACCGCCTCCATGGCACCCATGAGCCGCGCGGCCTCTGGAACCGCGGATTCCTCTCGCTCCTCCTCACGCAGTTCTTCGAGGCGTGCAGCGACAACGTCATCAAGGGCACGCTCTCCTTCGCGGTGGCGGTGGGCGCTCCGTGGGAGAAGGTGTTCGGCGAGGGCGGCAACGGCGTGGTGGGCCTGGCATTCACCGTGCCCTTCGTGTTGCTCTCGGCATTCGGCGGGCGCTTGGCGGACCGTCACTCGAAGTCGCGGATCACCGTCCTCCTGAAGGCCGTCTCGCTCGGCGTGGCGGCGTTCACTGCCGTGGAGTTCTCCCGTGGATCTGCCTGGGGCGCATTGGCGGCGCTGGTGGCGTTCGCCATCGTGAGCGCGTTTTTCGGGCCGGTGAAGTACGGCATGATCGCGGAGCTCGTCGACCGCCGCTCGCTTGCGCGCGCCAACGGCATCGTCAACATGGCCACCAACGTGGCGGTGATCGTCGGCATGCTGGTGGCCGGCATCGTCTCCAAGCACTGGAAGGCCGGGTTCGCGGAAGGCGTGCCGTCCGGCACCTCGGCGTGGCTGCCGGGCATGGCCATGGCGGTGGCGGTGACGCTCGGCTTCCTCACCTGCCTCACGCTGCCGAGGCTCGTGCCGCAGAGCCCGGGGCTTCCCGTCAACCTCAATCCGTTCTCCACCTACATCTCCACCATCCGCGACATGTCCCGCGGGCCGCTGCTGGCCGTGGCGAGTGCATGGACGTTCTTCTACTTCGTGGCGGCGGTGGTGCTCCTCATCCTGCCGGACTACTCGTCGTTCCTGGGTGTGGCGGACGACGAGACCGCGTACCTGATGGCGGCGCTCGCGGTGTCCATCGGCGTTGGCTGCGTGCTGGCCGCGTACCTCGACACGCCGGCGCGGCGCGCGGCATTCGTGCCGATGGGTGCAAGCGGGCTGGCGGTCGGCTTCGGTCTGCTCGGCTTCGCGCCGGCGAGCTTCGGCACCACGATGGCGCTTCTCGCGGCCACCGGGCTGGTGGCGGGCTTCTACATCATCCCGCTGCAGTCGATGCTCCAGTCGCTGGCCCCCGACGAATCGCGCGGTCGCGTCCTCGGCACCGCCAACGGGCTGAGCTTCGTCCTCGGCGGCGCGGGCAGCGCGCTCTTCCTGGCGCTCCGATGGGGCGGCATGCCGAGCAACCGCATCTTCCTGGTGCTGGCTGCTTCGTGCGCAGTCATGGCGATCGTCGCGCGCGCGTGGCTCGCCCATCACCCGTCGCGCGAGAGCTCCTCGCCGTAAGCGCGCATCAGGCCGTCGCGCGTGAGCACACCGAGGAAGCGGCGCGTGGCTGGATCGATCACCGCGATCACGTCGGTTTCCCGCTCGCTCAGCTTGTGGAACGCCAGTTCCACCGATTCCGCATCGTCGGTCACCGGCAGGTCGGTGCGCATGAGGTCCGCCGCGCTCATGGCGCCGAGCGCCTCGCGCGAGAGCAGGGCCGACTGCATCTCGCGCCCGGTGACCATGCCGAGGTAGCGGCCCTCCTCGTCGATCACCGCCACGTCCTGCGCGCCGTGCAGCTCGGCCAGCTCGATGAACGTGGATCCCGGTGCGGATTCAAGCACCACCGCGCCGGGGACATGCCCCACCTGCCGCACCGACATGCGCCGCATGAGCGCGAGGTCGGCCATCACGCCCTGTCGGACGCCGAGCGCGGCGAGTCCGGCCGTGTACATGCTCAACGGGTGCATCGCGCGGCATGCGAGCGTGGCCATGACCGTGGCAAGGAGCACCGGCAGGATCACCGACTCCTGGTGGCACAGCTCATAGACGAGCATCGCACCCGCGAGCGGCGCGTGCGTGGTGGCCGCCACCATGCAGCCCATGCCGGCGAGGACCAGTTCCGGCGCCGGCACGTGCTGCATTCCTGCCGCGCGCAGCGATTCGGCCATGGCGCCGCCGATCATGGCGCCGCACACGAGGCTGGGGGCGAAGAGGCCGCCGGCCGAGCCGGAGCCGAGCGTGGTGCCGGTGGCGAAGGCCTTGCTCACGAACCACACGAGGAGCACCAGCGCGGAGGCGAACGTGGCGCTCCCCGTCCCGGTGTTCGAGACCAGGTCGTTGATCACCCAGTAGCCGCCGCCGAAGAAGGGGGGCAGCGGCGATTCCCGGTGCGTCAGCACCCACGCGGCACCCGCCAGGCCCAGCACCACGGCGCCGATCACGGGCTTGGTGAAGCGCGGCACCGCGAGCCCGGTGAAGAACCGCTCCATGACCTCGAGCATGCGCATGAAGACCACGGCCCCCACCGCAGCCAGCCCGGCGAGCACCACGAAGTAGGGCGTGAGGCCGATGGTCATGCCGGCCATGCGCGGCCCCACCTCCCGCGCTGCAGGCCCGAAGAGCGAATCCACGGGCCCCAGCACGCTCTGCACCGTGGCGTAGGAGAGCACCGACGCCACCACGATGGGTGCGAACGTGCGGGCGGAGAAGTCGCGCAGCACCACCTCGACCGCGAAGAAGATGCCGGTGAGCGGTGCCGCGAACACCGCGGAGAGCCCGGCCGCCGCGCCGCATCCGAGCAGCGTGCTGGTGGTCGACGGCGAAGGGCGCCGCAGGAGCCGTGCGACGTTGGAGCCGACCGTCGCGCCGATCGTCACGATCGGCCCCTCGGGACCGGCGCTTCCGCCTGAGACGATGGTCAGCGTGGCCGCCAGCCACTGCCGCACCGCCAGGCGCGGCGAGATCCGCGAATTGGAGCGATGCACTGCATAGAGCACCTGCGTCACGCCGTGCCCGCGCGAGCGCATCGGGATCACGGCATAGACGATCACCGTGCCGATGGCCCCGAGCACCGGTGCCACGGCTGCGATCAGCGCTGCGCTCTCGCTGCTTCCGCGCAGCGCGGCCTCCAGCGCGTGCTCCGCCCAACGGATCGGCAGGATGAAGCCCAGTGCCAGGAGCGCCACCGCAATGCCGAGCACCGCGGCCCATGCCACCAGCGTCCAGTCCGAGGCGAGCCGCGCCATCGCCTCCGCGCGCTGGGCGGGGGAGAGCAGCCCTGCGCGGAGCAGGCCTTCGCGGCCCATGTCGCTCCCGGATCCGGCAGGTGGTGCGGTGTCAGGCATGCGCCGTCACTGCCCCTGCGCCAGCGTCCAGCCACGCGCGCCGTCGAAGGTGCGCAGCAGCTCGTATTCGCTGACGGTGTCGTGCTCGGCCACGCGGGCCAGGAGCGCCAGCGCGTCCTGCTGCCGGGCGGTGGTGCCCTCGCGCAGCTCGAAGCGCGCACGCCAGTAGTCCACGCACTCCGTGTAGATGGAGCCGCGCGGCCAGACCTGCGTGCCGCGGCAGGAGAGGAGGGTCAGGCGGAAGGGCGTGCCCTCGCAGAGCTTGCCAAGGTGCGCCGCCGTCTCCGTCGCACTTTCGCGGCGGTCGACGTAGACGTCGAGCCCGGCCACTTCCTTGCGGAGCCCCGTGAAGGTGTGCATGGTGATCGGTGCGGTGGGTCGCGGCGGACGCGCGAACGTGACGGCCGACGAGCTGCCCGCGTGCGTGGGCTTCACGGTCTTCGGCTCCTTGCCGAGGCGCGACGCGATGGCCTTGACGTACGACGCGGTGTCGAGGGTGGGCTTGGAGCGATCACCGAAGTCGCCGGTGTGCGCGCCGTCCTCCAGCGCGGAGAGCAGCGCGTTCTCGATCGTTGCCGCCTGCTGCGTCAGCCCGATGTGCCGCAGCATCATCAGGCCCGAGAGGACCAGCGCCGTCGGGTTCGCGATGCCCTTGCCGGCGATGTCCGGCGCGGTGCCGTGCACGGCCTCGAAGATGCTGATGTTGGTGCCGATGTTGGCGCTGGGCGCGAAGCCGAGGCCGCCGACGAGGCCCGCCGCGAGGTCGCTGACGATGTCGCCCTGCAGGTTGGTGAGCACCACCATCCTGTACTGCTGCGGCTTCATCACCAGGTTCATGCACAGGGCGTCGATGATCACGTCGCCGGTCTGGATGCCCGTGTATTCCGCGGCGATGGCCTTGAAGCGCTCCAGGAACAGGCCGTCCGTCATCTTCATGATGTTGGCCTTGTGGCTGCAGTGCACCAGGTCGATGCCCATTCGCTTGGCCGTCTCGAACGTGAAGCGGAGCACCTCGTCGCAGCCTGGCGCGGTGATGATGCGCTTGGCCGCCATCACGTCGTCGCTCACGCGGTGCTCGATGCCGCCGTAGGTGTCCTCGATGTTCTCGCGGACGATGCAGAAATCGAGGTCGAGGTGCGAGAACGGCGTCTGCACGCCGGGCAGCGTGCGGAAGTGCCGGTAGTTGGCGTAGGCGCTCCACATCTTGCGTGCCGTCACGTTGATGGACTTGCCGCCGCCGCCCTTGGGCGTCTCCATGGGGCCCTTGAACAGGATGCCGAGGTCCTCGACCGTCCGCACCGCCTCGTCGGTCATGCCGCGCGTGTTGCCGGTGTCGAAGACCGCCTTGCCCATCTCTGCGGGCACGAACTCGACCAGCTTCGTCACGCCTGCGGCGGCGAAGAGTTCGAGCGTGGCGGACATGATCTCCGGTCCGATTCCGTCGCCGGCAGCGAGCGCGATGCGCATGGTGGTCTTCCTGGTGGTGGTGGCGTGCCCGCGGCGGATCGCGGGGCGCACAGGATAGGGCGCGCGTGCTCGCTCCCGGGCCCCTGCATCCACGCGCGGTACGCTTTCGGCCACACCCTGGACCGATATTGCACTCCCCAGCAGACCAGCACGCCGCACCACACGACCCGTACGCGGCCCTCCGCATTCCGAACTACCGGCGGTTCGCGTCCGGATTCATCTGCGGCTCCACGGGCCTCCAGGTGATGAACGCCGCGGTCGGCTGGGAAATCTGGGCGCGCACCCACGATCCGCTTGCGCTGGGAGTGATGGGCCTGTGCCGTGCAGCGCCGGTGGTGGCGCTCTCGCTGGTGGCTGGCCACGTGGCCGACACCCGTGACCGGCGCGCCATCGTCTCGCTCACGCAGGCCGGCTTCGCGGCGGTGTGCGTGGGGTTCGCGGTGCTCAGCGCGTGGGATGCCCCGGTGATGGCCTTCTACGCACTGCTCGTGGTGAGCGCGGTGGTGCGCGCGTTCAACGGTCCGGCGCGGCAGAGCTTCCTGCCGCTCATCGTGCCCAACGAGATCTTCCAGAACGTGGTCACGTACCAGAGCGGCATCTTCCAGGCGGCGGCCATCGGCGGCCCGCTGCTTGCGGGTGCGCTCATCGCCGCCATGCCGGCCATCTGGCCGCTCTACCTGCTGAGCGCCGTCGGGTGCGTGATCTTCTCCGTGGCCGTGGCCACCACCACGCCGCGCCAGGCCCCGCGCGGCAACCGCGCCATCACGGTGCATGCCATGCTCGCCGGCATCTCGCACATGTGGCGCGAGCGACCGGTGTTCGGCGCCATCCTCCTGGACCTCCTGGCGGTGGTCTTCGGCGGTGCCACGGCCCTCCTGCCGCAGTACGCCGACGACATCCTGGGCGGCGGCCCCATGCTCTACGGCGTGCTGCGCGCGGCGCCGTACGTGGGCGCGCTGATCATGGCCGGATGGCTTGCGTTCCGGCCCAATTTCCGCAACGCCGGCCAGGCGCTGCTCGGCAGCGTCGCGGTCTTCGCGGTGGCCACCATCGTCTTCGGCTTCTCCACGGTGCCGTGGGTTGCGGTGCTGGCGCTCGCCGTGGCAGGTGCCGCGGACAACGTCAGCGTGGTGATCCGCCACGTCTTGGTCCAGATGCGCACCCCGGACCGCCTGCGTGGCCGGGTGGGCGCCGTCAACACCATGTTCATCGAGTGCTCGAACGAGCTCGGCGGCTTCGAGAGCGGGGCGGTGGCCCGGCTCTTCGGCCCGGTGGCGAGCGTCGTGAGCGGCGGCATCGGCACGCTGGTGGCCCTGGCGGGCATCGCGGTGGCCGTGCCCCAGCTGCGGCGGCTGCGCAGCATCGAACCGCTCCAGGAACCGGATCCGGCCTGACCGGCACGCCCCGCGGGCATAGGATTCCGTCATGCGCACTGCATGCACCGTGATGATCCGCCTCGCCGCGGCGTTCGCCGTCCTTGCCCCGGTCGTGGCCATCGGCGGCTGTGGCGATGGATCGTCGACACCGCCCGCCCCGGGCGGCGCCGGCCGCCCCGCGCCGGGCGGCAGTTCGTACCTGGCGTCGCGGCCCATCCAGTCCGTGAACGGCAAGATCGATCTCGGCGCCGTCAACCTGTGCGACGAGAAGCTCGTCCGCATCGAGCGGATCCGCAACCAGTCCAGCGAGACGCTGGAGATCCTCGGCTACGCATCCAACTGCGGATGCCTGGACGCCAAGCTGATCGGAAGCAAGACGCTGGCCCCCGGCGAGGAGCGCGAGGTGAAGCTCACCGTGAACCCCGCCGGCAGCGGCGTCCGGTCCATCGCCGTCGAGTTCGCCACCGCGGTGGGCTTCGCGGGCGTCATGCGCGTCGACTATTCGATCAACCGCGGCGCGGTGGTTTCGCCGGAACGCGTGGCGGTCCATGCCGGTGACCGCGAGGCAGTCATCGACATCGATGTCTTCGCCAACGACGGCGCCCCGCTGAAGGTGCTCTCGATCGACCCGCCCATCGGCACCATCCTCCCGCCCGAAGGGCCGATGGGGAAGGTGGCGCTCAGCTCGTTCGAGGCGGCCCGGTTCGTGGACTCCCCGGAGGGCCGCGCGCACCGTGGTTTCCGCGCGGGGCCCAGCGGCAAGCCGGCATCGCTGAACGTGGACATCGTCACCGACTCCGCCACCTGCCCGGTGGCCACGGTGACGCTGACGTTCGACCCCTGATTTCCATTGCTGCCATTACCGTTGCGCGGAGCGCACGGTCAGCTGCTCGCGCTGCCGTCGGCCTTGATCACCACGCGCTGGACGGTGCCGATCGTCCGCTTCGCGAAGCCCGTCAGCCACTGCACCGGGGCGCGCGGCGGGCGGTGTGCGCTGCGGCGGCGCGAGATGGCGATGTGCGCCACGGCCATGAGGCCCACCACCGCAAGCGTGGCGCCGATGTAGAGGATCCAGCGGTGCGCGGCGCTCTCGAACTGGCTGCCGATCTTCGCGACTCCCACGCCGATTCCCATCTGGAGCGGCGCCGTCACCAGCACGCCGACCGCCTCGACGGCGAGGATCTTCCACCACGAGAGCTGCATCACGCCCGACATGGTGACCATCGGCGTGCGCGCCCCGGGGATGAAGCGCGCGATGAGCAGCGCCCAGGCGCCCCGGCGATCCATCTCGTACTTGACTTCCAGCAGCGTGCGCGGCCCGATCAGCTTGCGGAAGGTGCGCCATCCGAGGAGCTTTCCCCCGAAATGGCGGCACAGCCAGATCCACCCCGCGTCGCCCAGGACGATGCCGAGCCAGGCGGCGAACGATGCCTCGATGAACCAGGTCCACGAGCCGGTCTGCACGTACTGCTCGTACGCGAAGATGCCGGCGGGCACCAGGATGAAGTCCTCGCTCAGGTGCAGGCCGATGCCGGAGATGACGAACGCCACGAAGATGGCGATCGGCCCGTACTCGACCAGCTTGCTGCCCCATTCGCGGAGCGTGCCCTGCTCGGGAGCGGCGGCCGCGGCGTGCGTGGCGGCATCGGCCACCGCGGGATCCTGCGCCGCCACTGCAAGCGTCGCAAGGGCGACGGTGACGATGGCGGCGCGCATGAGCATGGCGGAAGTATAGGCATCGCCGCATCTTCCGCAGCGCTGCAAGGAAAGCGGCCCGCTCCTGGAGGAGCGGGCCGCGTGGGTCTCGGTCGGTGAAGATCTCGTTCGCCCGAGGGACTCAGTCCTTCGAGTCGACCGGGATGCGCATCTTGTAGAAGCTGCCCCAGATGAAGTAGAGGGCCGCGGTGAAGAGCGCCAGGCCGATCCACAGCTTGAGCGACTCGCTCTGGATGGTGAGCACGATCTCGACGGCCAGCAGGCCGAAGAGCGTGGTGAACTTGATCACCGGGTTGAGGCTGACCGAGGACGTGTCCTTGAAGGGATCGCCGACGGTGTCGCCCACCACGGTGGCCGCGTGCAGCTCGGTGCCCTTGGCGCGCATGTCGACCTCGACGATCTTCTTCGCGTTGTCCCAGGCGCCGCCGGCGTTTGCCATGAAGATGGCCTGGAAGAGCCCGAAGAACGCGATGCCGATCAGGTAGCCGATGAAGAACACCGGGCTGAAGAAGGGCAGTCCCAGCGACAGGCAGAAGACGGCCAGGAAGATGTACCACATGCCCTTCTGGGCGTAGATGGTGCAGATCTTGACCACTTCCTTGCTGTCCTGGATGCTGGCCTCGGCCTTGTCCAGGTTGATGTTCTTCTTGATGAAGACCACCGCGCTGTACGCGCCCGTCACGACCGCCTGGGTGGCGGCGCCCGTGAACCAGTAGATGACCGCGCCGCCCATGAGGAGGCCGAGCAGGATCTCCGGACGCACGATGCTCAGGATGCCCTCGATGCTCTTGCCTTCCGGCACGATCATCTTGTTCTTCGAGAGGGCCAGGATGATGCCGAAGATCATCGTGGTGGCGCCGACAACGGCGGTTCCGATGAGCACCGGCTTGGCCGTGGCCTTGAAGGTGTTGCCGGCGCCGTCGCCCTTCTCGAGGAGGAGCTTGGCCTGCTCGAAGTCGGCGTGGATGCCGTAGTCGCGCTTCAGCTCTTCCTTGATGTTCGGAAGGGCCTCGATGCGGCTCAGCTCGAAGACGCTCTGGGCGTTGTCGGTCACCGGGCCGAAGCTGTCGACCGCGATGGTGACGGGGCCCATGCCGAGGAAGCCGAACGCGATCAGGCCGAAGGCGAAGATCGGGGCGGCGAAGTCACGGTACGCGTCGGGCATCAGGAGCGTCAGGTCGGCGTTGCCGCTGAGCTTCCATCCTGCGGCCATGAGCACCAGGATGAGGAGACCCGTCCAGAAGGCGCTGAAGTTGCCGGCCACGAAGCCGGAGAGGATGTTGAGGCTGGCGCCGCCCTGTGCGGAGGCGTTGGTCACCTCGTTCACGTGCTTGCTGGAGGTGCTGGTGAACACCTTGGTGAACTCCGGGATCAGCGCGCCCGCGGCGGTGCCGAGGCTGATGATCGAGGCAAGGATCCACCAGAGTTCCTTCAGTTCGTTGCCGCCGTAGCTCAGGGTGCCGAGCAGCGCGTGGCTGGCGAAGAAGGTGGCGACGATCGAGATGATCGAGGTCACGATCACCAGGCGGGTGAGCGGGGCTTCCTGGTCGAAGTCCTTCTTGCCGCCGAACGAGGCCTTGGACCACGCCTCGGTGATGAAGTAGCTCACCAGGCTGGTGATGATCATGAGGGCGCGCATCGTGAAGAGCCACACGATGAGCTGCATGCACATGGTCTGCTGGTTCGGCGAGCCGCCGCCGAGCGCGTACGCCAGGAAGGCGATGAGCGCGACGCCGGTGACGCCGTAGGTCTCGAAGCCGTCGGCGGTGGGGCCGACCGAGTCGCCGGCGTTGTCGCCGGTGCAGTCGGCGATCACGCCGGGGTTCTTCGGATCGTCCTCGGGGAGCTTGAAGACGATCTTCATCAGGTCGCTGCCGATGTCGGCGATCTTGGTGAAGATGCCGCCGCAGATGCGGAGCACGGTGGCGCCCAGGCTCTCGCCGATGGCGAAGCCGATGAAGCTCGCGCCCACCAGGTTCGCCGGGATGAACATCATGATGGCGATCATGAAGAACAGCTCGACGCTCACGAGGAGCATGCCGATGGACATGCCCGACTGGAGCGGGATCGAGAGGGTGCGCATGCCGTCGCCCTGCAGGCTGGCGAACGCGGTGCGGCTGTTGGCCTGGGTGTTGATCCGGATGCCGAACCACGCCACGCCGTAGCTGCCCAGGATGCCCAGGATGGAGCACAGGAGGACGATGCCGACGGACATCGCGGGGCTGACGTGCGCGGCCTCGGTGCCTTCGCCGTGTCCGCCGCCGATCGGGTTCAGGAACCCGAAGTAGACGACCATGGCTCCGGCAATGAGGAACCACAGGAGCGCCAGGAACTTGCCCTGCTGCGCGAGGTAGCTCTTGCAGGTCTCCCAGATGATGTTGGAGACGTTGCGCATGGACGGATGCACCGGCAGCGCGTTCACCTGCATGTACTGGACCAGGCCGAACAGGGCGCCGAGGAGGGCGACACCGATGCCGGCGTACATGAGGGTTGCGCCCATCACGGCCTTGCCGAACACGCTGAAGATGATCTTGTCGTCAATCGGCGGGAGCTGCAGGTCGGCCTCGCTGGCGAGGGCGGCGGGTGCGAGTGCAAGCGCGGCGATTGCGGCGGGGGCGATGAATCGGGTCCAGTTCTGGGCCTTGGCCATGTCTTCGTCCTTGGTGCGTGTACCGGTGCCGGAAGGGCGCCGGGGAAGGGAGGGATTGTATCGTTGGCCCGGGGAAGCCGCCGCGGGCGGCTTGTGTGCCGAATCCGCGGCCGTGGTCGACTTTATGGGGCGGAAGTGCTAGAGGACCGCGATTCGCATGCCGCCGGCATCGAGATCGAAGGGGAACGGCCGAGCGAGCGGGTGGGGGGGGTGGCGATTCAGCTGTGCCCGGACCCGTTCTGCTGCCCCTGTCGACCGGCACAGGAGGATGACGAACCCGCCGCCGCCGGCTCCCGCGAATGACCACGAGGCAACGTCCCGCCCGAGGGCATCGATGGGCGCCTCCAGGAGGGGCGTGACCGATGCCGGATCGACCGTGCGCTTCAGCTCCCGGTACTCGGCGAGCCTTCGCCCGAATTCGTCCAGGTCGCCCGCGGTGATCGCCGCCGCCATGGCGTGCGCCCCATCCACGAGGCGCGCCCGCGCATCGAGGACGGCTCGTTCGCCGCGCAGGTAGCGCATCACCACCGTCTCCAGGATGCCGCGCGCCATCCGGCGCTGGCCGCTGTAGAAGAGCACCGCCCGCTCGTGCAGCGCGCGCGTGAACGACGCGGGCGGCGTGATGGGCGCGACGTCCGGCACCTGGTGGATGCCCGCGCGCGTGGTGCAGAGCTTGATGCCGCCCCACAGGCCGCCCACCTGGTCCTGCCATCCACCGCGCGTACTGATCATCTGCTCCAGGAGCGATGCCCCGCGCGCAATGTGCGCGGGATCGGTGGCATGCCCGGCGATGCGGTCGAGCGTGGCCAGGAGCGTGGCGCCCAGGATGCTGCTGGTGCCGAGGCCGCTGCCGCGCGGCACCGCGCTGAAGAGCGTGATGGCCAGGCCGCCACCCGCGCGCCGGAGATGGGTGCGCAGGTCTGCGCCCGGCTCGCGCGGCACCAGCCCGCTCAGGACGAGCGCCGCGCGCGGGAGCGCATCCCATTGCGACGGATCACGGTGGTCGAGGAGCTCGCGCACGCTGCGGTAGTGCGCGGTGCGTCCGGCGTCCACGGAATGGAGCGTGATGGCGGGCTCCTCCGTGACTCGCACCATCGCCTGCAGCGGAAGCGTGCCGCCGAGCGTGACGGCGGCATTCACCACGGCGCCGCCGTGCTCGATGCAGAGGGGCGGGGTGTCGCTCCAGCCGCCGGCGAGGTCGATGCGCACGGGAGCGCTGGCCCAGACGGCCTGGTCCTGGCGCACGGCGAACGCAGTGACGGGGCGCGGGAGCGTGATGTCGCGCTCCACCGCAGCGCCGACGGCGGCCATGGCGTGGATGCGTGCCTCGGCGCGTTGCTCGGGCGCGGGCGAGATCGCCTCGAGCGCCGCGTGCCGGCGCGCCACGGCGAGCGGCGCGGACGTGCGCGGCGACCACGGTGCGTGCAGGAGCGCGTGGGCGTGGAGGGTGGCCAGCGCTTCGGCGTCCGCGCGGAGCATCACGTCGGCAAGCGACGCGCGCGGCATCCGTCGCCACGCGGGCGTGGGCTTCGTGCCGCGCACCATCCACTGCGTGGCGTCGTGCGCTGCGCTGCGCGTGCCCACGGGGAAGATGCGCGCGTGCCAGAGCGTGTGCGGGTTGCTGCCCCAGATGGCCTCGGCAGCGAGGCCGGTGCGCGCCGGCAGGGCGCGGAGTGGCTTGCCGGCGAACGTTCCGCCCTCCGCGGCGGCAGTCTTGCAGTCGTCGTCGATGCCGTGCACCACTGCGCAGTGACGGCCTGCCGCGAGCGGGACATCGAATGCCGCCAGCCTCGCCGGGAGTCCGCCGCTGCGACCGATGCGGACGCCGACGTGCTCGTCGCCGCCGCGCTGGCCCTTCGCTCCCGCGCTGCGCGGGTGCAGGAGGTCGGGGAACATCCGCTCCGGCTCGTGGGATGCGAGTCGTTCCGCCAGCTCGCGCGTGGTTCCAAGGTGGAGGAACGACCCGAAGCGCAGCAGCGACGCGTGCAGCGCGATGCCGTGCGCCTCGGCGTGGAACGCGGAGAGTTGTTTCGCGCGGCGCGCGCCGCCCTTCGTGCCGGCGCTGCCTGCGCCGACGAATCGCCCGACGAACTCCTTCGCGGTCGAGGACTTGGCCATCGACTCGGCGATCTCCTGATACAGATCCAGGCTGGCGGTGCCGCGCGCCAGCGCCGGGATCATGGAAGCCGCGCCGCGCAGCAGCGCCTCGCACGCCTTCGTCGGGAAGAAGAAGATGCCGCTGTCGATCATCGCGCGGCCGCGCGCGTCCAGTGCGCCGGCATCGCGGAGCGCCGCGGGCGAAGGCTTCTGGAGCGTGCGGATCACCCGTTGCGTGCGGTCCAGCACGAACACGCCGTGGCGCGAGGCACGGTCGGCATCGCCCGGGAACGCCAGCACGGTCGCGTGACTGTCGCCGAACTGCACGCGTTCGCCCTTCAGGCGCAGTGCGGCATCGCCGCTGGCAACCAGTACGCCGCCCGACGCCGGCAGGCTGAGTCGCGAGAGTTCCGCGAACGCCAGGTCGAAGAGCGCGGGCGAGCCCATCGGCCCGATGCCGCGGCCGAGTCGCTCGAGCGGGACCCAGATCTTGCCCGCGGCGCTCCACGCGGGGAGCCGGCGGGAGTCGCCGCCGGAATGCAGCACCATGATGCGCTTGCCGCGCAGGAGATCGCGCTTGGCGAGCGCCGCCATGCACAGGATGGTGCTGCCGCCGCTCCCGATGCGCTTGCCGGCGGGATCGGCCAGGACCACGGTGGAAAGTCCTGCTGGGAGCGCGCCGAGCCTGCGCCGCACTTCGAGCATCCGTTCCGCATACCGCTGCTGCACGCGGTTGGCCACGGTAAGCACCAGCAGGTCGAACCCGGGTGCCGCGGTGGGCTTCGAACTGGTCTTCGCGGTGCGTGCGCGTGCCATGTGCGCTCGAGTGTACGGACCCGCGGTAGCCTCACGCGCATGCAGTGCTTTGCGCAGGCCCTCGATCTGGTGGACGACCCGGAGCTGATCCGCGTCTACGAGGAGCACCACCGCGCCGTGTGGCCCAAGGTGGTGGCGGCCCTGCGCGCGGCGGGGATCGTGCGCATGCGCATCTTCCGCCAGGGGACGCGGCTCTTCATGTACTGCGAGGGCCCGGACGGATTCGACCCCGCGCGCGACTACCAGCAGTACGCGCTCGACCCCGAATGCCGGAAGTGGGACGAACTGATGCGCCGCTTCCAGCGCCCGGTGCCCGGTGCGCCGGCGGGCGCGTGGTGGGCATCGATGGACCTCGTCTTCGACCTCGAATCGTGCCCGGGCGCACGCACGGAGGGTGCCGCGGGCTGAGGCCCCGGCGCGCATCCATGCTCGGCAACCGACTTGCGAAGCAACTGAAGCACCTGCGCGGCTGGGCCAAGGCCGGCGGCATCACCTGCTTCCGCCTCTACGAGCGCGACATCCCGGAGTTCCCGGCGATCGTCGACTGGTACGACGGCGACGTGGTGGCGTGGGTCTACAACCGCACGCGCGACGACACGCCGGAGAAGGTGCGCGCGTTCGAGGACATCTGCGAGGAGGAGATCCTCGACGGCCTGCAGGTGCCCGGCGCGCGGCTCCACATGAAGTACCGCGGCCGCATCAAGGACCGCTCCGAGCAGTACGACCGCGTGGACGACCGCGGCGTGGTGCGTACGGTGGAGGAGCAGGGGCTCAAGTTCGAGGTGAACCTGAGCGACTACCTCGACACCGGGCTCTTCCTCGACCATCGCAAGACGCGGTCGATCATCCGGCACTACGCCAAGGGCAAGCGCGTCCTCAACCTGTTTGCGTACACCGGGAGCTTCACGGTCTATGCGCGCGCCGGCGGTGCCATCGCCACCACCACGGTGGACATGTCGAAGACCTACCAGGACTGGACCAAGCGCAACCTGGAGCTGAACGGCTTCGCCGTGGATGGTGCGCTGCACCGGCTGGTGCACGCGGACTGCCTGCAGTTCCTGGAGGCGGGTCCCGCGCCGGGCGAGCGCTACGACTACATCGTGCTCGACCCGCCCACGTTCTCCAACAGCAAGCGCATGGAGGCGGACAGCTTTGCCGTCGACCGCGACTGGCCGCGGCTGGTGGAGATGGCCACGCGCTGGCTGGCCGATGACGGCTGGCTCTACTTCAGCACCAACTCGCGGCAATTGAAGTGGGACGACGCGCAGGTGCCCGCGGGCTACATGGCGCGCGAGATCAGCGAGCGCACGGTGCCGGACGACTTCCGCAACCGCCGCATCCACCGCTGCTGGACGGTCACGAATTCCGTACCCGGTTAAGTTTGCACCATTTGTTGCTCGCAGCGGGCTTGCGATGTTTCCAGCGAGCCGAGGGGGTGCAGCGGGGATGCATCGTCCGGTCTGTCCCTGGCTTGATCCTGCGGTGAGTCTGCCTGTTGCCGTCGGCCTCTCCGGCGTGGCAGGAGTTGGACGCCGTGGATCCGTTCCATCGATTCCGCCCAGGCAGGAGCGGCGAGGGCGATTCCCCGCGCTGCACATTCATGGAGCCGTGCGCGGAAATTCGCCGCGGACGGTTCGAGCAGCGACCGTCGCCACACATCGGGCCGTGTGCCTGCGGGGCGAAGATCCAGATCGAGAATCGAGGGCTGGGGCCCCATGCCGGCGTGGAACGGGGCGCTCGACCAGTGCCAGTCCCATGGATACGCGACGAGCCGTGCGGCAACGGGATTCTGCTCGACGTAGCGGAGCGCGTTCAGGCAATGCTCCGGATCCATGACCGCGGTGAAGTAACGCCCCTCCCAGTTGTGGCCGGTCGTCCCGCGGGAGGTGTTTAGCCATTTCGAGTACTCGCGATGCCCATTCGCGATCCACTTCGTCAATGCCTCCGCGGTGGGAGAGATGACGACGAAGTGCACATGGTTCGGCATCAGCACGAACGCGGCGATCTGCACGCCGGTTTGCAGTTGCCATCGCCGCATGATGCTGATGTAGACGGCGCGCTGCTCATCGGTCTGCAGGATCGGCAGCCGGTGGTTGCCGCGGTGCGTGAGGTGGTACGGCTGGCCCGGAATGATCTTTCGAGGAATTCGTCCCATGCGTGCAGCATGGGGGTGTCTGCGGTTGCGCCGCCGACCCGCGGCGGAAGTTCCTGAGAAATCCGTACCCGGTTACATATGCACCATTTGCGGATCCGCAAATGGTGCATATGTAACCGGGTACGGATTTACTGCTGGCTCACCGCGATGAAGAACTCGGGGTTCGACGGCAGCTCGGCGAAGACGCCGAGGAAGTGGCCGTTGCGCGCGTCGTACTTGAGGACCTGCTTCGTCAGCCGGCTTCCCACGTAGAGCACGTGGTCGCGGATGGCGAGCGAGCTCGGCGCGCTGAGGCCGCCGTCGTTGGCAGCCACGAGCTCGGTGACCTTGCCGGTCTCGAGGTCCTGCTTCCAGACGCAGTTGACCTTGTTGTCGGTCACCAGCAGCGCGCGTCCGTCGGCGGTGAACATCGCCTGGATCGGGTGCTGCAGGCCGTCCTGCGCGGACATTGCCACGCGGATGAAGCGTCCGGTCACCGGATCATGCACCGCCACGCGGGAGCGGCCGCGATCGCACACGTAGAGCATGCCGTCCGGCCCGAACGCGAAGCCGCGCACGAGCCCCACGCCCTCGGGCGATTGCTGGTCGTTGGGCACCACCGTGCCCGGGAGCAGGGTGCCGAACTCCGACAGCCCGCTCGCCACCGGCATGGGCTTGCCTGCTTCGCGGCTCCCGAGCCCGTGGTAGCGCGTGACGGTGTTCGTGTCCTGGTTCGACGCGTAGAGCGAGCCATCCGGCCCGATGCTCACCTGGTAGGTGTGCACCATCGCGGGGTTCGCCTCGCCGCCCGTCACCCACGTGGCGCGGTAGGGCCGCACGCCCGTTCGTTCGTCCGGCTTGCCGAACACCACCACGCGCGTGGCCCCGCTCTTGGCGTTCATGACGGCCAGGTCGCCGTTGCCCAGGATGAACATCCCTCGCAGCTCGCTGAGCGGCGGATCCTTGGCCGGCAAGGCGCCGAGCACCGGACCGATGACCTTGCCGCTGCCGTCGATCGCGAACACCTGCGCCAGCGCCCCGGCCTCGCCGTGGACCGTGGCGTACCAGTGGGGCGCGGTGATCGGCAGCTCGTGGTCGTGCGCGCGGTCGCCGGAAGGCAGTTCGACGCCGTCGGAGACGCCCCCGCTTCGCTCGGAAGCCGCCTGCATTCGCACGGCATCGGCCTCCTGACGGGCCGTCGCCTGCTCCATCGTCGGTGCCAGGATGGGCAGCGTCAGCATCGCCACGAGTGCGATTCCCGCCGCCAACACGCCGAAGGATGCTTCTCGCTTCATTTCCGCTTGCAAGGTTACCGAGAAACGGGGACGATGCGCACGTACATGGAGGTACGCATGGAAGCGCTCAGCACCCGTCAATTCTGGAAGTCGTCGTTCGTGCGGGGAATCATTCCGGTGATGGCCGTGGCACTCGCGCTGCTGGTGGTGGGCGCGTGCAGTTCGCAGCCGTCCGGTTCGGCGCGATCGCGTTCCGCGGAGTCCGTGCTGGTGGACGGCGCGAATGACCTTGGCCTGGACATCGGCCCGCGCAATGACACCTATGCGGCCGCGATGGGCGAGGGCAAGAAGGAGAAGGAACTCGAGAAGCTGATGGGCGGCGGCGCCGAAGCCGGGGCAGAGCATGGCGGCAAGAAGATCCCGGGCCCCGATGACTGGCGCATCATCACCAATTCGCTGAGCCTCTTCCGCCACGCGCCGTACGTCACGGACCTGGTGCTCGGCCTCCTCTGCTCCATCGGCGTGGCGCTCGCCCTGACGGGTGCGCCGCGCCGCGCGGTGCGGTTCGACCCGATCGCGCACGCGGAAAATCGTCGTGCCACCGTCATCTGCGCGCTCATCGGCTGCATCGCCGCGGAGCTGGTGCAGGCGAGCGAGCACTTCCTCATGGGCGCGGAGATCGCGCTGGTCCTCTTCGGCATCGGTGGCCTCGTGCGCTTCCGCACCATCTTCAGCGACGCGGGGCAGACCGGCGTGGCCATCGTCGCGACGGTGCTCGGCCTGGCGTGCGGCATGAGCGAGTACTCGTTGGTGGCGCTCTCGCTCGTCATTGTCTTCCTTGCCATGTGGCTGATGAGTTCCGTCGCGCACGTCCACCTGCGCATCAAGGTGCGCAAGCACGCGGACCTGGCGCAGGTGCAGTCGGCCGTCACGTCCATCCTCCAGGACCAGCATTTCGCGGTGCTCCGCTGCACGCCGAGCACGCCGGAACGGACCATCGAGATCTACGCCCGCACCACCGCGGACTTCGACTCCGAGGCACTGGCGCACACCATCGTCGGCATCGTGCCCGGGGCGCGCGTGCGCATCAAGGCGTCGTGAACCCGGGCGCGGCCGAGCATCAGGGTGCAGCGGGGCGGCCCGCCGCCGCCCAGCAGCCCGGCGCGCTCCGGCGCATCGAGGTCGCCGGCGTCGGTCGCGTCTTCGAGGATGGATTCGAGGCGCTTGCGAGCGCATCGTTCGAGGTGCCCGCGGGTTCGCTCACGGTGCTCGTGGGTCCGTCCGGCTGCGGCAAGACCACGCTCCTGCGCATGATCGGCGGGCTCGATGCGCCCACTTCTGGCGCAGTTCGTTTCCTCGGCGATGCCGGCACGCTGTCGCCGCCGCGCACCGCGTTCGCGTTCCAGGAGCCGCGGCTCCTGCCGTGGCGCAGCGTGGCGGCGAACGTCGCGCTGCCGCTCGAACTTGCCGGCGTCCCGCGCGGCGAGCGGCTTGACCGCGCCGCCTCCATGCTCGAGCGCGTGCAGCTGGCGGACGCCGGCCGCAAGCTTCCTGGCCAGCTCTCCGGCGGCATGCGCATGCGCGCGTCGATCGCGCGTGCGCTGGTGACGGAGCCGGAACTCCTCCTCCTCGACGAGCCATTCGGGGCGCTCGACGAGATCACGCGTCACGCGCTCGATGACATGCTGCTTTCGCTGCATGCGCGCCTGGGCATGACGGTGGTGATGGTGACGCACTCCATCGTCGAGGCGGCCTACGTGGGCAGCCAGGTGGTGGTGATGGCGCCCGCGCCCGGACGCGTGGTGGCCACGGTGCGCCCGGGCTTCGCGCAGCGCACGCCGGCTCTGCGTGCCACGCCGGAATTCGCCGCGGCCACGGCGGACATCATGCGTTCGCTCGCCCAGGCAATGGTGCCTGCCGGAGGTGCGCCGTGATTCGCCGCGCATTGCATTCGGCATTCCCGCCGGTGGCGGTGGTGCTCGCGCTGCTTGCCGCATGGCAGGCCGCGGTCTGGGCATTCGCGCCGAGCGAATTCCTGGTGCCCTCGCCGATGGCCGTGGCGCGCGCGCTGCGCGATGGCTCGGGGCAGCTCCTGGCCGCCGCGCGGCTCACGGGCCTGAGCGCGGCGGCGGGGTTCGCGCTGGCGGCCGGCATCGGCATCGTGCTCGGAAGCGTGCTTTCCGCCAGCCGCTTCCTGATGCGCGGTCTCTATCCGATCGCCACGCTCCTGCAGATGGTTCCGCTGGTGGCCATTGCGCCGCTCCTGGTGGTGTGGTGCGGCTACGGCGCGCGCACCTCGATCGCAAGCGCGGTGATCGTCTCGCTGTTCCCGGTGCTGGCCGCCACGCTCGACGGGATGCGTTCCACGGACCCGGGGCTGGTGGAACTCTTCCAGGTGAACCGCGCCACGCGCCTGCAGCGGTGGTGGAAGCTCGAACTGCCGTGGGCCATCCCGTCCATCGTCACCGGCCTGCGCATTGCGGCGGGGCTGGCGGTGATCGGCACCATCGTGGGCGAATTCGTGGGCGCGTTCGCCGGCGAGGACGCACCGGTGGGCATCCTCATCACGAGCGCGCTGCGCGAGAACCGCACCGACATGGTGTTCGCCGCGGTGTTCGTGGCGTCCGCGGTGGGGTTCGCGCTCTTCGGCGTGGTGAGCCTCCTGGGGTGGGTGCTGCTGCGGCGCTGGCACGCTTCGGCGCGGTGAATTCGCGCGCTTGGGTCCGCGCGCCTACCCTTTGCCCATGCCCATGCGGAACATGCTTCGCCCATTCACGATTCGCACGTCCACCATCACGCTCGCGTCCGCGCTCCTCGGCGCGCTCGTCCTCGGCGGCGCGGCCGCGCGTGCGCCGGAGCCGGTGAAGCTCCGCCTGCAGCTCAATTGGGTGCCCGAGCCCGAGTTCGGCGGCATGTACGCCGCGCAGCAGGACGGCCTGTACGCCAAGGCAGGCATCGAGGTCGAGCTCATCAAGGGCGCCGCCGGCACGCCCGCGCCGCAGATGGCGGCGAGCGGGCAGGTGGAGTTCGCCATTGCCTCCGGCGACCAGCTGCTCTCGCTCAACGAGAAGGGCGGCGACCTGGTGGCGGTGTTCTCCGTCTTCCAGCAGAGCCCGATGGGCGTCATGGTGAAGGCCGATTCCAAGTTCAACTCCATCGAGGACCTGTGGAAGAGCGATTCCACCGTGGCCATGGAGGCGGGGCTTCCGTACCTCAAGTTCCTCAACCGCAAGTACCCGGGCAGCAAGGTGAAGATCGTTCCCACGGGCACCGGTCTCGCGGCGTTCGAGCGCGGCGCGGTGCAGGGGCAGCAGTGCTTCATCAGCGCGGAGCCCGTGCAGATGGAGCTCAAGAAGGTGCCGGTGCGCGTCTTCTCGCTCGCCGTCAGCGGCTACGACCCGTACGTGGAGCTGGTGGTCACCAAGCGCTCGTGGCTGGAAGCGCACCGCGCCGAGGCCGCCAAGTTCGTCAACGCGCTGCGCGAGGGCTGGATCCGCTACCAGGCGGAACCCGCGAAGTACAACCCGGGCATCGCCAAGCTGAACCCGGCCATGAGCCTGGAAGCCATGGACATGGCGGCCCGCAAGCAGCACGACATGGTCATGCTGCCGGGCAGCGCGCCCGCCGACGTTGGAACCATGACCGCCGAGCGCTGGAAGACGCTTTCCACGCACCTCGTGGAGCTCGGCTCCATCAAGGAAGCGCCGAAGTCGCCGGACGCCGTGTTCTGGAACGCGCCGAAGTGAGGCCTGCCAGCACGAGCGCGGCGAGCACTCCCGGCGCAGGCACGAGGTTCGCGTTGGCCCAGTCGACGGCGGCCGCGTGTTCCGACTCGCCCATGCCGAGGTTGAAGACGATCCACGAGGTCTCGCTGGTGAGGTAGCCGGCGGACGATGCGGTGAACGCGGCAAGGTAGATGCCGTTGGCGGGGTCGCTGCCTCCCGGTCCGAAGACCGTGAACTCGGGGTGAAGGTCGAGCCCCTGCGAGACGAGGAAACTGAACGAGCCCCCAGTGGTCGAGAATGCGTCTTGGCCGGCGTAGCTCGCCAGCAGGCCGGCATTGGCTGCGTCGAATCCGGCGCCATTCCATGATCCGAGGCCAGCGAGCAGATTGATGGTCACCGTGCTGCCCACGAGGTTGGAGCCGATGCCCGGCTCGTCTCCCGAGAACGGAAACGCCGGGTCGAGCCCAAGCTCGCCCTCGAAGACGCGCTGCGCGGGATCGATGATCTCGCCGCTGGCGTGGTTCCAGCCGGCGGTGGAGAGTTGGCCGCCCGTGAAGGTGATGAACACGTCCGCATGCGGCTCCTTTGTTCCTCCAAAGGAGGTGGACGCGAGTGCGAGCGAGGACAGGACGACGATGGATGCGATGTGCTTCATTGGAACTCCGAAGATTGAGATGCGAGAGCGTGAAATGCGAGATGTTGAAGTGCGAGGGGGCAATGGCGTCGGGAAGCGGGCAAGCCCGCTCACGGACACGCTCCCCACATGCCGAGCAGCGAGCCGAGATCGGCGCCATTCACGGCACCGCTGGAATCGAGGTCGCCTGCTCCCGGAAGTCCCCAGTTCCCGAGCATGATTCCGAGGTCCGCGCCACCGATCGCGCCGTCGTTGTCGAGGTCACCGATGCACCCCGGGGGGCTCATTGCGGATTCTGCAGCGGCGAACGCGGCGGCGTAGTTCTCCGGCGTATCGCCGCCGTTGAGCACGAGCCAGTATTCCGCACTGCTGCCGACGCCCGATGCCGTGGAGTAGGCCTGGAGGGGCACCAGGTAGACACCCGCGTCGGGCATTGCTGACCCGGTTGCGGGAAGCAGCGTCATCGAGATGTGTCGATGCCACCCACCGTCGGACTGCACTGCCAGGTCAAGACCTGCCACCGGTCCTTCTCCGCTGATCGCGCTGAGCGTGAGGTACGAGATGCGCAGCCGCTCCCCGGCCAGCGGACCCGACGGAGCGGTCGGCTCGAACGAATCTCCGTCCCACGCGAGGATCGGGCCCGTGAAGCGGATCCCGAGCCGGGAGCCGACCGGGAACCCGCCGGGTGGCGCGTCGTAACCAGGGTTGCTCGTGAACCACGCGGTGCCGGTGTCGCCCATCGTGCCGCCGAAGACGCGGCGAGCGTCGCCGTAGCCGGATGCGCCGATCTCTGCCGTCGCGACCGCTCCGTCCACGATGCGAAGACCGATGTCCCCGACGTGCTGTGCACGCGCCGTAGTGCCGATGGACAGGGCGAACGCCGCCGCCATGGGATGGAATTTGAGTTGGATGATGCTTCGCGGGATGACGTTGTTCATGGATTCTCCGTGTCTGCTTGTTGTCTCGAGTTTCGTTGTCCAGGCGTCCGGCGCCTGGTTGAATCGATGGTTGCGCGGTTGCGCTCTCAGTGCAGCTCCGGGTCGAACCGGTTGTCCTGCACGCTCCGATAGACGTCCTCGAATTGCGCGGTGGCCACGTGGCCATCCACAAACGAGTAGTTGGACTGGCTGCCCGGCTGCGGAGGCCGCCGGTCGACGGCGTTGACCTGCACCTGCGATGCGGAGGTCTTGGCCGGCACCGGGCTCGACGCCCAGTCCTCCACGTGCGGGTGGTCCGCGGAGGCGAAACTCCCCGTCTCCGCCATCAGCAGGAAGCAGACGACGCGGTCCTGGTCGCGCACCTGCTGCAGCCGGTCGACGCCGGATCCGGGGCCATCCATCGCGACCGCCGGCGAGTAGGTGCGCGAGAGGTAGTTGTTCATGCCGTAGCTGGTGCGCCGGTAGAGGGCCGGCGTGCTGCCGCCCACGGGCTGTCCCTCGCCGCCCACATCGAGCGGCCAGTGCGGGCTGCGGTCGAGCGGGCTCCGCAGCGCCACGGGACTTCCGCCGGTGTAGGGCTGCAGGCGTGCCACGAAGGAGTTCACGGGGTTCGCGTACGAGCCGTGCGGAAGCCCGACGTCGACGAACCGTTCGTCGTTGACGTTCATGTACGACGCGTGGGCCACCGCCAGCCCGCGCAGGTTGGAGAGGTCCGCGGTGGCGACGCCCGTGCGGCGGACGCGCGCCATCGCCGGCACCATCAGGCCGACCAGGAGCGCGACGATGCCGACGACGACCAGCAGCTCGACGAGCGTGAACGCCGGGCACAGCGCCCGACGGACGGAGACATTCTTCATTGGGATCATGACCTTCGGCGGGCGCGAATGATTCGCAACCGCCGTTCAAGCGTGAATAAGATGGGGCAGTGCCCCGACTGCGGCCGCCATCATGGGCGGCCGAACGCGTTGGAACAGGTCAGCAGCTCGGCGGGGGCCGGGCCGTCAGGGCGCGCAGCGGGGCGGCAGGCGGCGCGGGCGCGGGTGACGCATCGTCGGTCACCGCCACCAGCGCGTGGAACGCCGGCACGAGGACCGGGGTGCCGGTGGTTCCCACGAGGGAGAGGAGGAGCTCACAGGTGGCGCACTCGCCCTCGTCGTGGTGGCGGTCGGCATGCTCGGAATCACCCGGCATGGCGGTGGCGTGGTGGTGGTGGTGGTGGTGGTGATCGTCGTGGTCGTCGTGCGCATCCGCGACAGCGCCGGATTCATCGGCCACGTGTAGGGCCAGATCGCCGTGATTTCCGGCCTCCGTCGCGAGGTGCAGTGCCCGAAACCCACCCGCGCCGGTGCCCAGGAGGGCCACGGTGAGGGCAAGGAAGAGCATGCGCAGCGCGGGCCGCATCGGGCGAAGTATAGCACTCAGCGCCTCGCGGGCAAAGAATGTCCGCTCCGCGCTTCGGAGCGGACCGATTCCATAGACTCGCCGCATGTCTCGCTCCGAACGTCCGCCGCTCCGAGTCCTCCCGACGACGCTCTGGGAGTACCCCAGCCAGCACTATGACTGGCGCGATGCCGAAGGCCGCCTGCACACCATGCAGGGCGACAAGGACTACGCGGGCGCCACGCCCTCGTGGGTGATCTGGCAGCTCCTCATGCGCTACACGCGCGAGACCGACCGCGTGGTGGACCCGTTCTGCGGCAGCGGCACCACCATCGACGTGTGCCGGAGCCTGGGCCGCCCCGTGAAGGGGTTCGACCTCGCGCCGCGGCGCCCGGACATCCTGAAGGCCGATGCGCGCAAGCTGCCGCTCGAGGACCAGAGCGTCGACTTCGTGTTCATGGACCCGCCGTACTCCACGCACATCGACTACTCCGACGACCCGGGCTGCATCGGCAAGCTCGACGCTGGCGGCGACGACGGGGGCCGCGCGTACTACGCGGCCATGACGAAGGCCATCGCGGAAGGGCACCGCGTCCTCAAGAACCGCCGTTACTTCGCGCTCTACGTGAGCGACAGCTGGAAGAAGAAGAAGGGCGCACCCGCCGGCAGCGGCGCCGGCACGTTCATGCCGATCGGCTTCGAGCTCTTCGCCATCATGCGCAAGCACTTCGTGCCCGTCGACATCATCACGGTGGTGCGGCAGAACCAGAAGCTCGACAAGAACAACTGGCGAAAGACCGCCGTCGAGGAGAACTTCTACCTGCGCGGCTTCAACTACCTCTTCATCATGAAGAAGGTGGATGACGTCGTCCAGGGCGTAGGCGCCCACGCCGCCGCCCCCGGTCGATCCGCACGCTGAAAGACCCCACACCCGCGGCGGTGAGGCCATTGCCGAACCGACGCCATTGGCACAACGGGTGCCTGGCCCCCTCGCCGGAGGGGCAGTGGCGGCGCCATGCCGCC
>JBIIJH010000231.1:0-2660 GCA_044233905.1 Phycisphaerales bacterium
CCGACCTCCTGGAGGGCGAGCTCACCAAGGTGAAGTCGAACATCGTGAGCGGCCGTGTGTGCGCGGAGCTCTCGCACGAGTGCGGCTTCGAGAAGTTGATGCGGATCGACAAGGGCGTGCGCGGCCCGCAGGGGCTGCCCGAGAGCCTGCTGGCCGGCGTGTTCGAGGCCGTGGTGGGTGCGCTGTACCTGGATGCTGGCCTGGACAAGGCGCGCGCGTTCGTGATGCCGCTCCTGACGGCGCGCATCGACGCAGCGCTTCGCCTGGGGCATCAGCAGAACTTCAAGCAGGTGCTGCAGCAGTGCCTGGCGCAGCTTGAGATGGGCCTCCCGCAGTACACGGTGCTCGATGAGCAGGGCCCCGACCATGCCAAGTGCTTCGAGATCGGCGTCACCACCGGTGCGCGCCGCTTCCCGGGCGCATGGGGACCCAGCAAGAAGCAGGCCGAGCAGCTGGCCGCACTGGCGGCACT
This sequence comes from Phycisphaerales bacterium, assembly GCA_044233905.1. GTDB lineage: Bacteria > Planctomycetota > Phycisphaerae > Phycisphaerales > SM1A02 > UBA966. Next base: position 473 of record JBIIJH010000231.1, read on the forward strand.
CAAGGAACTGGGGTTGGCCGCGGAGACCGCCGAGGGCGAGGTCGCGATCATCTGGCCGAAGCACTGAGTCTCGTGGCGCTCAGCGCGCCGCGGCAGCCAGCGCGTCGAGGCTTTCCGCCGTGGTGCCGCCGGTGGTGACCGTGGAATCCGCAAGGGCGCGGTAGGCGGGAAGCCGGCGCTCACCCAGGAGTGCAGCCTCTTCCGTGAAGTTCGTGCCCATGAGGAGCGGTCGGTCGCCCGGTGCCACCGAGAGCCGCGCGCCGAGCACCGCGGGCGGGGCTTCGAGCAGCACGATGCGGATGGAGCCGTTGGCACGAGCCGTCTCGAGCAGCGCGCGGGCGCCCGGGGCGGTGGGGGTGCCGCCACCGAGGGCGATCACTGCGCCATGCCGAGCATCGGTGGCCAGCACATCCTGCAGCGCGGCACACTCGGCCGCGCGGAATGCCGGTTCGCCGACGGCGCGGAACATCGCGCTCACCGACGGATGTCCGGAGCGGGCGATGGTGCGGTTGTCGAGGTCGATGAAGCGCGTCCCGAGACGTGCGGCAAGCAGCGTCCCCAGGGTGGTCTTCCCGGAGCCGCGGAGTCCGATCAGGACGATCGCGGGCTGTTCGGATTGGTGTGTGGTCGAAGATCCGGCGTGTGCGGATCCGGTGTTCGCAGACCCGGCGTTCGCAGGGTCAACGGTCACGGGCTCAGCGGACGCGGATGGCGCGACCGACGCGGCGCTTGCGATTCAGGATCGCCCGACCCTTTCGCGTGCTCATGCGAGCGCGGAAACCGATACTGCGAACCTTCTTGATGCGGCTGATTCTGTGCGGGTAATGCATGGCTGGCTCCGAAGAGTCGGGAAGTGTAGCGCAGATCCGCCTTCATGGGAAGGGCCTTGCCCGAAGCGGGAGAGGAATCTGCGCCCCGGATTATCGGCTTTCAGTCCGCCGAATCAGTCCTCGTGGCGTACCACGCGGCCTTCGGCGAGGAAGATCACGTCCTCGGCGATGTTGGTGGCAATGTCCGCGATGCGCTCGAGGCGCTGCGCGATCTGCATCATGTCGATGGCCTCTGCCGTGCGGGAGACATCGTCGTGGATGAGCTGGCGCGAGGTGGCCACCACTTCCTTGTTGAGGTCGTCCACGCGGCGGTCGGCGCGGCGCACCTCGCGGCAACGCTCGACATCCTCGTCGGAGAGGGCGGCGAGCACGTCGCCGAGCATCGCGGAGGCGGAGCTTGCCATGTCGGCGAGCGCGCCCGGCACTTCGGTGGGGCCGTTGCCATTGCCCCAGCGCAGCACCTTCTTGGCGATGCCGCGGCTCAGGTCCGCGATGCGCTCGAAGTCGGCGGAGATGCGGATGACGCTGAGGACGAAGCGCAGGTCGTGGGCCACCGGCGAGCCGAGCGCCAGGATGCGCATGCACTGGGTCTCGAGGTCCACCTCCATGGCATCGATCTCGGCGTCACCGCCCTTGACGGCGCGGGCGGCGTCCACGTTGCCTTCGACGAGGGCGAACGTGGCGAGGGAGAGGCGCTGTTCCGTGGCAGCGCCCATCGCCAGGAGGTTCCGGCGGAGGGTGAGCATCTCGGTCTGGAGGTCGATGGCCATCGTGGTGGGGTCCGGAGGTTGGTTCAGCCGAAGCGGCCCGAGACGTAGTCCTCGGTGCGCTTGTTGCGGGGGTTGGTGAAGATCTCGTCGGTGTTGCCGCACTCGATCAGCGATCCTTCGAAGAAGAACGCGGTGCGGTCGCTGACGCGCGCCGCCTGCTGCATGTTGTGCGTGACGATGACGATGGTGTACTGCGCCTCGAGCTCGCGGATCAGCTGCTCGATGCTGGCGGTGGAGCGCGGGTCGAGCGCGGAGCAGGGCTCGTCCATGAGGAGGACTTCCGGGCCCACGGCGATGGCGCGCGCGATGCAGAGGCGCTGCTGCTGGCCGCCGGAGAGGCCGAGGGCGCTCGACTTCAGGCGGTCCTTCACCTCGTCCCAGAGCGCGGCGGCGCGGAGCGAGTTCTCCACCAGTTCATCCAGGTCGCTGCTGCGGAACGAGCGGTGGAGGCGCGGGCCGAAGGCGACGTTGTCGTAGATGGACTTGGGGAACGGGTTCGGCTTCTGGAACACCATGCCGACGTTGCGGCGCAGCTCCACCACGTCGCGCGTGCGGGAGAGGAGGTCCTCGCCGTCGAGCGTGAGCGTG
>JBIIJH010000232.1:0-2658 GCA_044233905.1 Phycisphaerales bacterium
AGGCGCTCGACATCGGCCCCGGGTATCGCGCGCGCGCGGTCGAACTTGCGCGCGATGGCCGTGGGTGCCTCGGGATACATGGGGTCGAAGCGACCGGCCACCGCATGGTGCTCGAGGATGTGCCGGTAGCGCTCGGGGCCCACGGTGTCCTCGGCCTTCACGGCGACGCCGCCGACCGTGTTGTGCGCAGGGTCCCACGCGGCGCCGGCGGTGCGACGCTCCATGACGGCACGCGGGATGGAGCCATCGATGTGGCGCGCCATGACCCACATCAGGGCATGCTGCTTGTCGAGGCCGTCCGGATCGCCGTAGCCCGCCTTGATCTCCTCGCGCACCAGCCAGTGGGCCAGGAGCGCGCGATCGGGCTCGAACCACCGCTTGCCCTTGGCATCGACCATGGTGCCGACCGGCACGTGGAACGCGGCGACGAAGTTCTGCGCCTCGTGCCCGACGCGTCGGGCGTGGTCGGCGAGTTCCGAGGGGATGCGCGGACCGAACTGCTGGGCAACGCGCGCGGCGGCCCATTCCTCGGTGTTCCATGCACTGCCGTGGCCGAGCATGGCGCGCAGGTCCGGGCGCTCGAAGTTGAGGAGCGCGATGAACGCCACCTTCTGGCGGTAGAGCTGGTCGGAGATGTCGGGCGCCGGGTCGAACGAGGCGATCACGTCGTCGACACCGGGGAACTCGTCGCCTGCCAGGTCATTCCACCGGCGCAGCGAGCGGCGCATCTCGTAGAGATGACCGCCGATCTGCCGGAGCGTCTCCTCGAGGCGCGCCAGGAGGCGGGTGCGCTCGGCCGCATTGGCGACGAAGTGCTTGGCGCAGAACGCGGAGAAGGCAGCGGCATCGCCGTCACCGGCGGTCCAGCGATCTGCGACGCGCGCCACGCCGGCAACGGCGGCGCTGCGCGAGGGGTCACCGTGCGCGGCGACGATGGCATCCACCGCGGCGACGCGGTCGGCAGGGCAAAGCGGTGCGGCAGCGGACGAGGCTGCGGCGATTCCTGGATCGGACATGTGGTTCTCCTGACGGGTTCCGGCGGGATGCGATCAGCGCGAAGGCACGGCCGCGGGAGCGGCACGCTCCGCCGGCATGGCAGACGCGGGCGGCGTGGCGGGCATGGGCGGCGGGCTCTTCGACGGCGGCCCCTGCACGGGATTGCACCCCGCGCAGCCCGTGGCAGCCTTCGGGCGCACCGAGGCGAAGAAGGTGAGCGTCTGCTCCTTCTCGCGGCCGTACAGCTTCACCAGCCCGTACAGCAGGCCCTCGCGCGGGCTCCTCGGCGTGATGCGGGCGCTGACCTTGCGCAGCTTGTCTTCGACCCGCTGGCCGAGCATCTGCACCTGCACCTCGGGCGAGACGCTTTCGATCGCCAGGATCTCCTCGCCCGGGTCGTCCATCTCCAGCGAGACATCGACGCTGCCGCCGACATCGATGCGACCGCCGTTGATGCGGTAGTCCTTCATGCGGAACGCGGAGCTCGGGATGGTGCGCTCGCTGCGGACCCAGACATCGAAGATCGGGCAGTCGGCGCGGTCGGTCTCGATGGCGAGGTAGGCGGGGTACTCCGGGCTCCAGGTGTCAAGGTCGAACTTCAGGAGGTACTGGGCGCGCGGCGCCTCGCCCGCGTTGAAGCCGATGAACTCGGGCACGCGGCCGCCGATGGCACAGATGGTGAAGGGCTTCTTGTCGACGCTCTCCACGATGAAGCGCCCCTGGCGCGGCTTGCCTTCCACGGCGTTGATGATGGGCGGGACGGCGCGGATCGGCATGGCGGTCTCGCCACGCAGCTGGACGTCGAGCACCTTGGCGTAGCCATCCACCAGGACGCGGATGCTGGCGCGGTGCGACTGCGGCATGGAGGCGCCTTCGAGGACGGCCTCGAGCGGCGCGGACTCGCCGGGCTTGAGGACCGTGCCGGCGAGGCTGCTGGTGGTGGTGCACTTGCAGCTGGGCGTGACCGCGGCGATGGTGAGCGGCTTGTCGCCGGTGTTCTTCAGGATCACGGTGCCCTTGCCGCCGACGCGCGGGGCCATGAAGCCAAGGTCGAGCACCGGGGGCTCGACGGAAATCGGGGGCAGCGAGTCGATGACGCCGGAGGCATCGATCGGCGGCGTGGTGGGGGCCGGGGGGGCAGCAGGAGCGGCGGGAGCCGTCGGAGCCTGCGCCATCGTGGGGCCGGCCGGAGCCAGGCAAAGCGAGAGCGCGGTGAACATCAGGCAGGCGTGGGTGCTGCGGATCATGGAATGAGCAGTGTAGGGGGCTCCTGAGACCATTCCCCTGCCAACGCACGCAAAGGCCGCTGTTACCGGATCTCAGCGGGGCTGCCGGGGGGCCTCCCAAGCACAATTGCCCAACAAATGAAAAACCGTTACTTCCCATGATGCATTCGGGGGCTAGATTCCGTCTGTCATAGAGGAGAAAGGCTGGTGACGCGAAAGCGCTCCCCAACCGAACTCCAACTCACGACCGAGGGACCTGGTGACTGCCTGCAGTTCACCCGTCCCCCGCACGCTGCTCGCAGCGTGACCTACAAAGCCCTTTTCCCTCCCTCCGCCCCCAGGTCCTCACAGACTTGGGGGTATTTCTTTGGGGGTATTTCTTTGGGGGTATTTCTTTGGGGGTATTTCTTTGGGGGTATTTCTTTCGAGGTATCTC
>JBIIJH010000233.1:0-2657 GCA_044233905.1 Phycisphaerales bacterium
GACCGCGGCTCGCAATGACCTCGACCGCGTGCTGGAGCGCACGCTGCCCACCACCACGGGCGCCGCCGCAGTGAACGAGGCGCTCAGGCGATTCACCGCCGGTGCAGCACAGGGACTCGACCCGCTGCCGCCGACGGATCACCCGGAGCGCGCGCTGGCCGCCACGCTTCGGCCCCTGGAGGAGGCCGTCGCGCTGCTGGAGCGCGCGACGCCCGAGCCGCCGGGGACGGCGTGGCCAGATGCGGCGCAACTTGCGGCCGAAAGCAGGCCCGCCGTCCCTGGCGTGGCGGACACCATCGCGCAGGCAACGTGGATGGACGAATCGACGCGAACGGCCCTGCGCGAGGCGTGCGCACGCGCGCGCTCCGACGGCGGCACCGACGCGCTGCGCGCGGACACCGAGTGCATGCGCGCACTGGGCGCCGGCGGCCGCATCGCGGCGCACCCGGAAGGATGGACGGCCGGCGCCGTGGCTTCCGGCTTCGCGGCGCTTGCGGGCGCGTACTCGCCAAGCAACGCGCAGCGGCTGGCGGATGCACTCGCCGCCGCAGACACATGCATTGCGTTCGAATCCCAGGCGCTGCGCGCCGACCTGCGCGCCGCCGCGGCGGACATCCGCGCGCGCGCGCTGCGCGACGGCATCGCGGTGGCACAGGCGCTGCCGGGACTCGTCACGGGCGCGGAACCGGCCGCTGCCGTGCCCATGCAGTCGCTTGCCGCCAGCGCCGCGGACCTCTCGAAAATCGTCGCCGTTCCCGCATGGATCGACGCGGTTGCCGCCGCTCGCGGTGCCTCGCGAAGCGCGTTCGAGGGCGCGTCGCGCCAGTGGGTGGCAGGACTGCGCGATCCGGCGCGACGCGACGGCGTCCGACGTTCCATGGACGCATTCGCGTCGGAAGTGCCGTTCGCGAAGCCTTCGGAGTTCGAGCTCCGCATTCGACGCCAGGATCCCTCCGCGCTGGCCGCGTGCGCGGGACGGCCCACGGATCTCCTCCGCGAACTCGATGCGCGACGAGCCGCCTGGGCCGCCGCGTGGTCGAATGGCCGCGGGACGCCGGACGTGTCGCTTGCCATGCTGCGCGCCGTGCGCGTGACCGAGTTGCTCGGCGCCATGTCCACGCTCACGAAGGAAGAGGGAATCGAGCGCCGGCTCGGCACATGGGGCGGGCTTGCCACGTCCGGCCGCGGCTGGTCGCTCCACCCGAAGGCGCTGGCCGCTCGTTCGGCGCTCGCGCTCGAATCGCTCATCGGGGCGAAGGATGCGGACGTGGAAACGGACCTCGCCGCGCTGGAGCGCGATCTTCCGCTGATGATCATCGCCAGCCGGCTCTCCGGGCGGCTCGATCCGTGGCTTGCACGCCGCACGGGCATCGGTCCTGCGCTGGTGGCGGCACGCGATGCTCCCGGGACCGCGTCGTACCTGGGCAGCATGCGCAGCGAGTGGATGCAGCTCTCGCGCTGCATGCTCGAGGAATCGCGGGCTGCGGACCGGCACCTCGACGATGCGGAACGCGAGTTGCGCGCCATGGCATCCGGCGTGGCATGGACGATCGCCCCGCAGCTCGATCCGAGCGCCGCACGGCTCCGCACGCTGCAATCCACGGCACTGGACGCGGCGGCGCGGGCGCCGTCGGGCCCAGCCACCAAGCGCCGCTAGTCTGCACGGCATGAACATCCTCGTTGCAGGACCACATCCGGACGACCAGGAACTCGGCATGGGCGGCACCATCGCCCGCCTCGCCTCGCAGGGGCACCGCGTCCTCCTCCTCGACCTCACCGACGGTGAACCGACGCCGCACGGTGACCGCGCCACGCGCGCGAAGGAAGCCGCCGAGGCCGCGCGCATCCTGGGCGCCGAGCGCATCACGCTCGACCTGCCGAACCGCTCCGTGACGCACTGCCTGGAGGCGCGCCACCAGGTGGCCGGCGTGATCCGCACCTTCCGCGCGGACGTGATCTTCGTGCCCTACTTCGAGGACGCGCACCCCGACCACGTGGCCGGCACCCGCATCGTGGAGGATGCGCGCTTCGACGCCAAGCTCACCAAGTGCGACCTGCCCGGCGAGCCGATCTACGCGAAGTGGCTGTTCCACTACTACGCCACGCACCTGCGGATCATCCCGCAGCCGTCGTTCCTGATGGATACCACCGGCTTCGCGGCACGCAAGCGCGAGGCCGTGCTGGCGTACCGCAGCCAGTTCGTGGTGAACGAGCGGAACCGGCGCGTGGTGGAGTGGCTTGACGCGGCCGGCACGTATTTCGGCAGCCGCATCGGGACGGAGACGGCCGAGCCGTTCTTCGCGCGCGAGCCGATCGGGCTGGGGTCGCTCGATTTCCTGGCGTGAGTGAGTGGGCTGCGGGACGGTGCGCGGGGCGACGTTCCTGTCGCGCTGACAGACTGGCCCCATCGCCTTGCGGGGCGGGCGGCATGGCGGTCGCGCGACGCCGATCCCGCAGGGGACTGGCCCCATCGCCTTGCGGGGCGGGCGGCATGGCGGTCGCGCGACGCCGATCCCGCAGGGGACTGGCCCCGTCGCCTTGCGGGGCGGGCGGCATGGCGGTCGCGCGGCGCCGATCCCGCAGGGGACTGGCCCCGTCGCCTTGCGGGGCGGGCGGCATGGCGCCGCCACAGCCCCTCCGGCGAAGGGGCCCGGCAC
>JBIIJH010000234.1:0-2644 GCA_044233905.1 Phycisphaerales bacterium
CATCGAGTGCCGCGTACCCGTGCCCTCCCCCTTGGCGAGCGGACGCCCGTCGGAGAATCCCTGCGCGGGATCGTGGCACGTGGCGCAGCTCACCGTGCCGCTTGCGGAGAGGCGCGCATCGAAGAAGAGGCGATGCCCGAGCGCCGCGGCGTCGGCGCTGTCGGCCCAGCGATTGGTGGGGTCCGCCGGCAATGCGCCGAGCGGCGGATTGCGGCGCACGCGCCGGGCAATGTCTTCGGGCAGCCAGCCGCCGGATGCCGGGCCCACGGTGGCGCGGGCGTCGGTGACGGTGAAGTTCGGCACGGGAGTGGCCGTGGCCGGCGGCACTGGCGCACCGGCCGGCGTCGCTCCAGACGGCGCAGCCTGCGAAGGCGCAGCCTGGAACGCGAGCCACACCAGCACGCTTGCGACGGCCATCATTCGAGCGTCACCGCCCCTTGGGCGCGTTCCATGACGCCCTCGCGCGAGAGATCGAAGTAGAGCTCCCAGTAGCCCGGCATGTGGAAGAGCATGCCGTCCACGCGATACGCGCCCGGCGCAACCTGCTTCATGGTGGGCGCGACGTTCATGCCGTGGCCGTGCTGCGGCATGGCGGCGTCCGCACGGAGCGTGCCCTCGAACGGCGCGCCGCCGGCCACGGCCGTCACGCGGACGTCCATCCCGAACGGGTCGCGCAACGGCGGCTTGCCGCCATCGAACTTCCACGCGACGTCCCACGCGCCGTCGGTGCTGCGCCCGCGCCACCAGCCTTCGGCGTCCTGCGTCGCCGCAGCGAACTGCGCGCGCGTGTCGGCAGCACCCGCAGCCGATGGCATCTTGCCCTCGGGGTTGACCGGCGCGGTCGCCTGCGGGTCCTTCGGACGCACCCAGGACCGGCCGATGCCGAAGCTCGACTGCCAGGCCCCGTCAAGCGCAAAGGTCTGCACGCGATGGTTTCCATGGTCGGTGACGTACAGGCGCCCGTCGGCCGGGCTCCAGTCGATGGCCGCGGGTTCCCACAGTTCGCTCGGCTTGCTGCCGTTCTTGCCGCCGCGTGCCACGATCCGCCCGTCCGAGGTATCCAGGATGCACACCTCGTCGCCGGCGGCGTCGGTGATGGCGAACCGGTTTCGCCCGATCGGCGCGCCGGCGTCCGCCGTTGCCGGGGCGGCAGCGATGCCGAAGGGCCGCTTCATCCCGTCCAGCTTCCATTCACCGCGGAACGCGCCATCCGCCTTGGCGTAGCGCTTGACGGCGCGATCGGCAGCATCCACCACCATCAGGTCGCCGCCATGCGCAAAGGCGAACTGCGTGGGAAGCACCAGCCTGCCCTCGCCGGATCGCGGCAGCGCGAATCCGCCGATCGGCCGAAGGTCGCGATCGAGCTCGATGACGCGCGGGCCGAAGCCGTCCAGGATCACCAGCGTCCCTTCGGGCGTGCGCCGCATGTCCAGCGGCCAGCAGCGCGGCGGACCGCCGAGCGTGGTGCGCTCCAGGAACGCAGGCATCCAGTCGAACGTGGTCTCGCGCACCAGGCGCGCCATGAACGGGTCGAAGTGAGGCGCAGTGCCGTCGCGAAGCAACGTGAATTCAGAGATCACGCCGCGCACGGGATCGGCCAACAGGAATCGGTTGCCCGCATCGTCAACGCAGAGCGCGGTGACCTGCCCGAACTGTCCCGGCTGCTTGCCGGGTCCACCCAGCGTGGTCACGTGGATCGGTGGCTCGTCACGGAGGTCAAAGACGAGCGCCGACGCCGACTCCGGCTCGAACACCAGGAGCGACTTCCCGTCCACGGCGATCTCGGTGCTGAAGTGGCTGGCCACGCCCTCGAACGCCGGAAGCGGTGTCATGCGCGGCGCCTTCGGATCGAGCTCCGGCATGCCGCCGAAGAGCTGGATGCGTCGCTCGAACGGCTCCGAAACGGCGACGATGGTTCCATCCGGGGACACGGTGCTCGTGATCGGATAGTGGATCTTCCCGTTGCCCTCGCGCGGGCGAACGGCGTGCATGCCCCATTCGTCCATCGGCTTGCACACGGCGTCGACGCGCACCACGCGGTGATTCAGGAGGTCCGTGACCAGGAAGCCAACGCCATCGAAGGCCACTGATGCCGGCGACTGCCACATGCCGCTGAACGACCCCCGGTCGCCCTGCGCAGCGATCCGCGTACCGTCCTTTGCGGAGAGTGCCACCACCATGTTGTTGGCCGAATCGGTGACCATCACGGTGCCGGCGCCCGCAGCGATGCCGGAAAGGAGCGGCGTCAGCGAAGGAGCCGGCGGGCGCTCCACGGCCCACGCGCCCCGCACGGAGCCATCGAGGCCACACACCACCACCTGCGGCATGGCGCCGTCGGCCACCAGCATGCGGTCCGCGTCGAAGGCGATCCCCACGGGCCGCACGGGCACGCCGTTCACGGCGAGCGGCATCAGCGTGCGCGCACCGTCGGACCCCACCATCACCACCGCACTGCGCGCCGCATCCGCCACGGCAATGCGGCCATCCGGCGCACGGGCCAGCGCCACTGCCTCGGCGATGCCGCCCGCGGGCCACCACGGAACCAGCGTCTCGCGCTTGCCCTCGCGGTCGATGCGGACCACGCCGCCCGGGCCGAGCGCTGCCGTCAGGATGCCGTCGTCGGTGACGATGGCGGCCCGGACGT
>JBIIJH010000014.1:0-27166 GCA_044233905.1 Phycisphaerales bacterium
CAACCTACACCGGAGCGGGGGCCGTCGGCCGAGGACGCCATGATCAAGACCAAGCGCAAGTCCGAGACCTTCACCGAGCAGCAGCGGCTCGACGCCATCGAGCAGATGGCGCTGCTCTACACGCCGGCCGAGGAGTGCTTCGATCGCGTGACCCGCTTGGCTGCCCGGCTCTTCGCGGCGCCGATCGCCACCATCTCGGTGGTGGGCGAGCGGAAGACCTGGTTCAAGTCACGCGTCGGCACCGAACTCAACGAGACGGCCCGTGACGACGGGTTCTCTGCGGTGGTCATCCGGCAGTCCGGCCCGCTGGTCGTGCCGGACGCCCTGGTCGATCCGCGGTTTGCCCGCTGCGCGATGGTGACCAACGCACCCTATGCGCGTTTCTATGCCGGCACCGCCATCCGCTCGCCGGACGGGGCCAGGATCGGTGCCCTCAGCATCATCGACAACGAGCCGCGGCACATCGCGGACGCAGAACTCATCTACCTGCGCGACCTGGCCGCGGTGGTGGAGGACGAACTGCACCGCCGTCACCTCAGCTCCACGCAGGGCGAGATGATCCGTGAGCTCGGCGAGGCGCGCCGACGTTCCATGGTGGACCCGCTCACCAGCGTGTGGAACCGCGCCGGACTCGACAGCATCCTGGAGCGCGAGCTGGCCGCGATCGCTGCGCGCCGTTCCAAGCTCTCGGTGGCGATGATCGACCTCGACCACTTCAAGGAAGTCAACGACCGATTCGGCCACGGCACCGGCGATGCGGTCCTCTCCGAGGTGGCGCGCCGCCTGCGCGTGGCCGCGCGCCCCGCGGATTCCGTGGCCCGCTTCGGCGGCGAGGAATTCGCGGTGGTGCTGCCCGATTGCTGCGAATCCGACGCCCGCGTGGTCGGTGAGCGCCTGCGCGAGCGCATTGCCGCGGCACCGGTCGTGGTGGGACAATCGGTGCACGTGAACGTGACATGCTCCATCGGCGTGGCCACGGCCGAGAGCGGGGAGCCCTCCAACGTGCTCCTTACCCGCGCGGACGTGGCGCTCTACGACGCCAAGCACGCCGGGCGCAACCGCGTGGTGGTGGCGACGCCGTCGATGCGCACCGTCAACGCCCGGCCGTGATTCCGGCGCCGCGCGTTCGCGCGCATGCCCGTTCCGTATCATCCGGCCATGCCCGTTGCATCCACCGCGGCCGTTCGCAGCGTCCGACTCAAGGTCGGCCTGGAGATCCACGTCGAGCTCGCCACGCGCAGCAAGATGTTCACGCGCGCCGGCAGCCCGGGCAATCCCGAGTTCTACGACCGCGAGCCCAACTCGCTGGTGACGCCCACCGTGGCCGCGCTCCCCGGGACGCTCCCGGTGATGAACCGCCGCGCCGTCGAGATGAGCATGATGGTGGGCATGGCGCTTGGCTGCTCCATCGCGCGCCGCTCCAAGTGGGACCGCAAGAACTACTACTACCCCGACCTTCCCAAGGGGTACCAGATCAGCCAGTACGACCTGCCGCTCTGCCATGACGGCGCGTTCGACCTGCCGGTGGCCGGCGGCGGCACCAAGCGCATCGGCATCATCCGCGCGCACCTCGAGGAAGACACCGGCAAGCTCGGCCACGAGCTCCCGGGCGGCTTCCATTACGAGGGATCGCTCGTCGACCTCAACCGTGCAGGCACGCCGCTCCTCGAGATCGTCACCGCGCCGGACTTCGATTCCGCGGCGGACGTGGTGGCCTTTGCGCAGGAATTGCGCAGCGTCTGCCGGTTCCTCGGCGTCACCGAGGGCATCATGCAGAAGGGTCACATGCGGTTCGAGCCCAACATCAACGTGATCATCGAGCTCGAGGACGGCACCGTGGCCAAGACCCCGGTGGTCGAGGTGAAGAACCTCAATTCCTTCAAGGCCGTGAAGGGCGCCATCGAGTACGAGGCCGCCGCGCAGGTGGACCGCTGGCGCGAGGACGGCAAGGTGATGGGCCCCAACGCCAAGAGCACGCGCGGCTGGGACGACGTGAAGTGCGTCACCGTGCTGCAGCGCGAGAAGGAAGACGCGCACGATTACCGCTACTTCCCCGATCCCGACCTGGTGCCGGTGGTGGTGGACGATGCGTGGCGCGAGCGCGTGCGCGCGGAGATCCCGGAGCTGCCGCTCGCGCGTCGCGCGCGATACGTGGGCACCTACGGCCTCGAGGAGAAGGACGCCGCGGCGCTCGTCGAGGACCGCGACCCGTGCATCTTCTTCGAGTCGTGCGTCGCCGAGCTCGGCGGCACTGCCAAGGCGGGCTACGCCGCAGGCAAGTTCCTCCTCAACCAGCTTGCCAAGCGCGCGAACGAACTGGGCATGGGCCTCCACGCTGCCGGCGTCACCGCGAAGCAGGTGGCGGGCATCGTCAGCCTGCGCGAGTCCGGCGCACTGGGCGCGCAGAACGTGGACGCGCTGGTGGCCGCCATCGCCGGCACGACGGACGATGCGAAGGCCGCTGCCGAGAAGGCGGGGCTCCTGGTGGTGCGCGATGATGCAGCGCTCGACGGCTGGATCGACCAGGCCATCGCCGCCAACGAGCAGGCCGCTGCCGACGTCCGCGCCGGCAAGATGGCCGCCATCGGCCGCATCGTCGGTTCGGTGATGAAGCTTGCGGGCGGCAAGGTGGATGCCAAGACCGTGAACGAGCGCATCGTTTCCAGGCTGCAGGGAGGTTCCCGGTGAATTCCGATTCGCCCGCCGCACGGGCCAAGCTCGGCAAGGTGCTGGTTTCCGCCGAGCAGATCGCGGACCGCATGCCGACGCTCGCCCGCGAGATCGTCGATTGGATGGGCGACGGCGACGACGACCTGGTCCTGGTGCCGGTGATGACCGGTGCGTTCATCTTCGCCGCCGACCTGGTGCGGCACATGCCGGTGCGCATGCGCATCACGCTTGCCACCGTCTCCAGCTACCCGGGCGCCTCCACCACCAGCCAGGGCGTTCGCCCGCTCGGCGATCTGCCCGCGAACCTCGAAGGCCGCCGCGTCCTCGTCATCGACGACATCCTGGACTCGGGGCACACGATGCGCTTCCTGCGCGAGCGCTTCGAGTCGCAGAAGCCGGCGCGGTTCGCCACGGCCGTGCTCCTGCGCAAGACGCTTCCCGACGCGATGAACACCAAGTGCGAGTTCGTGGGCTTCGACATCCCCGACGAGTTCGTCGTCGGCTGCGGCCTCGACTACGACGGCTGCTTCCGCAACCTGCCGGACGTGCGTGTCCTCCATCCCGAGGGCAGCGCATCGTGAGCCCCGGCATGCGCCGTTCCGCCGGGCGCGCCGCGTTCGCCACCACCGCGCTCGAGGAGGCCGGCGTCCCGCTCTTCGCGGCGTCGATGCTTGAGCCCGCGGAGATCATCGTTGCAGTGTGGCGCCCGAGCCTGGCGTGGATCGCGCTTCGCTCCGCGCGCGGAATCGCCGCGATCCTGGCCATCACGCTCCTGGCGGCCGCCACCGCCAGCTGGGCGCAGCAGTCGTGGTCGTCGCTCATCCTCCAGGTTGGGTTCGTGCTGATCGTCGCGCGCCTCGGCGCCGCCGGTGCCGAGTGGGCAAGCCGCGTGTACGTCCTCACCGATCGCCGCGTGCTGCGCCGCCGCGGCGTGCTGGCGCCCACCGTCTATTCCGCCAACCTCAACACGCTGCGTCGCATCGAGCTCCTGCAGACCGGCCTCGACCGGACGCTGCGCACCGGCACCGTGACGTTCAGCACGCGACATGAAGGGCATTACGAGGCCGCGTGGGTGATGGTGCCCGACGCCGAGCGCGTGATCGCGGTGGTCGAGGAAACGCGTCGGCGCTACGGCCGCTGACTGCGCCGCATCACAGTCCGCACACTACAGCCACTGCATCACAGCCATTGCGCGCCCGTGCGCGGGTTGGGCAGGTTCGCCGCCATGCGCTCGAGTGCCTCGCGGTCCTCCGCGGTGAGCTCCTTCGGCGCCTCCAGCTGCACCACGGCGTAGAAGTCGCCCTCCACGCCCTTGGGCGGGTGGATTCCCTTGCCCTTCACGCGCAGGCGCTGCCCGCTCTTCACGCCGGCCGGCACCTTCAGCTGCACGCTCCCGTTGAGGAGCGGCACGCGCACGGTGGTGCCGAGCGCCGCTTCCGCAATGGTGAGCGGCACGTCCATCATGATGTCGTCGCCCTCGCGGCGGAACCACGGATGCGGCGAGACGTGGATGGTGATGATCAGGTCGCCGGCCGCGCCGCCACTTGCGCTGCGCGCGCCCTTGCCGCGCACCGCCAGCCGCGCGCCGCTGCGGATCCCTGCCGGGATCTTCACCTCGATCGATTCGCCATTCACCTTGAACGAGCGCGTGCCGCCGAGTGCGGACGTGGTGAAGTCGATGGTCTCCTCGGCCTCGGCGTTGCGGCCCTGCTGCGGCTCCTCCGGTTCGTCGTCGAAACCGCCGCGTCCACGGGCGCTTCGCCCGCCGCGCCCGCCGCCGAACATCGAGCCGAACATCTCCTCGAAGCTCGAGGGGTCCACGTTCTGCCAGCTCTGCCGCCCGCCGCCCGCGCCGCCGAACGGCCCGGCACCGCCGAACGGATCGCCGCCGGCGCCTGGGCGCGGTCCGCCGCCGGTGGGCCCGCTCCTCACGCCGGCAATGCCGAACTGGTCGTACAGCTTCCGCTTCTCCGGGTCGGAGAGGATGTCGTACGCCTCCTGCGCTTCCTTGAACTTGGCGTCCGCCCCTGCATCCTTGTTGACGTCGGGGTGGTACTTACGGACCAGGACGCGATGCGCCTTCCGCAGCTCATCGTCGGTGGCGTTCTTGCCCACGCCGAGGATCTTGTACAGGTCGGTCTCCATTGGAGTCCCGCAAGTATAGGAACGGCCGGAAGGGGATCGATCCCGCACGGTCGGCGTACGATCGCCCGTGCCGATGAACTCCTGCACCACCAAGACCTCCGACGGCGCGGCCTCCATCTCGCTGCCGGTGCTCCCCGCATCGGCGCCGCGTCCCACCGGCTTCGGCTCGCGCCGCGGCTGGACGCGCGCCGCGGTGCTCGCGGGCGTCTGGCTCTTCATGATCGCGCACCTGGTGCAGTGGCTGGCGCTCGGCACCACGCTTGCGCCCATCGAGCCCAGCGAATCGATGCAGACCGTGAAGGACGGCATCGTCACCGTGGGCGGCATCTTCTTCGCCGTGGCGCTCCTTTCCACCGCACTCCTCGGCCGCTGGTTCTGCGGCTGGGGCTGCCACTGGGTGGCCATCCAGGACGCCACCGCGTGGGCGCTCGCGCGTGCGGGCATCCGCCCCAAGCCGTTCCGCTCGCGCCTCCTGATGTGGATGCCGCTGGCGCTCGCCCTCTACATGTTCGTGTGGCCGCTCTTCTACCGATTTGCGCTGGCGCCGTGGGTGCAGCCGGACCTGCGCTGGCCGGGCTTCACCGCGCACTTCACCACCGACGCGTTCTGGGCCACGTTCCCCGGCGTGCTGATGGGCGTGCCGTTCCTCCTGGTGAGCGGCGTGCTGGTGGTGTGGCTCCTCGGTACGAAGGGCTACTGCACCTACGGTTGCCCGTACGGCGGCTTCTTCGCGCCGCTTGACGAACTCGCGCCCATGCGCATCGTGGTGGACCACGACCGCTGCCACCAGTGCGGCCACTGCACCGCCGTCTGCACCAGCAACGTGCGCGTCCACGAGGAGATCCGCGACTTCGGCATGGTGGTGGACGTCGGATGCATGAAGTGCATGGACTGCGTCAGCGTCTGCCCCAACGAGGCGCTCAGCTTCGGCCTGGGCAAGCCCGCCATGCGCATCGACCGCTCGGGTTCGCGCGCCGCCGCATCCGCGGAGCGTCGCTGGGACCTCACGTGGGCAGAGGAGATCGTGCTCGCGGCCGTCGGCGTCGCCACGCTGCTTGCCGTGCGCGGCAGCCTGCTCGCCGTGCCGCTCCTCTTCGCTTCGGGCATCGCCGCCTGCACGGTGTTCATCGCGTGGAAGGCGTGGCGCATCCTGCGCGACCGCTCGGTGGCGTTCCATGGCATGCGCCTGCGCTACCAGGGACGCATCGGTGCCTCCGGTGCGGCATGGCTTGCGTGCGCGGGCGCGGTGCTTGCCGGTGTGGCGTACGTGGGCGCGCTCAACGGCATCGTCTTCCTCGCGGAGCGCGCCGATGCGCGCGTCACGCTCCCCGCCGAGGTGATCTTCAACGAGGACGCGCAGACGGCCTCGCCCGCCATGGAGCAGGACGCGCGCCGCGCGCTGGCGCTCTACACGATGGTGTCCGCGCCGCCCGAGGGCTGGAATGCCATCCCGTTCGGCCGCCAGTCGATCGACCTGCATCGCGCCTACCTCAGCGCCGTCGTCCGTGACATGGAGGGCGCCGAGCGCATCATGCGCCGCTCCTGGGAGCGCGATGGCCACGACGAGGCCATTGCCGCCATGATCGGGCGCATCGCGCGTTCCTTGCCCTCGCGCCGTGCCGACGCCATCGCCTGGTACGACGAGGCGCTCGGCGCGCATCCCGAGTGGCAGCGCCTGCGCGAGGAGCAGGTCACCTGGCTCGACCAGCAGGAGGAGTACGCGCGGGTGATCCAGAGTGCCCGGCAGGGGCTTGCGGCGCGCCCCGACGATCTCCTTGCCATGCGCCGCCTCTCGCTGGCGTTGGTGGAGCGGGGCACCATGCCGCTCGAGATCGAGGAAGGTGTCGAGCTCATCCGCCGCACTATCGCCATGGCGCCCAACAACGGATTCGCGCACGCCGCGCTCGCCCGTGGCCTGGTGCGGCAGGAACGCTGGGACGAGGCCGAGGCGGAGTTCCGCCGCGCCCTCGAGCTCGAGCCCTCTTCCGAGGTGATCCGTTCGATGGCCGAGGAAGCAGCCGCGCAACGCGCCGCCGCCGGCCGCTGAGTCAGCTCGCGCCGCCCCAGTTGCTGAGCAGCGTGCCCAGGTCGCCGCCGTTCACGACGCCGTCCTCGTTCAGGTCTGCCGCGCAGCCGTAGCCGCCGCAGTCGCCCCAGTCGCTGAGGAGCAGGCCCATGTCGGCGCCCCCGATCTCGGCGTCGCCGTTCAGGTCGCCGAGCCCGCCCGCCTGCCGCGCCAGGCGCACGGCCTTCGCGGCGTCGATCCGTCCCCAGCCGGTGCGATTGTCGAAGCCCGCGTTGGAGACATCCACGCAGGACTGCACGAGCAGGTTGACCAGCTGCGGTCCCGGCACGTTCGGTGCGGCTGCATGCATGAGCCCCAGCGTGCCCACCGCGAACGGCGCAGCCATGCTGGTGCCGCTGCGGAAGTCCGCCAGGTCCGCCAGCACGCTTGCGTAGATGTTCACGCCCGGTGCGGCAACGTCCACCTCGGGTCCCACGGCGGTGGTGCCGGCAGGTGCGTCCATGGCATCGGTCGAGCCCACGGCCACCACCTCGGGCCACTTGGCCGGCCATGCCACGCCGTTCGCCCCGGTATTGCCGGAGGATGCCACCACGATTGCGCCGCCGCCGGTGGCGTACGCCACCGAATCACGCAGGTACTGCGGCCCGATGCTGTACTGCAAGCTGAGGTTCATGATGTCGGCATCGTGATCCGCGGCCCACACCAGGCCATCGCCGAGCACCGTCGCGAAGCCGGAGCATCCGGTTAGTACCACCACCGGCAGGATGCGTGCGTTCCAGTCCATCCCGGCCACGCCGACGCCGTCGTTGCCCGCGGCGGCGGCAATGCCCGTCACGTGCGTGCCGTGGCTGTTGCACTGGTCGCCCGTTTCCGCGTTGCCGGCCGGCACGTTCCATCCGGGCAGCATGCGCGAGGCGAAATCCACGTGCGGCGTCACGCCGCTGTCGAGGACGGCGATCACCGTGGATGCCGAGCCGGTGGTCATGTGCCACGCGGCGCGCGCGTGCACGTCGGCCCCGGCCATTCCGCTGAATCCGTTGATCGTCTGCCCGGTGTTCTCGAGTCCCCACTGGATGGGGTAGCCGGGATCGTTGGGTGCGGGTGCATCGGCTGCAACGCTGCCGATGGCATCCACCTCCGCCAGCTCCACGGAACCGCCGCAGGTGGCGAGGCGTGCCACGGCAGCCTTCGCATCGCTGCCTGCGGGCAGCGTGATCTCCACCCAGCGGTCAAGCCCGATCGCGCGCGCACGCACCGCGTCGCTCGCCACCACGCGCGCGGCGCGCGTTGCGTTCGTGGCGCCGATCTCGGCAAGCGTGCGCACCATTGCGGCGTCCGCTGCGCCGTTCGCGTCCATCGCCACGAAGCGTCCGCGACCCGTGGCGCGCAGCGCAGCACCCGGCGCAAGCTTCACCATCACGTGGTCGCTCGCCCATCCGCCGGCAACGTCCGGCGCCTGGATCCACGCATCGGCAACCACCGCAGGCGGAGCGTTGTTCGCACCGGCAGCGGAGGCAGCGGCGTGGAGCAGGGCGGCGGCGATGTGGGAGGCGGCGTTCATTGACACATGGAGGTACGCGCGCCGGGGGGCGCGCGATCGGGAATTTCGGACTTCCGAACGGTATGACCTGGGCGGGGGCGTGCCACCCAATTTTCCCTCAAACTGGCAAGGAAGTCCGCAAATCACCCCTCCAGACCCACCCGCCCCCGGGTTTGCGGGGCCCGTCGGCGACCGATAGCATCGTGCGCTTCCATCCGGTCATCCGGATGATCGGATCGACCAATCCCCGCCACGCACCTTCGTCCCGCGAACTTCCGACACTGGAGCCACACATGACCGACAAGCGCTACCTGTTCACCAGCGAATCCGTTTCCATGGGCCACCCCGACAAGCTGGCTGACCAGATCAGCGATGCCGTCCTCGACGCGATGCTCGCGCAGGATCCCAAGAGCCGCGTGGCGTGCGAGACCCTCGTGACCACCGGCCTCGCCGTGGTCGCGGGCGAGGTCACCACGAACGCCATCGTCAACGTGCCGGACATCGTCCGCGAGGCCGTGAAGAAGGCCGGCTACGACGACGCCGCCAAGGGCTTCGACTGGAAGAGCTGCGGCGTGAGCGTGGTGCTCGGCAAGCAGAGCCAGGACATCGCCATGGGCGTCGACCGCGAGGGCGCGGGCGACCAGGGCATGATGTTCGGCTTCGCGTGCAAGGAGACCCCGGAGCTCATGCCGCTGCCGATCGCGATCTCGCACGAGCTGGTGAAGCGCCAGGCGATGGTCCGCGAGAAGAACATCGTCAAGGGCCTGCGCCCCGATGCCAAGAGCCAGGTCACCGTGGAATACCTGGGCCTCAAGCCCACGCGCATCGACACCGTGGTGCTCTCCACGCAGCATGACCCCATGTGGAACGGCACCGCCGGCCAGAAGAAGCTCAAGGCCGAGGTCATCAAGCACATCATCAAGCCGGTCCTCGGCAAGTGGTGGAACGACAAGATCACCGTGCATGTGAACCCCACGGGCCAGTTCGAGATCGGTGGCCCGCACGGCGATTGCGGCCTCACCGGCCGCAAGATCATCGTCGACACCTACGGCGGCCGCGGCCGTCACGGCGGCGGCGCCTTCAGCGGCAAGGATCCCACCAAGGTGGACCGCAGCGCCGCGTACATGTGCCGCTACATCGCCAAGAACATCGTGGCCGCCGGCCTCGCCGAGGTCTGCGAGGTGCAGCTGAGCTACGCCATCGGCGTTGCCAAGCCCACCAGCGTCCTCATCGACACGCAGGGCACCGGCCTGGTGCCGGACTCGTGGCTCGCCGAGCAGGTGGAGAAGCACTTCGAGCTCACGCCGCGCGGCATCATCGCCTCGCTCGGCCTGCGCAAGCCCATCTACAAGGCCACCGCCACGCACGGCCACTTCGGCCGCAAGCCCGGCGAGGGCGGCCCCGGCACCTTCACGTGGGAAGCCACGGACAAGGCCGCCACGCTGCGCAAGGCCGCGGAGAAGGCCGGCCTGCTCGGCAAGCCCCGCGCGGCCGTCGAGCCGAAGCCCGCTGCCAAGTCCAAGGCACCGCGCGCCAAGCGTCACCTGGCCATGGCTTGAACTTGCAAGGCAACGAAGCCACCACCCCACGCATGAACGCACCCTCGCCTGCCCGCGTCGCGGCCCTTGACCGCCTCGCGCGGCAGGCGGGTCGCTTTCCGGATCTGGAGTTCGTCGACATGGGCGGCGCGCCCACCGTGGACGGCGTTGCCCTCGACGGCCGCGACGCCGCGCTGGCCCGCGCCATCGAGCACATGGTGGCGCATCGCTGGATGTCGCTTGCCGCCATTGCGCGCGCATGCGTCGACCGCCGCTGGGAGAACGTGGACGCGCGCGTGCAGGCCGCGCTGCTGGCGGCCGGCGCGCAGCTCTTCCTGTTCGGCAACATCGCCGACCACGCCGTGGTGGACGACACCGTCGAGTGGACCAAGGGCAAGGGCCACCGCGGCGCGTCCGGCTTCGTGAACGCCGTGCTTCGCCGCATGATCGCGCTGCGCGGCGAGATCATCGAGGGCCCCGACGCCGCGCCCCGCGCGTGGCGCGATCGCAACGACCTGCTGCCGCTCGCCGACGGCCGCGCCATGCGGCTCACCCGCCCGGTCTTCTCCTCCGACCGCGTGCTGCGCGTGGCGGAGCAGGTGAGCGTGGGCGAGGACCTCCTCCTCCACTGGATCAACGCCGCCGGCCGCGACATGGCGTTCGACCGCGCCGTGCACTGCCTGAAGCCCGCGCCCACGATCATCGCCGGGCTGCCCGATTCCGCCGCCGCCGCAGGCACGCCGTTCGCCGAGCACCTGGAGCCGCATGACGAGCGCGGATTCCACGTCTGGAAGGGCGACCACGCATCGCTGGTGGCGCTCCTTGCCGCACATCCCGAGGCGCGCGTGCAGGATGCCGCCAGCGCGCAGCCGATGCGCCTGGCCGACGGGCTCCGCCCGCTCCTCATCCTGGATGCGTGCGCCGGCCGCGGCACCAAGACGCGCCAGCTTGCCACGCTGCACCCCGATGCCGAGATCGTGGCCACCGACGTCGACGGCGCGCGCCTGCGCGCCCTGGCGCTTGCTTTCGCCGAGCACCCGCGCGTCAAGGTCACCACGCCCGAGGGACTGCGCCGCGTGGTGGGCAAGGTCGATCTCCTCGTCCTCGACGTGCCGTGCTCCAACACCGGCGTGGTGGCGCGGCGCCCGGAAGCCAAGTACCGCTTCAACCGCGCGCGCATGGATTCCGTCACGCGCGTCCAGCGGCAGATCGTGGAGGAGCACCGGCTGTTCCTGGCCACGGGTGCCTCGGTCCTCTACAGCACCTGCAGCCTGGAGCCGCCGGAGAACCTGGCGCAGGCCGAGTGGGCCGCCGGCCGCCTCGGCTGCCGCGTGGCCCGTACCGAGAACCGCGAGCCGCGGGGCATGCCCGGCGACCCCGATTCCCGCTACGCGGACGGCGGTTTCGGCGCGCTGATCTCCCCGGCCTGAACGCATCCCGAACCCGTTTCCCGCGTCTCGGCGGTGGCAGCGTGCGTTTGCGCGCCTGCCATTGGTACCATTTCCCGATTCGCGTTTTGGCCCACACTCGGAGTCCAGCATGCCCGTTCCGATGACCGTCACCGAGATCCTCGACCCCCAGTGCGTGGTCGTTCCGCTGATCGCAAGCAACAAGCGTGAGGCCATCGATTCGTTGGTCGACGCGCTGGCCCTCACCGGCCGCGTCTCCGACCCGGCCGCCGTGAAGAAGGCCGTGTGGGAACGCGAGCAGCAGCGTTCCACCGGCATCGGCGAGGGCCTGGCCATCCCGCACGGCAAGACGCCCGCGGCGCATGGCCTGTGCCTGGCGGTGGGCCGCCTGGCAACCCCCATCGAGTACGACTCGATCGACCGCAAGCCCGTCAAGCTGGTGGTGCTCCTGGTCTCCCCGCCGGAACGGACCAGCGACCACATCCAGGCGCTCGGACGCATCTCGCGCCTGATGACGAACCCCTCGTTCCGCGAGCAGGTCTACGCGGCGAGCGATGCCGGACAGCTCCTCGAGCTGTTCCGCACCGCCGAGCGCGGCTGAGCGGCGACGCGCGGCTCCTTCCCTGCATCTGCCGTGCCTAGAATCCTCCCGCGCCCCGTGCGCGGAGAGGAGTGCTGCCATGCTGGTTCCCATGCACCTGTCACGCATCCTGATCCGCGAGATGGCCGACATGCAGGTGATCGAGCTCTCCGAGACGGGGGGCACGCGCAAGTTCCCGATCGTCATCGGGCTGCCCGAGGCGTTCGCCATCGACCGGCGCATCAAGGGCGTGCAGATCCCGCGACCGCAGACACACGACCTCCTGGCGGAGACCATCCGCGCGCTCGGCGGGACGCTCAAGGCCATCCACATCCACGACCTCGATTCCGGCACCTTCTTCGCCAAGCTGGTGATCGAGCGCGACGGCGAGACGGTGGAGGTGGACTCGCGCCCGTCCGACGCCATCGCACTCGGCGTGGCCGACGGCGTGCCGATCCTGGTGGACGACCGCGTCCTGGACGAAGCCGTCTCCGACGCCGCCATCGAGCCGCCGCCCGCGGTGGAGCCCGACGAGGACGGTGACGAGGAATGAGCGTTCCGGGCCTCGCTGTCTTCGATCTCGGCGGTGTCATCGTCCGCATCTGCCGCTCGTGGCAGGAAGGCTGTCGCGCCGCCGGCATTGCGCACGTGCCCGATGCCGAGGCGCGGCTCGCGTCCCCGCGCAAGGCGGAGCTGCTGCGCGCGCACCAGTGCGGGGAGATCGATGCCGATGGCTTCTTCCGCGGCGTGGCGGAGCTCCTCGAAGACCACGGCGCGGACCAGGTGCGCCACATCCATTCCTCGTGGATCCTGGGCGATTATCCCGGCATTGCTGCCGCCATCGATCGCATCCACCTCGCCGGCATCCGCACCGCGTGCCTCTCGAACACCAACGCGCACCACTGGTCCCAGCTTGAGTCCAGCGAGGCATTCCGCCGCATCCAGGTGCGGCACGCGAGCCACCTGATGGGGCTCGTCAAGCCCGATCCGCGCATCTACCGCGCGTTCGAGCAGGCCACCGGCACCACGCCGCAGGAGATCGTCTTCTTCGACGACCTTGCCGAGAACGTGTCCGCCGCGCGCGCCTGCGGATGGAACGCGGTGCACATCGATCACGAAGGCGACACCGCCCGGCAGGTGATGGCCGGCCTGCGCGCGCACGGGGCTATGCCGTGACCGACGCCGCATCGCCCGTCTGCGCGCCCGCGCTCCAGCTTCCTTCGCCGCTTCCCGCGCAGCGCGTGGTGCGCCAGCCCGAGATCGAGGGCGCGCGCATCAAGGAACGCCCCGGCGACTTCCTGGTGGAGGAGCTCCAGCTCTACGACCCCTGCGGCGAGGGCGAGCACATGTACCTGCGCATCGTGAAGGAGGGCATGACCCACCACGAGATGGTGGACCTCCTGTGCGCACACTTCGATGTCGGCCCCGAGGCCATCGGCACCGCCGGCATGAAGGACCGCGTGGCGGTGACGAGCCAGACCGTGAGCATCCACCTGCCGCGCAAGCCGCAGGTGGGCGCCATCACCGATCCGCGCGTGCAGGTGCTGTGGATGACCTGGCACGCCAACAAGCTGCGCCGCGGGCATCTGGCGGGGAACCGCTTCTCCATCCGGATCCGTGGCATCGAGCCCTTCCGCGCGCCGCCCATCTGGCGTGCGCTGCGCGAGCTCGAGGCCGTGGGCGTGCCCAACCACTTCGGCCCGCAGCGCTTCGGCATGCGCACCAACAACCACCTGCTGGGCGCGCTGCTTCTCTCCAACCGGCACCAGGAGCTGCTGGGCGAACTCATCTCCACGCAGGGCAGCGCCTTCCCCGAGAGCGAGCGCCCCGCGCGCGAGGCCGTCGATGCCGGCCGCTACGCGGAGGCCGCCGGCCTCTGGCCGCGCGGCATGGACGCCGAGCGCACCGCCACGCGCTCCCTGATGCGCGGCGGCGACGCGCGCGCCGCCGTGCGCAGCGTGCACCGCGACATCCAGGAGCTCTGGACCGACGCGTGGCAGTCGGCTGTCTTCAACCGCGTGCTCGATGAGCGCATCGTGGCCGGCACGCTGGGTGCGGTGGTGCAGGGCGACGTGGCGTTCAAGCACGTGAACGGCGCCAAGTTCACCGTGGACGAGGCCGCCTGCGCCGCCTCCGGCGAGGAGTCGCTTGCCGCACGCGCCGCGCGCTTCGAGATCTCCGCCACGGGCCCGATGCCCGGCTCCGATGCACTGCGCACCGCCGGCGAGGTGGCCGAGCGCGAGCGCGCCGCCATCGTCGCGCTCGGCGTGGACCCCGCGCGCTTCGATGAACCCGGCCGACGCCCCGCGGGCGATCGCCGCCCGTTCCGCATCCGCGTCTCGAACCCGGAGCTCGAATCGGGCTTCGACGACCACGGCCCCTACGTGCGCGTGGCGTTCGACCTGCCTGCGGGGGCCTATGCCACCGTGGTGCTGCGCGAGACGCTCGGCGACGGCTTGGTGGACGCGTCGCGCGCCGAGGCTGGCGAGGCTGCCGGCGACGCCCCGCGCGATGCCGCACGTTCCTGACGCCGGCGCGCAAAGAACCGCGTGAGCTGCCGGCCGCAGGGGCGCGCCAGGATGCCCGCCACGATCGGCGGTCGATGGTTGAGCCGTCCGTCCGCGGGGATGCTCCACAGGCTGCCGCACGCGCCCGCCTTCGGGTCGTGCGCGCCGAAGAACACGCGGCCGATGCGCGCGTTGACGATCGCCCCCGCGCACATGGCGCACGGCTCGAGCGTCACCGCCAGCGAGCAGTCGGAGAGTCGCCACGCACCGCGCGCGCGACCGGCCTCGCGCATGGCGGCAAGCTCGGCGTGACCGGTGGGGTCGCCGGTGGCCTCGCGGTCGTTGGCCTGCTCGGTCACCACGGTGCGGCCCTGGTAGATGACGGCGCCCACGGGCACCTCACCCTTGTGCGCCGCGTGCCGCGCGAGCGTCATGGCGCGGAGCATCATGCCCACGTCGTTGGCGCGCGCCCCCGCGCGCAGTGCCTGCGGCCCCGCCATCCGCAGGAGCGCCTGCCGTCCGCTCCGTGCGCCGCGCCGCGTGCGCGGCCCGGTCATTCGTCACCCTCGTTGCCGTCGGTGCGCTTGGGCTTGTACTTGGGGCGGCCGATCATGGTGCCGAGCGCGTTGCGGAACACGCCGCCCTCGGAGACCGCCTGCGGCGGCGCGATGGTGAGGAGGATGATGCCCAGCTCGTAGAGCAGGTACAGCGGCACCAGCAGGAAGAGCATGCTGAACATGTCCACCGTCGGCGTGATCACCGCGGCAATGATGGTGCAGACGAAGAACGCATGCTTGCGATAGCCGCGCAGCATCTTGGTGTCGATGATCCCCACCCAGCCGAGCAGCAGCACCGCCACCGGCATCTGGAACGCCAGCGCAATGGCCGCGGCGAAGAAGAGCAGGAAGTCGATGAACTCCTCCAGCCGGTACTGCTGCGTCAGGTTGCCGGTGGTGCGCGTGGCGATGGTGCGCACTTCCATGCGCCCGTCCTCGCGGCCCGTGTCGATGGCCACGTAGAGCTGGGAGTCCTGCTTCAGCATCCACACTTCGCCGGGCTTGGCGCTGGCGGGGTCTGCATCGAGCACCGGGATGTGCGGCGTCCCCTCCACCAGCGCCGAGGGCGGCGGCGCGATGGTGCGCGGCTCCTCCACGCCGAAACTGATGAGGAGTGCCAGCATGTAGGGAAGCGCCAGGTAGAGCCCGGTGAGCCCGATGACCACCAGCGACACCGACAGCGGCACCAGGAAGCGCGCGTAGCGTCGCTCGTGCGCGTAGAGCCCGGGCGACACGAACTTCCACAGCTGGAACAGCACCCACGGCAGCGAGAGCGTGAGCGATGCCCAGATGGCAACCTTCAGGTCCACCATCAGCGTCTCGGTGGGGCTCAGTACCTGCAGGTTGGTGGGCTGGCCCTGCGCGGCCAGTGCCTCCATCAGGGGCTGCACCAGGAAGCCGCGCACGTAGTTGCCGCCCGCAAAGAGCGCGCAGCCGATCACCAGCGGCACGATGATCGCCTTGATGAGCCGGCCGCGGAGTTCGTCCAGGTGCCCGCCAAGCGACATGAACCCGCTGAGCGGGCTGTCGTCCGGGGTTGGGTCCTGGTCAAGCGGCATGATGGAGGGTCAGGCTATCGCCCGGTGCCCTCGGGCAGGCCGAAGAAGCGTCGCGCGTTCGCGTCCACCATGCGTTCGAATGCATCGAACGGCGTGCCGCGCAGCGCTGCCAGGAAGAGTCCGGTGTGCATCACGTAGCCCGGGAGGCAGGGTCGGGCGCTGCGCACGGGTTCGGGAGAGAGGAACGGCGCGTCGGTCTCGCACATGATGCGGTCGTCGGGCACCAGCTTCGCGGCGGCCGCCACCTCGGGCGCGCTGCGGAAGGTCACCACGCCGGTGAAGCTGATCCACGCGCCGAAGTCGAGCACCGCGCGCGCCTCGTCGGGGCCTTCCGTGAAGCAGTGGAAGACGAAGCGGTCGGCAGGGAGTCCGCTCGAGCGCAGCACCGGGAGAAGCTGCGGCACTGCGCGCCGGCAGTGGATCACCACGGGCTTCACCAGTCCCTCGGCGTGCCAGCCGCGGATCCGTTCCAGCTGCGCTTCGAGCACCTCCAACTGCAGGGCGGGGGCGGGTTCCTTGTAGTGGTTGTCGAGACCCAACTCCCCCCATGCCACGCACTTGGGGTGGCGCGCGGCGCGTTCCAGGTCGTGCCAATCGATGGGGTCGGCGGCGTGGAGCGGGTGAATGCCCGCCGTGCACCAGACATCCGGGTGCGCCTGCGCGAGCGCAGCGCCGCGCACCGCGTCCTCCGTGGTGGTGGCAATGGTGATGAACCCGTGAACACCCGCAGCGCGCGCTTCCGCCAAGACGCGGTCGAGCCGCTCGTGGATGCCGTCATGAAGAAGGTGGCAGTGGGTGTCGATCACGCGTAATAGTGTCCAATAACTTTTGCCGAGCCAACCCTGGCGCCACAGATTGAGCGCCCCGATCCCAAAGGGTAGCAGTGGCGGCGACCGATGTTCTTGACCTCTGCAACGGCGTTGCCCTACCATGCACATCGGACTTCGTGAAAAATTGCACGAAGTTCATCGGCGTGGCCGTGAGCCATCTTGCTCGGATCTCCTGCACGGAAATACCAGATGAGTCGATTCCTGTTTCCCCGCTGGTCGAACGCGCTGCTCCCCTTCGTGCTGGTGGTCGGCGCGGTCGCTCCGCTCTACATGACGCTGCTCGTCGCCTACGGCTTCAGCCCCAAGACGCTCGACGGCCAGTACCAGCCGGTGCAGCCGGTGCCCTACAGCCACGCGCTCCACGCGGGCAAGCTGGGCCTCGACTGCCGCTACTGCCACAGCACCGTCGAGAATGCGGCGCACGCCGCCGTGCCTCCCACGCAGACGTGCATGAACTGCCACACGCAGATCCACAAGGACAGCCCCAAGCTCGAGAAGGTGCGCGAGAGCTACGCCACCGGCATGCCCATCGAGTGGATCAAGGTGCACAAGCTCGGCGACTACGCGTACTTCAACCACGCCGCGCACGTCACCCGCGGCGTCAGCTGCGTCGAGTGCCACGGACGCGTCGACCAGATGGAGGAAGTGCATCGCGCGCAGCCGCTCTCCATGGGCTGGTGCCTCAGCTGCCACCGGAACGCCGTGGACCACGTGCGCCCGCCGGAAGAGGTGTTCAACCTCTCGAAGCCCACCGACTCCTGGACCAAGGACCAGCGGCTTGAGCTCATCAAGCGCTACGACCTCCACCCGAACGACAACTGCTCGACCTGCCACCGCTGATTCACGGCATTTGCAGGCGCAGGGACGACTCCAGAACACGTCACCAGACACGGAACAGAACACATGCACGACGGCTGCAACCACGGCTCCGCCGAAACCGACAACGCTCCCGCCGCCGCCCCGCAAGGTGGCCCGGCCCGCCGCTCCGCCTACTGGCGCTCGGTGGAGCAGCTCGCCAACACGCCGGAGTTCCAGGCGTACATGCACCGCGAGTTCCAGCCCGGTGCCTCCGAGGCCACCGAGGAAGAGCGTCGCACGTTCATCAAGATGATGGGCGCGTCCTTCGCGCTCGCCGGTCTTGCCGCCGCCGGCTGCCGTCGCTTCCCCGAGGCGAAGTTCGCCGAGTACGCGTCGCGTCCCGCGAACCGCACGCCCGGCATCCCCGTCACCTACGCCACCAGCTACGAGCTGTGCGGCGTCGGCTTCGGTCTCCTGGCCACCAGCTTCGACGGCCGTCCGATCAAGCTCGACGGCAACCCGATGCACCCCTCGTCGCCGCTCGCCGGCGGCGCGGCCGCGATCGACCCCGCCACGCTCGCCTCGCGCGGCGTTGCGCAGGTCGGCCCGTCCAGCGCCATGACGCAGTCGCGCGTGCTCGAGCTCTATGACCCCGAGCGCAGCCGCATCGCGCTCGAGGGCGGCAAGGAATCCAACGCGAAGGCGCTCGACGCGTTCATCGACTCGCGCCGCGAGTCGTGGAAGAAGGACGGCGGCGCGGGCCTCGTGGTCCTGGCCGAGCCCACCTCCTCGCCCAGCATCCTCGACGCCAAGGCGCGCCTGATGAAGGCGTTCCCGAAGGCCACGTGGGCATCGTGGTGCGCCGTCAACGACGACAGCTCGCTCGCCGGCACCGCGGCCGCCTTCGGCACCGCCCGCCGCGTGCACCCGAAGTTCGACCAGGCCGAGGTGATCCTGAGCCTCGACTGCGACTTCCTCCACGAGGACATCAACGCCGTCGCCAACTCGCGCGCGTGGGCCGCGGCCCGCTCGCTCGTGAAGCGCGACAACGGCAAGCTGGTGGCGAAGGACGCCTCCGCTGCCGCCATGAGCCGCGTCTACCAGGTGGAAGGCATCCTCACGCTGACCGGCATGAATGCCGACCAGCGCATCGCCATGAAGCCGTCGCAGGTGGCCGCGTTCGCCGCCGCCGTGGCCGACCGCGTGGGCGTGGAGGGCGCGCGCCAGATGGCCGCGTTCGCGCCGAAGCTCGGCGAGCACGAGCAGGAAGTGGTCGACGCGCTCGTCAACGACCTGAAGAAGGCCGGCCGCAAGGCGCTCGTCGTCGCCGGTCCGCGCCAGTCGGCCGCCACGCACGCCGTGGCTGCCGCCATCAACGCCAAGCTCGGCGCGTACGGCAGCACCGTCGAGACCTCCGGCACCGACGCCGAGCAGTGCGTCGTGGGCATCCAGAAGGTGGCGGCCGCGCTCAACGCGGGCACCGTCGACACGCTGGTGATGCTCGGCACGAACCCCGTGTTCGATGCGCCCGCCGACCTCGGCTTCGCCGCCGCCATGGCCAAGGCCAAGGCCGTGGTGCACCTCTCGTACCGCGTCGACGAGACGTCGCGCGCCGCGGGCTGCACCTGGCACGTCCCGATGACGCACTTCCTGGAGAACTGGGGCGACACCCGCGCCACCGACGGCACCGTGTCGATCACGCAGCCGCTGGTGGCGGCGCTCCTCGACTCGGCCGAGGGTGGCCGCAGCGCGCTCGAGATGGTCGCTGCGCTCTCCGGTGATGACGTCCGCACGGGCCTCGACCTGGTGCGTCGCACGCACATGGCGGTGAGCGGCAAGTCCGGCGCCGACTTCGAGGCGCACTTCCGTACCTCGCTCGACCGCGGCACCTGCGAAGGCACCGCATCCGGCCGCGAGGCGACGCCCGCCCCGAACCTCGCCGGCAAGGCGATGGCGCAGTGGATCGAGGCGCGCACCGAGGCCGAGGGCCTCGAGCTCGTCTTCTTCTGCGACGGCAAGATGCACGACGGCCGCTTCGCCAACATCGGCTGGCTGCAGGAACTGCCGGACGTCGTCACCAAGATCACCTGGGACAACGCGCTCCTCATGTCCGCGGCCACCGCGGCCAAGGTGGGCGTGAAGAGCGGCGACATGGTCTCCGTCACCGCGGGCGGCGCCTCGGCGACCGCGGCCGCGTGGGTGGTGCCTGGCATGGCGGACGAGGTGCTCGGCCTGGCCGTCGGCTACGGCCGCGGCGAGGCAGCGGGCGGCATCGGCGCGGAGTCCGGCTTCTCGGCGGCCGCGCTGCGCACCAGCAAGTGCCAGTGGCTCGTCACCGGCGCCAAGGCATCCAAGGCCGAGGGCAGCTACGCCTTCGCGCACACGCAGGACCACGGCACCGCGGACGCCCCGGTGGAGAGCATCCCGCTCGACTCCATCCAGGAGCGCCTGCCGACCCTCATCCGCGAGGCCTCGCTCGCCCACTACAAGGAGCACCCGGACTTCGCGAAGCACGCGTCGCACGTGGCGCACCGCCTCTCCATGTGGGAGGAATCCAACCTCGACGGCGCCAAGTACCGCTGGGCGATGACCATCGACCTCGCGGCATGCACCGGCTGCAGTGCCTGCGTGGTGGCATGCCAGGCGGAGAACAACATCCCGATCGTCGGCAAGGACCAGGTGGGCCGTGGCCGCGAGATGCACTGGATCCGCATCGACCGTTACTTCAAGGGCGGCACCGCCGCGCGTCCCGACGCGTACCGCGTCCAGCCCGTCACCTGCGTGCAGTGCGAGAACGCGCCCTGCGAGCAGGTCTGCCCGGTGGCCGCCACCGTGCACGACAAGGACGGCCTGAACAACATGGTCTACAACCGCTGCATCGGCACGCGCTACTGCAGCAACAACTGCCCCTACAAGGTGCGTCGCTTCAACTTCTTCGACTGGAACCGCCGTGACCCGGTCCGCACCGGCGGCGTGCTGATGACGAAGCCCGAGTACTACCTCAAGGACGGTCCGAACGACTGGACCAAGATGCAGTTCAACCCGGACGTCACCGTGCGCATGCGCGGCGTCATGGAGAAGTGCTCCTTCTGCACGCAGCGCATCCAGCAGGCGAAGATCGCCACCAAGAACAAGTGGGTGCGCGCGGGCGGCGTCGAGTCGGGTGCGGGTGCGAGCTCGATCGCCGACGGCACCGTCCAGACCGCCTGCCAGCAGGCATGCCCCACCGGCGCGATCGTCTTCGGCGATCTCAACGTCGAGGGCAGCGACGTCCTGCAGCTGCAGCGCACCAAGCGCAGCTACGACCTGCTCGAGGAACTGAACACCAAGCCGCGCCTCAAGTACCTCGCCCGCGTCGACAACCCGGCCATCGAGCATGGGCACGGCGACCACGGGCACGAAGGTCACGGCCACGAAGGCCATGACCATGCCGGCCACGCCGCTGCCGCCCCGAACGGAGGCAAGGCGTGAGCACCATCCCAGCCCCTGACCACGGACGTCCGATGCACGGATTCACCGAGATCGACAACACCGGCGAGACGCCGGGCAAGCGTTCGCCCCTCGTGCTCGGAGTGAAGGACTTCGGCGAGGTCACCGCGACCGTCTGCCGGCCCAACGAGCTCCGCAAGGTGCCCATGGCGTGGAACGTCATGTTCGCGCTGAGCATGCTGCTGGTGCTCAACCTGGGCTTCGTCGTCCACTACCTGATCTTCACCGGCGTCGGCGTCTGGGGCCTCAACAACCCCGTGATGTGGGCGTTCGACATCACCAACTTCGTGTTCTGGGTCGGCATCGGCCACGCAGGAACGCTGATCAGCGCCATCCTGTTCCTGTTCCGCCAGAAGTGGCGCACGGGCATCAACCGCTTCGCCGAGGCGATGACCATCTTCGCGGTCATCTGCGCCGGCCTGTTCCCGGGCATCCACATCGGCCGCGTCTGGCTGGCCTACTGGCTGTTCCCGATCCCGAACCAGATGGACATGTGGCCGCAGTTCCGCAGCCCGCTCCTCTGGGACGTGTTCGCGGTGAGCACCTACTTCACGGTGTCGCTCCTCTTCTGGTACGTCGGCCTGGTGCCGGACCTGGCCACCATGCGCGACCGCGCCAAGGGCAAGGTCCAGCAGATCGCCTACGGCCTGTTCTCGCTCGGATGGCGCGGCTCCAACCGCCACTGGCACCGCTACGAGCGCGCCTACCTGCTGCTGGCCGCGCTCTCCACGCCGCTCGTGCTCTCCGTGCACAGCGTCGTGTCGTTCGACTTCGCCACCAGCCAGCTCCCGGGCTGGCACACCACCATCTTCCCGCCGTACTTCGTCGCGGGCGCCATCTTCAGCGGCTTCGCCATGGTGGTGACGCTCGCGGTGCCGGCGCGCGAGCTCTTCGGCCTGAAGAACCTCATCACGCTGCGCCACCTCGACAACATGAACAAGGTCATCCTGGTGACCGGGTGCATGGTCGGCTACGCGTACGGCATGGAGTTCTTCATCGCCTGGTACTCGGGCGCGCTCTTCGAGAAGTTCGCGTTCATGAACCGCGCCTTCGGCCAGTACGCCTGGGCCTACTGGATCATGGTCAGCTGCAACGTCATCACGCCGCAGCTCTTCTGGTTCAGGAAGATCCGCACCAGCATCCCGCTGATGTTCGTCCTCAGCCTCTTCGTCAACGTGGGAATGTGGTTCGAGCGCTTCGTGATCATCGTCACCAGCCTGGCCAACGACTTCCTGCCCACCAGCTGGGACATGTTCGTGCCCACCTGGGTCGACATCGGCACCATGCTCGGGGCCTTCGGCCTCTTCGGCGTGCTGTTCCTCCTCTTCTGCCGCTTCCTCCCGATGATCGCCATCGCCGAGGTCAAGGCCGTCATGCCGCAGGCCGACCCGCACTGGGAAGGCTGGGGCCACTCGCACGGGGCGGGCGCCAGCCCGGCTGCCGCGCACGAGCCCGGAGACACCAAGTGACCACGCTCACCACCACACAGACCGACACGAAGACGGCTGCGCCTGCCCGGCTGAACTGCCTGCTGGCGGAGTTCGAGAATCCGGCGCAGATCATGGCCGCGGCCGAGAAGGTCCGCGACGCCGGCTACCGCTACTGGGACTGCCACACGCCGTTCCCCGTGCACGGGCTCGACGGCGCCATGGGCATCCAGCGCACCATCCTGCCGGTGCTGGTCTTCTGCGCCGGTGCTGCCGGATGCACCACGGGCCTCGTGCTGCAGCTCTTCACCAACTCCTTCGACTTCACCGTCTGGGCCATGGTGTGGGTGACCGGCTACCCGTTCCTCATCAGCGGCAAGCCTGCGCTCAGCATCCCGGCGTTCGTGCCCGTGATGTTCGAGCTCACCATCCTGTTCTCGGCGCTCAGCTGCGTGGGCCTCATGCTCCTCATGAACCATCTGCCGCGCCTGCACAACCCGCTCTTCACGTGCGAGCGCTTCCGCCGCGCGTCCGACGACCGATTCTTCATTTCCATCGAGGCGCGGGACCCGCGCTTCTACCGCAGCAAGACCGAGGCCTTCCTGAAGTCCCTCGGCGCATCCGCCGTCGAAGCGGTGGTGGAGGACTGACGTGTTCAAGATTCCCCGCATCATCGTCTACGTCCTCATGATCGGCGGCTGCATCGCGCTGATCCCGCCGCTGGTCTTCGCGCGCATGCGCGCGACGCCGAGCCCGAACCGTCCCATCCACATCTTCTGGGACATGGACTTCCAGCCGAAGTTCAAGGCCCAGGCGCCCAATCCGCTCTTTGCCGACGGTCGCGCCATGCGCCCGCCGGTGCAGGGATCAGTGGCGCGCGGCGAGTCCTACGTGGACACGCACATGTTCGAGGGCGTCGTGGACGGCCAGTGGGCCACCGCGCTGCCGACCTCGATGAAGCTCGACCAGGCCACGCTCGAGCGCGGCCAGCAGCGCTTCAACATCTACTGCTCGGCCTGCCACGGCTACGCGGGCTACGGCGACGGCGCCGTGAACCAGCGTGCCATGGAGCTGGTCTCCAACGTCAACGGCCCCGTCAACGGCACCCAGTGGGTTGCCGCCAAGAGCCTGCATGACGAGACCACGCGCCACCAGCCGATGGGCCAGCTCTTCAACACCATCACCCACGGCATCCGCAACATGGCCGGCTACGGCGCGCAGATCTCCGTCGACGACCGCTGGGCGATCGCCGCCTACGTCAAGGCGCTGCAGTTCAGCCAGGACGCCGGCTCCTCCGGCGCAAAGGTCGCCGGCGCGGCCAACTGAGCACGCCACGCACCGACAGCACCAGACACGAAAGACACAGCATGGCCCACGACCACAATCACGCGCCCGACCTCTCCGCCGGCAACCTGACCGGCTCGAGCCTCGCGATGCACGCGCGCAACTGCGGGATCGCCGCCGTCGCCTTCCTGGGCTTCGGCGCCTGGAACGGCTTCCGTTCCGGGGACACCGCGCACTTCGCCCGCACCTACCTGGTGTGCATGATGTTCGCGCTGGCGATCTGCCTCGGCGCGCTCTTCTTCGTCATCGTGCAGCACCTGACGCGCGCCGGCTGGAGCGTCGCGGTGCGCCGCCCGGCCGAGGCACTCGCGCAGAACCTGCGCTGGATGTGGGTGCTCTTCCTGCCGATCGCGTGGATGGGCTGGACCGGCCACCTGGACGAGCTCTTCCCCTGGGCCAACCTGGAAGAGATGGCCAAGATCTCGCCTGCCGAGGCGCAGCTGGTGGCCAACAAGTCCGGCTTCCTCAACGAGAAGTTCTTCTTCGTCCGCGCCGCCATCTACTTCGTGGTGTGGGGCGGGCTCGCGAACTTCTTCTGGACCTCGAGCCTCCGCCAGGACCGCACCGGCGATCCTGCCATCACCGCCACCTGCCGCAAGTGGGCCGGTCCGTCGATGATCCTCTTCGGCCTCACGATCACCTTCGCTGCCGTCGACTGGATGATGAGCCTCTCGCCCGCATGGTTCAGCACCATGTTCGGCGTGTACTTCTTCGCCGCGTGCGTCACCTGCGGCTACAGCGTCATGACCCTCATATGCCTGCGCCTGCAGCGCGACGGCCAGCTCAAGGGCATCATCACCGCGGAGCACTACCAGGACCTCGGCAAGCTCATCTTCGCCTTCGGCGTGGTGTTCTGGGCGTACATCGCCTTCAGCCAGTTCATGCTGATCTGGTACGGAAACCTCCCGGAAGAGACCGCGTGGTACCTGCCGCGCCAGGTCGGCGGCTGGCTGTGGCTCAGCTGGGCGCTCCTCTTCGGCCACTTCGTGCTGCCGTTCGTCTTCCTGATCTCGCGCTGGCCCAAGCGCTGGCCCGCCACGCTGGCCGCCGGCTGCGTGTGGATGCTCGTCTTCGGCTTCATCGAC
Organism: Phycisphaerales bacterium; assembly: GCA_044233905.1. Classification (GTDB taxonomy): domain Bacteria; phylum Planctomycetota; class Phycisphaerae; order Phycisphaerales; family SM1A02; genus UBA966. The sequence continues at coordinate 25,004 of JBIIJH010000014.1, forward strand.
CTGTACTACCTGATCATGCCGCACGTGCCGCATGACCTGGGCGAGTTCGCCAACTACCGCGAGTTCGCCGAGAAGCACGCCAGCGACTCGCCGCACCTGGGCGACCCGACGCTCATCTTCCTGGCCGTCGGAGTCCTCGCGCTGGTGCTCGCGATGACCGCCCGTTCGCTCAAGGGCAAGTCGCTCCTGGCCTCGCGTGACCCGTCGCTCGGCGAGAGCCTGGCGTTCCAGAACATGTGAGCCAACCAACGGAACACACCATGTCCACCGCAACGCAGCAGAACGAATTCGAGACCTCCACTGGCGTCCTCTGGGACGACCCGGAGGCAGGCAAGACCTGGCTGGTGTCCCTGATGGGCATCGCCATCCTCGCGGCGCTCGTCATCGCCATCAGCGTCATCTACTTCCAGACCGAGGGCAACGAGTTCGAGGCCAAGGTCATCGAGCCCGAGTACGTGGCCCTCAAGGACCTGACGGCCCGCCAGAAGGACCTGCTCAACTCCGCCGGCCCCTACACCATCGAGGTGGGCGGCCAGCAGGTGACGCGCGAGCGCATCAAGGTGTCCGACGCCATGCAGATGGTGGCGGGCAACCCGTCGCTCGCCGTCCCCAGCGCGTCCGCAAAGAAGCCCGCTCCGGCCGCCCCTGCGGCGTCCGCGCCGGCACCGGCAACCGCGCCCGGCCAGAAGAAGTGATCCTGCCTACGGTTCCATGATGCGCATCGCCCGCACCATCCTCGCCTCGCTCGCCGCAAGCGCCGCCACCGCGACGCTGTGCGCGCAGGTGTCGGTCGGCGGCGGGTACGTGCCTTCGGCCCCCACGGCCGATGCGATCCCGGAGCTCGAGGGCGTCACCATCATCGACAAGCTGGACTCCCAGCTGCCGCTCTCGGCCACGTTCCGCGACGATCACGGCAACCCCGTGACCCTGCGCGACGTCCTGCCGAAGGACCGGCCGGCCATCCTGCAGATCGGCTACATGAAGTGCCCGATGCTCTGCAGCCTGGTGATGAACGCGCTGGTGCGCGGCATCCAGGACATGGACTGGACGGTGGGCCAGCAGTACGACATCATCGCCCTCTCGGTGAACCCGAAGGAAGGCCCGGACCTCGCCGAAGGCAAGAAGGCGGGCTACGTCGCCGAGTACGGCCGGCCGCAGTCCGCGGCAGGCTGGCACTTCCTCACCGGCGAGGAGTCGTCCATCCGCTCGGTCACCGACGCGGTGGGCTTCGAATACCGCATGCAGGAGAACGGCGAGTACTCGCACGCCGCCGGCATCTTCATCCTCACGCCGGACGGCCGCCTCAGCCGCGTGCTCTACGGCGTGAAGTACGACTCCGCCAACGTCCGCATGGCCCTCCTCGAGGCCTCGCAGGGCAAGGTGGGGACCACGCTCGACCGGATCATCCTCTGGTGCCACATCTACGACGCCCAGGCGGGCGGCTACGTGGTGATGGCCATGCGCGTCATGCAGCTCGGGGGCGTGCTCACGCTCATGCTGCTGGGTGGCGGGCTGGGCTGGTTCTGGTGGCGCGAGGCACAGGCACGTCGCCTGGCTCCGCCCGCGGCCGCGCACACCGGAGGCTCCGCGCACTGACGCGCAGCCGACACGAATTCACGAAGAGACGAACACCATGTCAATGACTTCCCAGATCATCAGCCACGCCGCCTCGAAGGCTTCCGCACTCGCGGTCCTGGCCCAATCAGGTGCCCAATCAGGTGCCCAGTCAGGGGCCCCGTCGGCCGCCCAGTCGGGGGCAGCCTCCGGACCCACGGCGCCCACCTTCTGGATGCCCACCGGCGCGTCCACCATCTCCGGCGGCGTCGATCACACCCTCGACGTCATCAACTGGATCTGCTACTTCTTCTTCGCGCTGGTCGTGGGGCTGATGGTGTATTTCGTCGTGAAGTACCGCCACCGCAAGGGCGAGCGCTTCCGCACCGACTTCCCGCACCACAACACGCCGCTCGAGGTCACTTGGTCGATCATCCCGACCATCATCGTGATCGGCATCTTCGTGGTCGGCTTCCGCAGCTACCTCGACATCTACACCGCGCCGAAGAATGCCTTCGACATCAAGGTCACCGCGCAGAAGTGGGCGTGGAACTTCCAGTACCCCAACGGCGCCACCAGCGACGACCTCTACGTGCCCGCCGGCCGCCC
>JBIIJH010000113.1:0-7981 GCA_044233905.1 Phycisphaerales bacterium
GTCCCGTGCTCGCTGCGGGTGCTCGCACACGTGACATTCACCGTCGAATGCATGCACGCGCATTATGAAACTCAAGCGCGGCGGTGAGGCCATTGCCGAACCGACGCCATTGGCGCAACCGGTGCCTGGCCCCCTTCGCCGGAGGGGCAGTGGCGGCGCCATGCCGCCCGCCCCGCAAGGCGACGGGGGCCAGTACGCGGGCTTGCCTGCGCGCTCTCAGCCCATGCCCAACGCCGCTGCCTCGCGGTGCACCGTCGCGTGCAGATCCGCTGTCGCCTCCGGCGTCGGTGCATACCCACCGGCAAGCACCAGCACCACGGGAACGCCGTGCGCGCGGGCCTGTTCCAGCACGTAGCGATCTCGCCGTGCGAGCCCCGCCCGCGTGAGTGCCAGGCGCCCGAATCGATCTCCGGCCACCACATCGACACCCGCGAGATAGAAGACGATGTCAGGCCGGGACCGTGCGAACGTCATCGGCAGGTGCGATTGCAGTGCTTCCAGGTAGGCCTCGTCCCCGGTTCCGTCGGCAAGACCCACGTCGAGGTCGGACGGCGGCTTGCGCAGCGGGTAGTTGCGCTCGCCATGCATGGAGAACGTGAAGGCGCCGGCATCACCCGCGAGGAGCTCGGCGTTGCCGTTGCCGTGATGCACGTCGAGGTCCACCACCAATGCACGCTGCGCCGTTCCTTCCGCAGCAAGCGCTCGTATGGCCACCACCACGTCGTTGATCACGCAGTACCCCTCGCCATGGTCATGGCATGCATGGTGCGTGCCGCCGGCCAGGTTCGCGGCAATGCCGTCGGCCAATGCCGCACGCGCCGCCATCAGGGTGCCCATGGTGGCGCGTCGGCTGCGCCGGACCAGCGCCGGGCTCCACGGAAGGCCAAGGCGACGCACCTCGCCGGCATCGAGCCTACCGTCGCGCAGCTTCGAGAGGTAGTCCTCCGAATGGGCACGCCGAAGCAGTTCCCATGGGGCCTCCGCGGGCGCCACGATGTCCTCCGGGCGTGCCAGCCCCTCGCGCAACAGGATGTCCCGCAGGCATACGAACTTCCGCATGGGGAAGGCGTGCCCGGCGGGCAGGTCAACCACGTAATCGTCATGGAAGTGGACGCGCATGGCAGGGAAAGAAACCGGCCGGCGCACGAGGCGCCAGCCGGTGGGGTTCGCAGGACAGGCGAAGCGGATGCATGCTTGGGACCCGATGGGCCCCGCGCGCGGCTCAGCCCCAGTTGGAGAGCAGGACGCCCATGTCGCCGCCGTTCACCACGCAGTCGTTGTTGAGGTCGTACGGGCTGCCGCAGGTGACCGGGCCCCAGCTCGCGAGCAGGATGCCCAGGTCATTGCCGCCCACCTGGCCGTCGCCGTCGAAGTCGCCCGGGAGGGCCGGCGCGGGAGTGATGGTGAACGCCACCGAGTACACCTGGATGTCATCGGTGGTGGTGGAGGGAGAGACCTTGATTCGATAGGTATCCGTCGCGGGGATCACGAAGTTCTGGATCGACTCGCTGGACCCGGCGGCAGCCGAGTCCCTCGCGATCAGCAGGGTTCCGCCGTTGGCTCCGCGGTAGATCCCGAACCCCAGGTTGTGGATCACGCGCGGCGTGACGGACGTTCCGGCGCTGCAGCTGCCGTCACCGTTCTGCGGACCGGTCAGGTAACTCGTCGGGCCCGTGGGCGAAACGGTGACCGAGATCTTCGACCCGATGGTGGCATCGAACTTGTACCAGTCGACGTCGAGGTTGTCGTCGATGGAGACGTTGGTCACGGCCGTGGTGCCCGTGGCGTTGAAGGGTGCCGGCGCGGTGGTGGCGAGGTCGTTCACCAGCTCGTACCGGTCGCCGTAGTAGCGCTGTACGGCGCGGATGTCGTCGGTCTGCGGGCCGTCGAAGGCAGCGGATGCGAACGGTTCCATCAGCTGGGTCTGGTTGACCGGGCACGTGTGGGAGACGCCGAAGCCGTGACCGAGCTCATGCATGAAGATGTTGCGGAAGTAGCGGTTGTTGTTGGCGCCCGACCAGCTGTTGCTGTTCGACGTCACGAACACCATGTCGCCGTTGTTCGGGAAGTAGCAGTAGGCGAGGACGCCGGTGGCAGGGAATGTCCGGCCCACGATACGGATGTCGCCGCGGGTGGTGCCACCTGGAGCACCCCATGCCGCGTTGTCGTCGGTCACCTCGGTGTAGGTGATGCCGGAGAGGTTGCTCCACGCCGTGAAGCCCTGACGGATCAGGTTCTTGCCGGCCTCCGCGCTTCCGAACCTGGTGGTGAACGTCGCCAGGAGATTGCTCGGGGAGGCTGCTCCGCCGGAGAGGTCATTCGGGATCGACAGGCCGTCGGCGGGAATCGACCAGCGGAGCGTCACGGGAGCGCCGAGCTGGGAGCTGCCGTTGATGTTCCAACGATTGCCCAGCTGGTAGGCGGCTCCGCCGTCGGCACCGTCACCGTTGTCACGCGCGGCCAGGTCGGCGGCCCACATCTCCTGGAGGCGCTGCGTGACCTTGGAAATCTCCTCGGCGGGCGTGCCGGGGATGAAGCAGAGCGACATCGGCACGCCGGGGATCTCGGCCATGCACGCCGGACCCATCGCAGTTGCGCCGATCATCATGCGCTCGGACCCGGAAGACTGGCCAGATGCCAACGGCGCCGCGGTCGGCTGCGGAACCAGCGACATGGCAACGGCGGCGGAGGCGATGAATGCGGCAGGAGCGATGGCTCGGTGAGCGGCGTGGATCATGAATGCGGTTTCCGTGGGTGAGGTTCCGTGGGGAAGCGAGCGCCGGGGTGTCAGGGCTCATCAGCCATTCGCACCTCCGACAACACAAGATGTACGCTTGTTGCCGTTATGCGGGTCGAAAGTGATCAGGAAAGTCTCAGAAATAAAGAAGGCCTCGCCGGTGATGTCCTATAACAGCCGGCGAGGCCTCGAATCGTACTTCAATCCTGCCGATCGGCGCCGGGTCAGCGCTTGGCGGGAATGGTCAGCTTCATGCCGGGGCGAAGAGCGGCAGCGTCGCCCTTGAGCACGCTGGTGTTGGCGTCCAGGATGCGCTTCCACTCCGAGTCGCCGCCGTAGAACTTCCGGGCGATGGCGACCAGCGTGTCGCCCTTCTGCACCGTGTAGGTGTTGGTGGCCGAGTTAGCCGCGCCGCTCGTGGGTGCCGAGGATTCCTTGGCCGTGGCGGTACCTCCGGCCGGCATCTTGAGCTTCTGCCCCACCTTGAGCGCCTTGGGATCGAGCCCCGGGTTCATCTCGACGATGGAGCGCCACTTCTGGCCGTCACCAAGCTGCGCACGGGCGATCGCCTCGAGGGTGTCGCCGGACTTCACCGTGTAATCCGCGCCTGCGGGAGCGGCCACCGACGTCGTGGACTTGGCAGGAGGCGTCGAGGTCGGCGCCGTCGGAGCGGCGGTCCCGCTGCCGGCACCGGTGGGAACCACGCCACCCGCCGACTTCGTTCCGCCGGCGGCCGCAGCGCCCACACCAGCAGCCACGGCGCCGGTCTCGGCGCCCTTCACTGCCACCGTGCCCGGAGCTGTTGCACCCGGAGCGGTCGAACCCGGAGCGGTTGAGCCCGCAGCCATGGAACCCGCAGCGTCGGTCTTGGCACCGCCGACCGTACCGCTGCCCGGGCCGAAGGCCTCCGGCGGCGGCGCGCCCAGCTGATCGCCCGCGGCAACTTCGCCGCCAATGGCCTCGGGCGACTTCAGCGGATCGACCGGGGCGGCCGGATCCGCGGACGTACCCCCGGACGGGGTCATGAATGCGAAATAGAGGCCGATGGAGGCAACTGCCACCACCACGATCACTGCACCAAGACGAGCACCGTTCGACATTTGGGAATCTCCTTCCGTGGCGAATCCGTCAGGACACTTGCATGAAGCCGGGGCGCGCTGCCCGCGGCGATGACTTCGAGCGAAGGCTCAGGCTGCGGCCGGCGCGATTGCATTCGCTCCGGCTTGGCCGTCGGCCTGTTCCGGCGATCCGTCGCCGGGCACGTAGACGAGGGGCGCGGCGATGGCAACGGACGAGAAGGTGCCCGCCACCAGGCCGACGAAGAACGTGAACGCGAACGGCTGCATGCTCGGGCCACCCACCAGGTACAGCACGATGGGGGTGGCGGCGGTGCATCCGCCGGTCAGCAGGGTTCGGCTGAACGTCTGGTTCAGCGAGTTGTTGATGATGGAGCGCGTGGCGTACGGCAGCTTGCCGCGGTTCTCGCGCACGCGGTCCAGGATGACGATGGTGTCGTTCAGCGAGTAGCCGATGACCACCAGGAGCGCCGCCACGACGTTGAGGTCGACGCGGAAGTCCTGCATCCGGAGGAAGTGCCCCACCGGGGTCTCGCCGATCCACTTGCTCATCGCCAGCATGCCGAGGCACACGGAGATGTTGAAGACGACGCCGATCACCGTGGCCACCGAGTACAGGAGCGAGCCGAAGCGCACCCAGATGTAGATCAGCATGCCGATGCAGGAGAGCAGCACGGCGAGCGCGGCCTGCGACGCAAGGTCACGGGCCACCGACGGCGAGATGCTGGACACCTGTTCGAGCGATGCCTGCTGGCTGAGCGCCGAGGACACGAGCTTCCACTCGAGGTCCGCGTAGTTCTTCTGCCAGGTGGTGTCGGAGATGCGCGCGCCGGCCAGGTCCGGGTCTGCCACCACGATGGCCAGCGTGCGGTACATGCCGGGCGACACGGCGTCGAGCCCGACCACGTCCACCGTGCGGCCGCCTGCCTCGGCGAATGCCGGGCTGCTGCGCATGCGACGGATGCGCTCGGCCGCGTCGGCGGGTGCGAGCGGCGGATCGATCTCGGAAACCACGATCGCCACGCCGCCCATGACGGAGTCGCACGGGTAGTCGAGCGACGGCCGGCCGAGGACCTCACCGAGGCCAGGACGGTCGATGCGGAACGAATGCCCGATCGCCGATGCCTCGCCGAGCCCGGCGAACTTCACCGGACGGCGGATGTCCATGTCGTCCTTGAACGCCTCCACCACGGCCGCCACCAGGGAGTTGGCGATGGGGGCATCGTCTGCCACGCCCGCCGCGTTGGGGACCTTGATCTGGAAGGACGAGGACTCGAGCGCGGCGTTCGTCTCGCCGACCGTGAGGACGGTGGCGTTGCGGAGCTCGCCGAGGACCGGGTCAGCGGCGTTGGCGGTACCGACCTCGCGCAGGCGCTCCTCCACCGTGTTGCGGCTGAGCGCGAGGCGCCCGCCGAAGTCATGCTCGCCGGCGCGCGCGGGGCGCGTCGACATGGTCATGGTGGTGCCGCCACGGAACTCGGTCTCGAAGATGTCGCTGCCGCGGCCGAGGGTGGCCGCCACGCAGACGATGCCGAACACCAGCGCGCCGCCCCAGAACACGAAGCGGAAGCGCAGCCAGTCGATGTTGGGGTGCAGCGCGCGGGAGAGCGCAGGCACCGCGATCGGGAGCATGGAGATGCTCTTGGCGTTGAGGCCGAGGGCGTAGAGGCGCAGGAGCACCTGCGTGACGATCAGGCCGGCGGCCAGCGTGCTGAATACGCCGATGCCCATGACCAGCGCGAAGCCCTTGACCTCGGCACCGGCGAACCAGTACAGCACCACGACGACGATGAGGTGCGTCATGTTGCCGTCGATGATGGCCGTGGCGGCACGGCGCATGGCGGTCTCGATGGCCTCGTACAGCCCCTGCTTGCGGTCGACCAGCTCCTCGCGCAGGCGCTCGTAGATCAGCACGTTGCTGTCGACGGCGATGCCCAGGTTCAGCGCGATGCCGGCGAGGCCGGGCAGCGTGAAGCTGGCGTCCACCAGGGACATCGCATAGAAGATGATCAGCGCGTTCACCAGCAGCGAGATGTTGGCGATGATGCCCGGCAGGAAGTAGTAGAGCGCCATCACCGCGAAGGTGGCGGGCACCGAGATCAGCACGCTGTTGAGGCCGCGCTGGAGGTTGTCCTTGCCCATGGCCGGGCCGAGGACGCTCACCGAGACGGGCTCGGGCGAGAGCCGCGCGCCGAGCGAGCCGGAGGCCAGCACCCGGACGAGGTAGTCGATTTCCTTCTCGCTGAAGTTGCCGGTGATCTGGCCACGGTCGCCGATCTTGGAATTGAGGTTCGGCGCGGTGTAGACCTGGTTGTCCAGGACGATGGCCATGGGCTGGCCCACGTTGGCGCCCGTGAGGCGGCCCATCTCGGTGCCGCCGGCATCGTCGAGCTGGAAGCTGACGGCGGTGCGGCCGAGTTCGTCGGCGGTACGGCCGACCTGCTTCATCGCCCATTCCTTGCCGCCGGTCTCATGGACCAGGCTGCGGTCCGGGGTGGTCCAGAGGAGGACGTAGATGCTCTTGTCCGGGCCTGCGCCGGCAACGAGGCCGCGCGAGGAAGCGAAGTAACCGGCCGGGTTGGCCTGGAGCATCTCGCGCGCGGCGGGGGTGTTCGCCCACTCGTCGATGCTGTTGATCTTGAACCAGCGCGCCACCGGGCTTTCGGCAGCGATGGGGCCGCCCTCGGAGAGCTGCTTGCGAAGCTCCTCGATGTTCACGCCCAGGGAGTTCTGCGTGGTGACGGCGATGCGGAAGTCGAGCACGCCCGCGCCGCGGAGCAGGCGCTTGAGGTCCTCGGGGTCATCGAGCGTGGTGCGCTTGGCGGCATAGGCGTCGTAGAGCGAGAGCGCGGTATCGACTTCGGCAGCGGCGGACGGGAACTCGGCCTTGAGCTGGGTGACGGCCGTGTCGCGGTCCTCGCCCTTCTTGGCGGTGACGGGGAGCACCACCACGCGCGACCAACGGCTCGAGCTGAGCGCGCCCGTCTGCACCTTGGAGCGCGCCGCGTCGTAGGTCACTTCGGCGGCGGCGGCGGCATCGGCCAGGGTGTCGAGGTCGGCGCCCTGCTTGCCCGCGCCCGTGGCGGCGTCGTAGGCGGCACGCGCGGCGCGCGATGCGGTCCAGGCCTGCTGCAGCGCAGCGAACTGCTCGACGCGGGAGGCGTCGCCCTTGGCGAGGTCGGTGGCCTTGCCGGCATCGAGCGCGGCATCGAGCTCGCGCGGGGTCAGGCGGGCCTTGGAGAGGAGCGCATCGAGCGCGTCCGTGTAGGCCTTCTGCGCAGCGCGGACGTCGTCGCCCGGCAGCGGCATGACCACCTCGATGCGGTCCTCGCCCTGCGGCGTCATGGTGAGGTCGAGCACGCCCTGCGGGTTGACGCGGTTCTTGAGCGTCTTGATGGTCTGCTTGAGGAGCTCGCTCTTCGTGGCGGAATCGGCGCCGGCCGGCATGTTCACCGAGTAGATCAGGCTGACGCCGCCGCGCAGGTCGCGGCCGAGCTTGATCTTCTGCTCGGGCGGCAGGATGGCGAGCACCATGATCACGCAGGTGGCGGCAATGACCGCCACGTCGAGCAGCGTGCGCTTCAGGGGCGCGAATGACTTGCGGACCGCGGCCACGTAGATGACGAGGAGCAGCGGGAGGATCAGCGTGTGGAAGAGCAGGTGCATCGTGTTCTCGGGGGTTCCGCGTGAGTCAGTGCCGCGTGAGTCAGTACCGTCCGTGTCGGCAGCGTGGACGGGCGGCTCAGGCCGCGGCGTCCTGCGGGATCACTTGCGAGATCGCGCTCTTGGTGAAGGTGATGCGGGTGTTCGAGGTCTCGTCGACCTTCAGGACGATCTCCGCGTCCTTCACCTCGACCACGGTGCCGACGACACCGCCGATGGTGAGCACCTTGTCGTGCTTCTTGATGTTGCCGAGGAGCTGGTCGCGCTTCTTCTTCTCGCGGCGCGAGCTGACGAAGGAGAAGAGGATCATCGCTCCGAGGAGGACGATCATCATGATCATGAAGCTGCTGCCGCCGGGAGCGGCGTTGGACGCGCCGGGAGCCGCGGCACCGGGGGTGCCTGCGGCCGGGGCCGCAGGAGCTGCACCGGGAAGCGAGGGACCGTCCGAGGACTGGGCCACGGAATGTGCGATCAGGTTCAGCGCGGACGGGATCAGGTTGGTCAT
>JBIIJH010000235.1:0-2599 GCA_044233905.1 Phycisphaerales bacterium
AATGATACGGCGAGCAGCGCGCGGGCGCGTTCGATCTGCTTCGGTCCCTTGCGCGGGAGCTTCAGCGTGATGGGGGGTTGCGTGGTGGCGGCCTTCATGCGGGTCGCTTGGAGGTGGCGCCCGGTGCGGCGGCCGGGGCGGGCATGAGTGCCGGCACGAAGGCCGCAATGGCGCCGAGCACCGCGAAGAGCTGGACCTTGTAGAGCGCGTCGGCCAGTCGATGCCCGGCGTCGAACCGTTCCAGGGCTTCCGCGGCGAGCATGCGCTCGCCGGCGGCCACGGCGTCCCAGTAGGCGAGGAGATCCGCGTTCATGCCCGGGCTGATGGCAGCCCGCACCGCAAGCGCCACGGCACCCACGGCCACGCTTGCCATGAGCAGCCAGCGTGCCCACGCGGCGCCGCGCAGGCCCCTGAGCCGTGCCACCCGCACCGTGCATCCCACGGCCAGTGCGGAGAAGGCGAATTGCACGCGGTCGCTCGTCAGGAACACCGGCTGCATCAGCCGTCCGGCGGCGTAGCGTCCCATGTCCTCGGTCCGGCCCTCGAAGAATTCCTCGGTGCCGGCCACGGTGATTCCCATCTGCGGCAACGAGCGGAACGCGCTCATCGCGCCGACGCCCGCGGAGGCAATGGCGGCGAACAGGGTGGCAAGCGAGAGGAGAAGCACCGCAGCGGTGGGACGCATGGATGGGAGTCTATTCCCCGTGCACGCATGGACGCGCGCGAACTACGCTGCGCGCATGGGTGCCAGGACGCAGTTGCCGCTTGCCGTGACCGTTGCGCCGCTCGGCGATCCGGCGGCGGCGTTCGTGTGGGCAGCATCGCAGGGGATCCGGGGCGTGCAGCTGAGTGCGACCCATCCCGGGATGCGCCCGCGCGACCTCGGTGCCAGCGCGCGCCGCGACCTGCGCGCCACGTTCACGCGGCTCGAGTTGGTGGCATCGGGGATCGATGCGTGGATTCCCGCGGCGCACTTCATGGAACCTGCCAACGCCGAGCGCGCCATCGACGCCGCCTGCGCCGCGTGCGAACTCGCCGGCGATCTCGGCCGCGTGCCGGTGACGGTCCAGCTGCCGCGCGCGGCGGTGGACAGCAGCGATGCCCCGCGCCGCGCGGAGGCCATCGCCGCCATCGTGGCCGCCGCCGACCGTGCGGGGGTGCTCGTGGCGGATGCATCGAACGCCGACGACGCCCCGTGGCCTCCCGTGGGCATTTCGCTTGACCCCGCCGCGGTCCTCGCCGACGGCGGCGACCCGGCGGCTTTCGCCTCGCGCGCCGGCGCCCGGATCGCCTCCGCCCGCGTCGCCGATCTGCTGCGGTCGGGCATGCGCGGCCCGGTGGGGAGTTCCGGGGAATCTCGCCTGGACGTGCTGGCCTACCGCATCGCACTCGAGATGGCGGGGTTCCATGGCCTCCCGGTGATCGACGCCCGCCAGTGGGTCGATCCGCACGCCGGGGTGGTGGCTTCGGCAGAGGCATGGGGCAGGGGCATCGGCCCCTGACGCTTCCACTACACTTCCCGCATGGCACGCCGCGCAGCACCGGCCCTTTACGAACTGATGCGCCGCCCGGGGTCTCCCTCGGCTGGCGGCGGTGACGCTCCGGTGTCCGCTTCGCCGCGGCGCACGGGGAGTGCCCCGGGGCTTCCCTCCACCTTCGAAGTCTCGCTTGCAAAGGCAGCGGTCATCGGCGCAGCGGTCGTGGTGGCGATTGCCATCGCGTACGGCATCGGCGTCCAGCGCGGCGGTTCGTTGGCACGGTCGTCCGGTTCATCCGGTACCGCGGCGGCGGCACCCGAGGCCCCGAAGGCGTCCGATTCCTCCTCCCCCCGGGTCCCCGCGATCGCGAAATCCGACGACTCCGCGGTTCGCAAGGTGGGCGCCAAGGACCGGCCGGCAACCGATAACAACGGCGATCCGCGCGTCAAGGGCATGCGTTACTTCGTCCTGGCCCACCCCTCCAGCGAACGCGCGGCCGAGCTGGTGGACTTCTGCCAGCTGAATGGACTTGATGCGTACCTCGTTCCAGACGATACTGCGCTGCTCCGCAAAGTCATCGTCCTGCCCGGCTACCGCGACCCCTCCGAGAAATCATCGCCTGAGATCAAGGCACTCGAAGCCAAGATCCGGAACGTCGGAGACAAGTGGAAGGCCAAGAACCCGCGCGCGAACAAGGATTTCCGCGAGGCGTACCCCGAGGCCTACCGATAGCAGGACGACGACCGACGCATCACCCGACCGCACCCGCGGCGCACTCAGGCGCCGCCGACTGAACCGAAAGATCGAATCACCATGAGCCTCCATCGCAGCCTCAAGACCAAGTCCGGCGCCCTCAACCAGCACCGCAACGTGCTGACCCGCGCCGAGCGCATCGCGAAGCTCACGTCCGAGGATCGCTTCGATCCGTCGAAGAACACCGCGCTGGGCATCGTGAAGGTGCGCAGCATCAAGGCTGCCGCCGGCAAGAAGCCGAAGAAGGCCGAAGAGGCCGGCGCCGAGGCCGCCAAGCCGGGCGCGAAGGGCGCCAAGGCTGCCGCTCCCGCCGCCAAGGCCGCTGCCCCCAAGAAGTGATCAGCATGACCACGCACACTCCCGCAGGC
>JBIIJH010000114.1:0-7870 GCA_044233905.1 Phycisphaerales bacterium
GCAGGCGTTGCCGAGCTCTCCGGCGCCTGCTCGCAGGTGCTGGGGATCCTGGCGGCGGAGGGGCCGTCGCTCGAGCGTGCGCTCGGTGCGCTGGCGGACCCGGAACCACGCAGCAGGTACGTGCTCGCGTGCACGGCGGGTGCGCTTCGGCCGCTTGTCGGTGCGGGCATTGCGCCCGATGCCGTGGTGCTGGGGGTGGAAGAGCCGGACCTGGAGGCGATCCTCGGGCAGCTGCCGTCGAAGCTTCTGTCGGCCACCACGCTCGTGGTGCCGGCAGTGCTGCAGGGCCCTGCGATGCGGTGGTGGCAGGGACCGATCCGCCTGACCGGCGAGGGCGGCGGCGATTCCGCGGAGTTCGGCTCGCTCGGCGCCGGGCGTGCGGAGGAACGCGCGCATCGCTTGCTCCGGCACATCGGCTGCGATCCGGTCGCGCTCGTGGGCGTGGACCCGCTCGGCGTGGACGGCGTGTGGCACGCGCGCGGCTCGGCGCTTGATTCCGCGTGGAGCGCGCAGCTCAACCCGTTCCTCACGCTGGCGACGCTCGAATGGCGCCTGGGAATGCAGCGCCGCGAATTCCACGACGCCGCCATGCGCCGCGTGCGCGCCTTCGTGAGCGCGGATCGCGAGGCGGGACTGCGCGTCATCGATGCCGGCGCGGGCGTGGTGGCCGAAGCGGTGGAAATGCCCATCGGCGAAGTGCTCCGGCGCCACGCCGTGGTGCGCAAGCCGCTCCCGCTCCCGCGCCGCGCGCACCTGCCGCGCGTAGAGGTGGAGATGCCGGCACCGCGCCGCTCGCGCGGGATCGTGGCGGTGGTGGTGGCCGACTCGGAGCACGGCGGCACCGGCGTCAACCGTCACCTGGACAGCGAGTTCGGCGGGCGGCCCGTCCTCACCCGCACCGTGGAGCGCGTGGCGAGCGCATCGTGCGTGGAGCGCGTGATCGTGATCACCGACGCGCCCGCTGCGATGGCGCCGCTGGTGGCCGCCGCGCAGGCGCGCGTTCCGGTGGAGATCGAGGGCTGCAGCGGCGCGCTGCGCGGACCGGAGTCGGCCGCGATCGCCGCCAGCCGCATGTGGTGCGATTCCATGTGGGGCGGCGGCATCGGCGGCACCACGGTGTTCGACGAGATGCTGGCGCCGCGCGCCATCGCCGAGTGCCTGGAGGCGCGCCGCCTGGACGGCGCGGTGATCGTGGGTGCGGACTGGCCACTGGTGCTGGTGGACGGCCACGCGGGCATCGAGGACGTGGCCGCGCGTTTCGACGCGGTCGGACGCCGCGGCGTGGTCTTCGGCGATGCTCCGCCCGGGCTGTCGCCGTGTGCGGCGGGCGTGGAAGCACTGCGATTCCTCGCGGAGCGCGGGCCCGGCGCCACCGTCGGCGCCATGGCGGGCCTGCGCGCCAAGTGGAACTACGACCTCCGCAGCGCGCCGCGCTGGGTGGTGCACGCGCCGTTCGCGGCGCGCATCGCCACGGTGCGCGCCATCTTCGACTCGCCGCGCGCCAAGCTCCGCATGCGGCGCGGCCTGGAGCCCATCCTGCCGGAGCACGGTGGCACGCTGCCCGACTGGAAGGCGATCGTGCCGGCGCTCGAGCGCCAGTACGCGGCACTGCCGACGTTCGCGCCGCAGCACATCCTGGTGGAACTCTGCACCGGTCGATTCGCCAACGGCAGCGCCAGCCCGCATCGCTACGGCACCATCCAGCGCGCGCCGATGACGCATGCGCTCATGGAGCGCGTGCTCGACCAGCTTGGCGATGCGCGTGACGTGGCACTGACATTCTCCGGCCTGGGCGACCCGATGCGGCATCCCGAGCTGCCATCCTTCATCCGCATGGCGAAGCAGGCCGGCGTGCGCGCGGTGCACGTGCGCACGGAGCTGCTGGCACCTGCCGGCGCCATCGAGGCGATGGTGGAGGCCGGCGTGGACGCCGTCAGCGTGGAACTGCACGCCGCGTGCGCGCACACCTACCGCGACACCATGGGCTTCGACCGCTACGAGGACGCGCTCGCCAACGTGCGGCGGCTGCTCGAACTGCGCCGCGCCGCCGGTGGCGCGGACGTGGACCTCTTCGGGCTGCCGTTCGGGGTGCCGCGCATGCAGCGCCGCGCCTCCACGGTGGCGGATCTTGCCGCGTTCTGGCAGGAATGGGGGCGGCTGGGCACGGCCGTCATGGAGGCGCCGCCGACCGCCTACATGGGCGATGAAGTGCAGCTGGCCACGGACCGCCTTGCCGATGCGTCGAACCCGCTCCGCAGCCAGCGGCGCGAGCTGTGGCGCCGCATGAAGGTGCTTTCCGACGGCCTGGTGCCCGCGGCCGAGTGTGACCTGCACGGGATCACCGCGGTGGCCAGCGTGCAGCGCCTGGGCGTGGTGGAGTCGTGGCGCGAGACGGTGAGCCGCCGCCGCGACGTGCGCCGCGAGCGCGGCGAGGATGCGGTGGAACTCCGCACCCGGACGCCGTAACGCGGGCTGCCTACCATCCCCGGCATGTTCGACGCCGACGCGATCGACTTCCGCGAACCGGTGGCGCTCTTCCCGCTGCCCACGGTCTCGCTTCTTCCCCACGCGCTGCAGCCGCTGCACGTGTTCGAGCCGTGCTACCGGCAGATGGTGGAGGATGCGCTCGGCAGCTCCGCGGCCGGTGACTTCGAGCATGCGGCGCCCATCGCCATGGCCACGTTCGCGGGCGATGCGTGGCGCACCGAGTATTCCGGCGCGCCTGCGCTGCGGCCCGTGGTGTGCGTGGGTCGGATCGTGCAGCACGGGCGCCGTTCGGACGGTCGCCACGACATCATGCTGCACGGCGTGGCGCGCGCGCGGATCCTGGCGATGCACGAACCGGAGGGCGGACGCGCGTACCGCATGGCGGAGCTGGTGCCGCTCGAGCGCATGCACGAGGAACGGCCGCCGATGCGCCGCGTGCGCAGCATGATGCACGACCTGCTCTCGCGCCCGCGCCTGGGTCGCGTGGAGGCCGCCAAGCACGTGGTGGGCTGGTTCGCGCGCGCGGACGTGCCGGTGCACGCCGCGATCGAGGTGGCTGGCTACGCGCTGGTGCGCGACGCGGAGATGCGCTATCGGCTGCTCGCGGAGGCGGACCCGTACCGCCGCGTGGCGATCGTCCGCGACGCGGTCATGGACCTCGAGCGGACCATCGCGCTGGCCGAACGCCAGGGAAGCGATGCGTGGCCGAAGGGGCAGAGCTGGAACTGACGGTGATTGCCGGCGTTCGTCGGCGCGGCGCGCGGATCACGGATGCGCGGGCGGTGTCGCCGGAACTGCGGGCGGCGTGGCCACCGATGCCGCGGCGGCGCGCAGCGGCGGCAGCTTCGCCTGCACCATCGCCGCGTCGAGCGCCGTGTTCCACGTGGCGATCTCCTTGGCGAAGCGCGCCAGGAGCGGGGCAGGGTCGCCGTCGATCTCGATGCGTTGGATTGGATCTCCCAGCTCGAGCATGTTGACCACGTCCTGGCCGCCCGAGACGGTGGCGAAGATCGGGATGTCCAGGTTCCAGCGCGGCTGTTCCTTCACGGTGACGAAGAACTGTGTGCCGTGCGCGTGCGCGCCGTCGGGCGCCTTCTGCATGGCCACCATTCCGGGGCCCTCGAACATGAGCTTGGCGCTGAATTCGCGGCGGATGACGTAGCCAGGATCGAACGATCGGCCGGGGCCGCCGCTCTGGCGGATGACACGCGTTGCATCGTGCACGGCGCTTCGGTCGTAGGCGCCGCGGCGCACCAGGTTCACGAAGTTGGCGCAGCTGATGGGGGCCTCGGCAACGCGGAGTTCGATGGTGAACTGTCCCTTGCCCGTCTGCACGCGGGCGAGGAGCGGGGCAGGGGCGGGCGGTGTGGGGGCCGGCGCGCTCTGGCGGGCGGCAATCGGGCCAAATCCAAGTGTGGCGACCGTGGCAACGGCGAGCGCGAGGAGCGCCATCGCCCGCGGCGCACGCTTCGGCAGCGAATACGTCACGGCTTCGTGTCTCCCTCGGGCTTGGCCTCTTCGCCGGCCTCGGTGCCGCCGCGAAGCTCCGCGATGCGTTCGTCGATGCCGCGCAGCCGCCACTGTGCGGATCGCGTCTCGGCCTCGATGGCGGCCACGCGCTCGTCGAAGATGGCGCGCGTAAGCGGATCGCCCGCGGCAGCCTGCTGCATGCGCACTGCGGCATCGCGGATCGTGCGGCGACGGCGATCGAGGATCTCCTGGAGCTTGCGCTGCGCCTCGAGGAGTGGCAGGGGGTCCGGCGTCGGCGTGCCGGTCTGCGCGTTGGCGATGATGGTCTCCAGCTCCTCGGCCTTCGCGGCGCGCTTGCCGAGCTCGCGGCGCGTACCGCCGAGGCGGACCTTCATCTCGTGGAGCATGGCCGCGAGCGGCTCGCCGAGCGGCGGGCCGCCGATGGCGCCGGCGCGTGACACCGCGCCTTCGAGCGCAAGCTCGGATTCGAAGAGCCATGGCCAGACGGTGCGGTCGGCCACGTCATGGACGCGTTCCGCGGCGTCGGGCGCGAGCACCTTGAGGAGCGTGGCGGCTGCCTCGCGCGTGGCGTCGCGCAGCGGGCCCTCGGTGGCGCGCTCGCGCGCCGCGAGGCGGTCGAGCATGCGCATGCGGTCGTCGATGGTGGCCTGGCTGGCGGTGATTTCCCACGCCGGACCCCACTGTTCCTCGAGGCGCGCGCGCTCGATGGCGATGTTCGAGAGCTCCACGCGGCGCGCGGCGATGGCGATGGCAAGCCGCGTCCACTGCCGGTCGAGGGCGTTCTCCACGCGCAGGCGGTCGGTGGCGCTCACCTCCGCGCGATCGATGAGGTCGGTGATGCGCAGTGCGGCCGCCGGATCGGACGCGGGGGCGTCGTCGCGCTCCACCACGCGTGAATACAGCGCAAGCCCGGGGCAGATGGCCGCGTCGGCAGAGCGCTGCAGCGCGGCGCGCTTCAGGAAGTCCGAATCCGCCGCCGCCAGCGTGGCGCGCCAATCGGCGCTCTCCGAAAGCAGCGCGGCAAGTTCCGGTCCGGCCATCGGCTGCAGCATGCCGGTGGCGGTGGCGGTCCGGAAGCCGGCGGCGAGTCGCGCGCGCACGCTCAGGCGGGCGGCGTCGTACTTGGTGGCGGTGAGCGATTCGTAGCGCTGCACCGACGCATCCACGGCGTTCTCCGAGCCGGCGCCGGCACCGAGCTGCTTGGAGACCGCGCGCAGTTCCTCGGCCGTGAGGGGTGGCGGGACGAGCGTGATCAGGAGGTCCGACTCCGCGGCCGCACGGGCGGCGGCGCGTGCCTCGCCGTCGGGATTCGAGCCCTCGCCGTGTGTCGGGCGCATGGGCGGCATGGGGGGCGCGGTATCGGCGGGCGGTGCGGGCGCAGGGGCCGGAGCGGGCTTCGCCGGCGCAGGCGTGCCGGCGGGCACCTGCCCGGCCGCGGGCGGCACGCAGAGAAGCAGGGCGCTCGCGAGGGCAGCGATCATCGGGTTCGAGCATATCCTCGCCGCATGCCCGGATACTGGCTCTGCAAGTCCGAACCCGACGTCTATTCGATCGATGACCTGCGCCGCGACACCGTGACGGGCTGGGAAGGCGTGCGCAACTACCAGGCACGGAACTTCATGCGCGACGGCATGCAGGCCGGCGACCGCGTGCTGGTCTATCACTCGAACGCCGAACCCACCGGCGTGGCCGGCATCGCCGAGGTGGCGGGCGCCGCGAAGGCGGACCCGACGCAGTTCGACCCCAAGAGCGAGTACCACGACCCGAAGTCCACGCGCGAGGAGCCGCGGTGGATGATGCGCGAGCTGCGGTTCGTGGAGCGGTTCGCCCGGGTGGTGACCCTGGAGGAGCTGAAGGGCTGCAAGGCCCTCGGTGCCATGGCGGCGCTCCAGAAGGGGAACCGGCTGAGCGTGACGCCCGTGACCAAGGCGGAGTTCGACGCCGTGGTGCGGATGGCGAAAGAGATCCCAGGCGTTCCCGGTACCCATTTGCTGTAGGATTTCCCGGACGCGGGGAA
This sequence comes from Phycisphaerales bacterium, assembly GCA_044233905.1. Classification (GTDB taxonomy): domain Bacteria; phylum Planctomycetota; class Phycisphaerae; order Phycisphaerales; family SM1A02; genus UBA966. Next base: position 5,996 of record JBIIJH010000114.1, read on the forward strand.
TCCTGCGCAAGGAGAAGCTCAATGCCCGGACTCGGAATGATCGCGGTGGTGGTGATCGGTGGCATCGTGCTGCTCGGCGCGGTGCTGGTCCTGTGGGGCATCGGCGTCTACAACGCGCTGACCCGCGGCCGCATCGCGGCGCAGGGTGCGTTCAGCGGCATCGACGTCGAGCTCAAGCGTCGCCACGACCTGGTGCCGAACCTGGTGAACACCGTCAAGGGCTACGCCGCGCACGAGAAGCAGACGCTCGAGAACGTGATCAGCGCGCGCGCCGCCGCGGTGCGCCCGAACATGGGCATGGAGGAGCGCCTGCAGGCCGAGCAGGGCCTGAGCGGTGCGCTCGGCCGGCTGATGGCCGTGGCCGAGGCGTACCCCGACCTCAAGGCGAACCAGAACTTCCTGCAGCTGCAGGGCGAGCTCTCGCAGATCGAGAACCGCATCGCCGGCGCGCGCGGCGGCTACAACGACGCGGCGCAGGGCTTCAACGCCACCGCGCGGCAGTTCCCCGCGGTGATCGTGGCGCGCATGTTCGCCTTCCAGGACATGCCCTTCTTCCAGGTGGACGACCCGGCGCAGCGGAACGCGCCGCAGGTCCAGTTCTGACCGCCGTGGCACGCGAACGCATCGTCTCGTCCACCGAACAGGCCGCCGACGCCGAGCAGGCGACGGGGGCACTGCGCCCGGGGCGGATCGACGAATACGTGGGCCAGCGCGACCTGATCGAGCGCATCCGGATCGCCATCGAGGCGGCCAAGGGCCGCGGCGAGCCGATGGAGCACGTCCTGCTGCACGGCCCGCCGGGCCTCGGCAAGACCACGCTGGCGCACGTGATCGCCGCAGAGATGGGAACGCGCGCGTACGTGACGAGCGGCCCTGCGCTCACCAAGGCCGCGGACCTGATCGGCACGCTCACCAAGATGGAGGCGCACGACGTGCTCTTCATCGACGAGATCCACCGGCTCCCCACCGCGGTGGAGGAATACATCTATCCCGCCATGGAGGACTTCCGCATCGACTTCACGGTCGACAGCGGCATGCACTCCAAGGTGGTGACGATCGGCCTGCGTCCGTTCACGCTGATCGGCGCCACCACGCGCGCCGGATTGCTGACGCAGGCGCTGCGCACGCGCTTCGGCATCGTGCACAACCTCGGCTTCTATCCGGTGGAGGACATCGTCCGCATCCTGGGACGCGCCGCGGGACTCCTGCGGATGGACGGCATCCCTGCCGCCACGCTCCAGGCGATCGCCGAGCGCAGCCGCGGCACGCCGCGCGTCGCGCTCCGGCTCCTGCGCCGCGTGCGCGACTTCGCGGCCGTGCGCGCGGGCGGCCGCCTCGACGGGCGCACCGTGGACGATGCGCTGGCGCTCGAGGGGATCGACGCGCTCGGCCTGGACGAGCTGGACCGGCGCTACCTGCGCACGCTTGCCACCACCTACGGAGGCGGCCCGGCGGGGCTCGAGGCCATCGCCGCGAGCATCGGCGAGGACGCGCTCACGCTCGAGGACGTGGTGGAGCCCTACCTCCTGCAGGTGGGATTCCTGGCGCGCACGCGGCAGGGACGACGGCTCACCGTGGCCGCGTTCCGGCACCTGGGCATGGAGCCGCCGGCGCGCGCCGAGGAACTGTTCGATTGAGTGTTTCGCGCGGTGCCCGCGCGTGCCTGCGGCGGCGCGTCCGGCGCGCAGCGTTCAGCGATTGATCGCCTGCGTGCTGAACGGCATGGACGACGGCCCCTGGCCGCCGATGCTGATGTTCAGTCCGCCGAAGTACTGGTTCTGGACGGCGTCGTAGCCGAACGTGCCGAAGAGCGTGAAGTCCGGCATCTCGCGCTGGATGTTCAGCGTGAACAGGCGGAAATCCTGTTCCTTGAGG
>JBIIJH010000115.1:0-7868 GCA_044233905.1 Phycisphaerales bacterium
CCCTGGCCCGCGGACGGCCTCGCTCCACCCGGCTGCGCTCGGCCTCGACGACAACCGCTCGTCCGGGCGGCACCCGGGAGTACTCAGGAATCCAGCTGCCGGCCTTCGCGCTTGTCGACGCCTCGGGCCAGGGGTCCCGTGCTCGCTGCGGGTGCTCGCACACGTGACGTACACGGTCAAGTGAATGGACGCACCGCGTGAAACTCAAGCGCGGCGGTGAGGCCATTGCCGAACCGACGCCATTGGCACACACGGTGCCTGGCCCCCTCGCCGGAGGGGCAGTGGCGGCGCCATGCCGCCCGCCCCGCAAGGCGACGGGGGCCAGTACGCGGGCGCGAGTGGAACGGAGAATCGCGTCATCGCCATGCCGCCCGCCCCGCAAGGCGACGGGGCCAGTACGGAGGCGCGAGTGGAACGTCGCAAACGCCCGCCCCGCAAGGTGACGGGGCCAGTCCCCTGCGGGTCCGGCGTCGCGCGCCCGCCTCACCCCGCCTTCCAAGCCTCGATCGCCTTGTGCCCATACACCGTTGCAGGGCCGCCGCCCATCATCGTGCACACGTCGAGCGTGTCCTGGATCTCCTCCAGCGTGGCACCCGCGGCCCGCGCTGCCTTGGCGTGGTGGACCACGCATCCCTCGCAGAGTCGGCTGACGCCGCAGGCGAGGGCGATGAGTTCCTTGGTCTTGAAATCGAGTGCGGCCGGCGTCAGCGCGGCGACCTGCAGGCCCTTGAACGCAATGGAGGTGGCAATGTTCATGCACGGGGTGATAGCAGTTCCGGCTTGCCTTGCATAGGAGGGGCGTTCCCCCGCGGGCTGCGTCACGACGCGGCATGATGTCCCGCTGCGACGAACCGTGCCTCAGGTACCGAGGTCGGCATGCGCCACGCCGACCGTTCGGACGACGGTGCTGCCGGCACACGCCGATGAGATGCGTTCGGCATCCTCCATGGGCGACACTGGGTCCTGCGTGTCGGCATGGATCCCGAGGGTGGTGTCCCGAAGGAGCGCTGCCGAAGCGGTGGTGGGGCGTTCCGGTCCATCGAGGGCGGACCACAGGCGGAGGATCGCGTCGCTGAACGGCCGTACGGGAAGACCGCGCAGGCGCAGGCGTGCCTCGAATGGCGTGCGGACGCGGTCGTACGGGCCCCACGCGATGACGGCGTGGATGGGCGATCCAGCCTCGGCGCGCAGTGCGGCGGCGTGGATGGCCACCACAGCGCCCAGCGAGTGTCCGGCGATCACGATGCGCAGGCCGGGGTGCTCCGCCTCGATCGTGGCCACCAGCATGGCCACGTCCTCCGGCTCGCGGCGTGCGAGCGTGGTTCGCCCCGGGGCGTCGCCGTGGCCGCGGAGGTCCGGCACCACCACCAACGCGGCGCCTGCCGCAATGGGCTGGATGCGGCGCAGCGAATCCCAGCGCGAGCGGCCGTGGCCGTGCAGCAGGATGACCGCCGTGCCCGACTCCGGTGCGCGGCCGGCCACCCACCACGCGGGCATCGTGCATCCCGGGAACTCGTGCGTGCGTTCGGTGAACGTCAGCCCCAGGTCGTCCGGGCTTGCGGCGAATCCCTGGCCGAGCGCCCAGCCAAGCCCGCGGCGCGAGGGACGCATGACGTCGTTCCACATGCCGGCCAGGTACATGCTGCCGGCGAGCGCGGCGCCTGTGCCCAGGAGCACTGCGAAGCCGAGGGCGGATTCCGCCATCCCGCTCACGCGCTGTGCGTCCCGCCGGCGCCGGCCTCGCGGAGCGCATGGTCCATGCGGGCGCGGCGCGCGTCGCGGTCGGCGGCATCGGCCACGGAGGGCAGGTTGACATCCACGTTGTGCGCGGCGGCGCGCGCGGCCACGCGTGCCAGGTCGACCGCAATGGCCAGGTCGCTTGCCAGGTTTGCGTTGGTGCGCGGAGCAAGCGCAACGCACGTCACTGCGATCTCGGCAGCACGATCCAGGATCGCCTGCGGCGCGTCGATCGCCGCGGCCACGGCTGCGTCCCATGCGGTCAACCGCACGGGTGCGTCCTTCGGCAGCTTCCAGAGCGCGTTGAGCGCACCGTAGGCCTCGGCGTCGCGGTCGGCGAGTTCGAGCGCTTCGTGCCGGAGTTCGCGCAGCCGTGCCAGTGCCGACGCGTTCGTTGCCTCGTGCTCCGCGAACTTGGGCTTGCCGAGCGTGAACTCGAGCACCATCGCGCCGAGCGCCGCGGCGTGCGAGGCGGTGACGGCTGCCACGGCGCCACCGCCCGGGGTGGGCGTCTTGGCAGCGAGCATGTCGGAGAACTCTTCGACGGACAGCGTGCGGAAGGCCATCGTGGTGCTCCGGGGTTCGTGGGTCAGGCGCGGATCTCGGCCTGCATGCGGGTGCGCAGTGCGTCGGAGAGCGTGTTCATGGCAGCGTCGGCATCCTCGCGCTTGAGCGTTCGGTCGGCGGCACGGAACACCAGGCGCATGGTGACGCTCTTGCGTCCGGCGCCGGTCTGCTTGCCGCGATAGGTGCCCACGAAGCCGAGCGACTCGAAGCACGGGAGCGTGAGTCCGGCGACGAGCGCCTCGACTTCCGCCCACGTGGCGGTCTCGGGCAGGATGGCGCTCAGGTCGCGCTCGATGGCGGGGAAGGAGGGCAGCGCCTCGGCGCGTGCTTCCGGCGGGAAGCCGGCGTAGAGCGGGCGGAGCAGGAGCTCGGCCGCGGCAAACGTGCCCTCGAGGCCGAACACCGCGGTGGCTGCCGGCGTGAGCAGCCCCCAGCTTCCGACATGGCGGCCGTCCACCGTCAACGCGGCCTCGGTCGAGTACCACGGCGCGCGCGTGGCGGCGGGTACCGCGCTCACCGCAAGCTTCACGTGGTTGCCGGCCAGGAGCCGCACGGTGCGTTCGCACGCGCCGCGCATCCAGCGCATGGCGTTGTCCGCGTCGGTGGGGTTGTCGTTGAGGAGCGTGACGAGCGACTGCTCGTCGTGCGAGCCGTCCGCGTGGAGCGCGAACGCGCTGGCGAACTCGAAGAGCCGCAGCTCGGCAAGCCCCGCGTCCGCGTTGCGGCGTCGCACCTCGAGGAGGCTGGGGATGACCGACGGGCGCAGCACCGGCGTGCCGCCGGCGCGTTCATCTCCGACGCGCAGCTGCGCGCGGCCGGCGCGGTAGAACGGCGCCGCGTGGCGTTCGGACACCAAGGTGTGCGTGATGCTCTCCACGAAGCCGAGGCCCACCAGGAGCCCCTTGACCGCGCGCGGTGCGGAGACCTGCGGCTCCACCGGCGCCACGCGCACGGGCAGCTTCTCCTTGAGCGGGATCCGGTCGAGGCCGTGGATGCGGCAGATCTCCTCGATGATGTCCACCTCGCGCTCGATGTCGAGGCGGCGCGGCGGCACCGAGCAGTCGACCGCGTCGCCGCGGACCACCGGCGAGAAGCCGAGCGTTTCCAGCGCGCGCACGATCTCCTCCAGCGGGATCTCCGTGCCGAGGATCGCGCGCACGCGCGCCGGGCGCACCGACACGCGCCGCGCGGAGGGCAGGGGCGCGCCCGCTTCCACGCTGCCGTCGCAGAGCGTGCCGCCCGCGGTTTCCAGGATCAACTGCACCAATCGCTCCGCGGCAGCATCGATCTCCGAGGGATGCACGCCGCGCTCGAAGCGGTAGGACGAGTCGCTCGCGATCTTCAGGCCGCGGCTCGCGGCGCGCACCGCGGCGGGGGCGAACGTGGCGGCCTCGATCAGGACGTTCGTGGTCACGTCGGTGACGGCGGTGAGCGCGCCGCCCTTGACGCCGGCGATCGCCACCGGGCGTTCCGCGTCGGCGATGACCAGCTCGCCGCCCGCAAGCTCGGTTTCCTGTGCGCCCTCGCCGATGGGGAGGAACCGCTCGCCCTTCTTGGCGCGGCGGACCTGGATGCGCGCGCCCTTGAGGCGGTCGAGGTCGAAGACGTGCGTCGGCTGCCCGAGCTCGAAGAGGACGAAGTTGGTGCAGTCCACCAGGTTGTTGCGCGGGATCTGGCCGATGGCGCGCAGGCGCCGCTGGAGCCACTCCGGGCTCGGGCCGACGCGCACGTCGCGGATGACCCGCGCGGTGTAGCGCGGGCACGCGGCGGTGTCCTCGTTGGTGACTGCCACGTGCTTCGAGGCCGCGCTCCCCGCGGCCTTGTTGGCCGGGACCGGTGCCTTGAGCGTGCGGCCGCTCATGGCGCAGAGCTCGCGGGCCAGGCCCACGTGGCTCAGGCAGTCGCCGCGGTTCGAGGTGGTCTCGATCTCCTGCCAGCGCTCGCCGTTCTCGGCGACGTCACCGCCGTCGAAGTTGAGCCCCGCGGCAGTGAGCAGGTCAGCCTGCTCCTCCGCGGTGGCGGGGCGATCGAGGTAGTCGTTGATCCACGTGACGCTGGTGCGCATGGCGAAGGGACGAAGGGTAGCATTCCGCGGACCGTGACGGCCGCCGTGCGCAACCGAAGGATCGACCGCGTGCCTGCCGTGGTGAAGTCCATGGCGCTTGCCGCCGTGCTCGCCGCGCTGCCTGCAGGCTGTGCCGCACCCGGTACGCCTGATGGCGCCGAGACGCCGCCGGACGATCGGGTGGCCTCCGTGGAGCCCGCAGCTGCCCTTCCGGCGGAGGCGCCCGCCCTCGCCGACGGCCAGTTCCCGCGCGACTTCATGATCGACGTGACGGTGCTCCTTGGCCCCGGCGCCCCCGAGCAGCTGGCCGCCGAGGACCACCAGGCGAAGTACATCCTGCTGCCGGACGGATCGCTCCATTCGGATGTCAGCCCGTTCATCGGCATGTCCACGCGCCCGGGTCGCACCCGCTGGCTCTACGAGGACCAGGTCCAGCTGGTCTGGTCGCGGTGCGCGCAGTTCGGGTTCACCAACGAGTCCAACGCGAACGGTCCGCCCAACCCCGACCTGATGCGCGCCGCGCGCGGTGAGCGGTTGGCCATCATCACGCTGCGGGCCGAGGGACGCACCTGGACCTACGTGCGGCGCGCCGCCGGTGCGGACCCGACGGACGCCGCCGTGGCGCGACTGATCCGTCTCCTCGCGCTCCTCAGCTGGATGCCGGACTTCCGGCCCGAGGACCTGATGCCCGAGCGCTACGACTTCGGACCCGACCCGTACGCCGCGTACCGCGAGATCCGCGCCCGCACCGCACCGCTTCGCGTGCGATGAGGATTCACAGGAACACACCATGAAGTACCCGGCCGCCTTCGCCCTCCGCGCGCTCCTCGGCATGCTCGCGCTCTGCGCATCTGCGTGCGTCTCGGCCCCGATCGCGGTACCGAACGACCCGGCATCGCCCACCGGTGGACTGGGCCTGCAGCTGTGGTATTGCCGCGCCGATACGCGGCAGTACGAGAACTTCCGCGTCTCCGTCGACGGCACCCTCTCCTACGGCGGGGGCATGAAGGCCTTCGACCGGCAGTTCGAGTGGAACGGGGCGCTCACGCCGGAGGAGGCCACGCGCGTGCGGGCGATCGTGGACGCCGCCAAGTGGCTCACCGCGGAGGACCCTGCGCTCCATACCGCCGAGGTTCCGCTCGCGGAGATCACCGTCAGCAACGGGGAGAAGGATCGCAACTTCAACATCCAGGGTCCCAACGAGGCCGTCGTGCAGCTTGCGGAAGTCCTTTCCAAGGCCGCGCAGCGACGCTTCGAGCGGTTCATGCAGCGCTTCCCCGATGCCGGCACGCAGATCAAGCCGTGACCGGCGGCCACGCCGATAGCATCCGCGCGATGGACGCGTCCACGCCCGCCGACCCGATCGTCGGCATCGACCTCGGCACCACCAATTCGCTCGTCGCCGTCTGCGACGCGGCGGGTCCGCGCGTGCTGACGGACGCCGCGGGGCGCGCACTGCTGCCTTCCGTGGTGCGTTACGTGTCGGGCCAGCCCCCGGTGGTGGGCCACGAGGCGCGCTCCCACGCCGTGGAGCATCCCGTCGACACCGTCCACAGCGCCAAGCGATTCATGGGCCGCGGGTTCGCGGAGAGCAGGGCGCTGGCCGAGGGATTGCCGTACGTCGTGGCCGAGGGTCCGCGCTCGCTGGCGGCCTTCGCCGTGGGTGGTGCGCTGGTGACTCCGCAGGAAGTGGCCGCGGCAGTGCTTCGCGAACTCCGCACCATCGCCGAAGCAAGCCTCGGCTGCCCGGTGCGACGCGCGGTGGTGACGGTTCCCGCGTATTTCGATGATGCCCAGCGCCAAGCCACGCGCGACGCGGCCCGGCTCGCCGGGCTCGACGCCGTGCGCATCGTGAACGAACCCACCGCGGCCGCGCTCGCCTACGGCATCGGCGCATCGCGCAAGCGACGCACGGCCATGGAGACCATCGCGGTCTACGACTTCGGCGGCGGCACGTTCGATGTCTCCGTCCTGCAGCTTGTGCCGGGCGGCCCCGATGACGGCGAGTTCTTCCAGGTGCTCTCGACTGCCGGCGACACGCGCCTCGGCGGTGACGACCTCGACGAGGCGATCATCGCCCTCGTCACCGGCGAGATCCGCGCGCAGTTCGGCACCGCGCTCGAGTTCCCGCCCGCTGCGCGCCAGGCGCTGCGCACGTTCGCCGAGCGCGCCAAGATCGCGCTCAGCGCCGCGGAATCCACCACGCTCGAAGTGTCCCTCGGCACCGGCCGCGACTACCGCCGGACGCTCACGCGCGCCGACCTCGAGCAGCTGGCGGCCCCGCTCATCGAGCGAACCATCGCCGCCTGCCGCCGCGCCATGCGCGATGCGGGCAATCCGGAGATCGATCGCGTGGTCCTGGTGGGCGGCAGCACGCGGATTCCCGCGGTGCGCGCCGCCGTGGGTGCGTTCTTCGGCATGGAGCCGTACGCGGCCCTGGACCCGGACCAGGTGGTCGCGCTCGGCGCGGCTGTCCAGGCATCGGTGCTCGCCGGCGCGCGCCGGGACCTCCTCCTGGTGGACGTGGTGCCGCTTTCCCTGGGCATCGAGACCGTGGGTGGCGCCGTGGCCAAGCTCGTCATGCGGAATTCGAGCATTCCGACGCGCGCCACCGAGCTGTTCTCCACCTCCGTCGACGGTCAGGTGAACGTGGGCTTCCACGTGCTGCAGGGCGAGCGCGAGCTGGTGGCCGACTGCCGGTCTATCGCCCGCTTCGACCTCCGGGGCATTCCGCCCATGCCGGCCGGCATCCCGCAGATCGAGGTCGAGTTCCTGGTGGACGAGAACGGGGTCCTCTCGGTGACCGCCGCCGAGCGCCGCAGCGGCCGCCGGGCGTCCATCCAGGTGGTGCCCACCTACGGCCTCACCCCCGCGGACGTGGACCGGATGGAGGCGGAGAGCTTCGCCCACGCCCGGGAGGACATGCAGCGGCACCGGGTGGTTGACCTGGTGGCCAACGCCCGGCTGGACCTCAAATGGATCTCCGACGCCTTGGCGCGGGTCCGGGATGAGCTGGAACCGGCGTACCTGGAGCAGATGGAAGCCTCGATCATGGCCCTGAAGGGCCATATTGCGGCCGCAGAGCACGATGCGCGGGCGGTGGACGCCAACGCGTTCCAGCAGGCCAAGGAGGCGCTCGACCGCCTCAGCGTGCGGGTCCACGAGGTGGCCATCACGCGCAGCCTGCGCTCCGGCGCGGCCGACACGCGGCCCGGTTGAACCTCCTGCTCCCGGCCCGGCGGTGCCGCGGAGGAACTCGCGGCGATTTTCCTTGTGCGGGGGTGCGACTTTCCTATCATTCGCTCCTTGGCGGCGGTGACTTGCCCGCGCGCCCTTCCATCGATGGCAGACACACTCACCGAATCCTCGTCCACCGCTCCCGCAAGCCGCCCGCGTCCCGCACGCGCGGCGACCGAACTCGGATGGAGCGTGGAGGAGTCCGCTTCGCTGTATTCGATCCGCAACTGGGGCAAGGGCTTCTTCGACGTCAACGCCGCCG
>JBIIJH010000116.1:0-7854 GCA_044233905.1 Phycisphaerales bacterium
CTCGGCCGTGGCCACGCCGATCTGCGAGGGGACATCCAGCTCGAACTCGCCGGCCTCGATGTCCATGTCGGCGGTGCGCACCACCACGCGTCCGTCCGCGGCCACCTTGGTCAGTTCCGCCGGACCGCCGAGTGACATGCTGACATCGCCCTTCGCGGCAGCGGGCTTCGCGCCCTCGACGCCGCGGACCGTGGCCATCATGCGGTCGGCCGTCAAGGTTCCGGTGGCGGTGGTCGAATTGCCAAGGTGGTCCATCACCACGTCACGCTGCAGCGTGATGCGGCTGGTGCCGTCCGGGCGCGGTTCCATCTCCAACGAGCGCTTCCAGGTGAATCGCGTGGTGCCGTGCGGCGAGAACGGGCTCTTCGGCTCGTCAGCCTTTGCCGGGTCCTCGGGCGGCGGCGGGTCGAAGACCAGCAGCGAGCCGGCTCCATCCACCAGTGCCGAGCCGTCGGTGCCGTTGTAGGTGATGTTCGGCGCGTTCAGGCGGAAGAGCCGCGGATCGCCGGAGCGCGTGCCGTCGGTCCACTGGCGCGCCTCGAGGCGCACCTCGCCGGTGGCGCGCATGGTGCCCACGCCCTGCATGTCACCCTCGGGCGTCGCCTTGGCGCTGCGCACGGCGCCCTTGCCGCGCGGCATGACCTCGATCTGCACTTCCTCCGCGTCGAGCGCCTCGGCCTCGCGCGGCTCGCGCGAGGCGCGCACCTTCACTGCGCCCTGAAGAAGCAGCAGCCCACGGACCGCGCTGCCGTCCTTCGGCTTCACGGCCCCGTCGGCAAACGAAAGCGACTCGCGCCAGGTGGCCTGCATCTGCGGCACACCGGCGATCTTCGGACGGCCGATCTTCCCTTCCGATGCCTGCAGCACCGGATCCTTGAACGCGCTGGCGCGGCCCGGCCCGAGCGCGTTCATCCGCGCCGGCTGTTCCTGCACCTGGATGTTCGCCAGCTGGTCAAGCACCAGGTTGCCGCGCACCACCAGCACGTCCGGGCCGATGAGCCGGGCATTGCGACCCAGGCCGTCACCTTCCAGGCGATTGGCAAAGACACGCCCGCCATCGGCCATGCGCAGTTCCACCGGGCCTTCGGCAACGATCTCGCCGAGGTCGCTCTTCATGCCGCCGGCGTCATCGCGCGCAGCCCTTGCATCTGCGCTGGGCTTGGTCGCAGGCTTGGCCGCGGCTCCCGGCTTCGCCTTCGCCTCCACGAACGTGGCGCGCAGGGTGGAGGCCCACATGGTCTGCGCGTCGTCGCCGGCCATCACGTTGCCCGTGGCGAGGAGCGTGCGCGGCTGCGCCTCGCCCGCGGCGTTCGGCGTCAACGCGATCTCCACGCGGTCCGCACCGAAGCTCCCACCCGCAGTGCCGAGCGACTTCGCCTGCACGCCGCCCGATGCCACGATCCGCCGCGGCACGTCCTTCTTGCCAACGGGCAGCGCCTCCACCGAAAGCTGTCCGGCACGAAGCTCGATGTCCGGGCTGCGAACGTCCACGTCACCCGTGAACTCTGCACCGCGGAAGCTGCCCTCGGCATCGCCCGTTCCGGGCTGCAATGCCAGCGTCATCTGCTTGGACCACGAAACCACCAGCGGCTTCGAACCCGCGCCACCCATCACGATGGTGCCCGGGCTGTCGCTCCCGCCGCGGCCGGTCGAGCGGTCCAGCGTGAAGTGCGCCGCACCCAGCGTGAAGTTCGGCGTCTCGATCGAAGCGGGGTCATCCACGGCGCCCACCAGCTCCACCCGGTCCACCTTCGACTCGAGCGAGATGCGCTTCGCCTGGAGCACTGCCTGGCTCTTCGAATCCTCGATGCGCGCGGGACGCCCGTTCACCACCATGCGCACGCCCTCCGGCTGGCCGAGCGTGGGCGTTCCCTCCGGCGCAGGCGCCATCACCAGGCGGCCCGTGAATGCCACGGTCACCAGCGCATCGTCATCGGGCGCGGCGGCGATCGCGAGCGCCGCAAGCTGCGCCGCCCGGTTGCCCGGCAGCGCCACCTCCGGGAACGGCGCCGATGGCGGCCCGAACGGATCACGCGCGGCCAGGCTCATCCCCGATCCGCCCTTCATGATGAAGTACGAGTCCAGGCGATCGCCACGCACGGTGGTGGTGCGGTCTCCTTCGTAGGAGACCACTTCCACGTCGTCGTACAGGGTCAGCAGGAAGAGCCGCGGACCGGCCGGCGCCGTCGCCTTCTGCGCAGCCTTTCCGGCCCCCTTCTTTCCCGAAGCGGCGGGCGCCGCAGGCGGCTGGGCCGCCGCGACCGCGGGGGCGGTTGGCGCAGCGGTCGTCGTGGCGGTCGTCGTGGCGCCCGCGGCCGGAGCACCGGCAACGGCGGCCGCACCCGGCTGCGCCGCTGCCTCCGCCGCTTCCTTCGCACGCTTCTTCGACTGCGCCTCCACCGCCGAGCGCGAGATGCGCACCGGCTCAAGCGCACGATCCACCACCAGCCGCTCGATGTTCTTGCCGTCGGCCGAAAGCGTCAGCGAAAGCCCCTGGCCATTGAAGACGATCACCTCGCCCGCGATGCGTACCTCGCGGTCGCAGCGGATCTCGCCGCTGGCCTGGTCGAACGCAGCCTCCGGGCTCTCCACCGTCACGTCGGGGGCGTCGTTCTTCAGGTCCACCGGCGCACCGTTGCGCGAGCGGTAGATGCGGATCACCACGTTCCCCGTCAGCTTGCCGCTCTCGAGCGCACGCTTCGGGACGCGCGCGGTCATTGCGTCCGCGCGCATCGTGACGATCCGTCCGCCGTCGCCGTAGAGCACCGCGCGCGGCTCGGCCATCGACAGGCGCTTGTCCGGGAGCGGGTCGATGCGCGTGGCCGTGTACTGCTGCTTGAGGTTGCCCTTGGCGTCGGCCACCTGCACCCATGCGCCCTGCTGCAGCCGCACCGACTCCTGCGAGCCGAACTTCGGACCGCCGCCGGAACGCTCCTGGTCACTGAGCGGTGACGGCGTCACCAGTTCGGCCACGGGACGCTGGCGCGTCTTCGATGCACGCCGATCATCCGTCCGACGATGGTCCACCATCCACGCGACCGCCACCAATGCCGCCGACAATCCCACGGCAATCACCGTCCAGAGGTAGGGACGAATGCGGCGACGCCGCCATTCACGGTCGGAAGGTGCAGCGCGGTCCGGTGCTTCAGAGGCTGCGGGGTCGCTCATCGCCGCCCCTCGCCCCGCTTGCGCGGCTGGCCGAAGGGTCGAACATGGCGAGCGCTTCGTTCCATCGATCCTGGGTCCGGAGCAGGTGCTCCACGGTCTCGCGCACGGCGCCGTGCCCGCCGGATGCGGCGGTCACGAATGCCGCCGCAGCGCGGACCTCGGCGGCCGCATCATGGACGGATACAGGGTATCCGCATGCGCGCATGGCCGGAAGATCAGGAAGGTCGTCGCCCACGAAGGCCACCGCGGACAGCGGAACACCGCAGGCCTCGGCCGCCGCATGCAGGTCCTTCAGCTTGTCATGGCTCCCGGAATAGAGGTGTCGAACCCCCAGTTCCTCGAGCCGATGCCGGACTGCCAGTCCGGCGCGACCGGTGATGACGGCGACCTCGCCGCCCAGGCGACGCCAGAGCGAGATCCCCAGGCCGTCCTTTGCGTTGAATCGCTTCGTCTCGTGACCGAGGTCGTCCAGCTGGACGGTGCCGTCCGTGAGGACACCGTCGACATCCAGGCAGAGCAGGCGGACCGAGGCCGCCCGCGCGGTCACTTCGAGGAACCCTGCTTCGGAGACCCCTGCAGCGCCTTGAGGCGCTTGTGCAGGCGGCTCTTCTGGCGGGATGCGGTGTTCTTGTGCATCGTCGACGTGGAGGAGACCTTGTCGAGGACGGCAGCGGTCTTGCTGAACTCAGCCTCGGCGACCGTGACGTTCTTGTCGTGGACGGCGGTGAGGAAGGCCTTGACCTGATCCTTGACCTGGCGCTTGCGCCAGTTGTTCAGGGCATTGCGCTTGGAGTTCTGACGGACGCGCTTCTTGGCTGATTCGGTATTCGGCACGGGGGTTCCTTGGTGCAGTAACGAGCCACACAGTATGCCACGAACCCACACTTGCCGCAACCCGCCCGAAGGTTGCCAATAAGTACCTGACGGCCCCCCTCCCCCGGCGGGCCTGAGGAGTACCCGCGGATGACCCTTGGAACGCTGCTTGTCGAATCAGGAGTCCTGGCGCCCGAGCGCCTCGAGGAGGCCGTCCGGGAGCAGCGCCGGACCGGCGACCGGCTGGAGCAGGTCCTCATCCGGATGGGCTTTGTCCACCGCTCCGACCTCCTCCGAACGTTCTCCGAGCGGCTGCACCTGCCGATCGTCGACCTCACCGAGTCGATCCCGGACGCCGAGGTCCTGCGCCTGCTCCCGCCGCGCGTCATCTTCAAGCTGCGCTGCGCCCCGGTGGCCCGCACCGGCCGGACGCTCCGCATCGCCACCAGCGATCCCACGGACCTTGCCAGCTTCGACGAGCTCCGCATCGTCACGGGCCATGCCATCGAGCTGGTGCTTGCCGACGAGGAAGACCTCCAGAAGTACATCCGCCAGCACTACGGCGTTGCCGGCGACACGCTCGACGCCCTCGGCGGCGCGCGCGAGACCGCGGACCTCGAGCGCACCAGCCTCGACACCGACGAGACCGCGCAGGCGCAGGAAGCCAGCGTGGTGCGACTCGTCAACGACCTCCTGGTGGAGGCCGTCAAGGAGCGCGCCACGGACGTGCACATCGAGCCGTACGAGCACGACCTCTCCATCCGCTACCGCATCGACGGCGTGCTCGTGGATGCCGGCGTCCCGCCCACCGTTCGCCGCTTCCGCAACGCCATCGTGAGCCGCCTGAAGATCATGGCGAACCTCAACATTGCCGAGAAGCGCCGCCCGCAGGATGGCCGAATCACCCTGCGAATCAAGGGCCACGAGCACGACCTGCGCGTCTCCGTCATCCCCATGCTCTTCGGCGAAGGCGTGGTGCTGCGCATCCTCTCCAAGGGCGCGGTGCTCACGGGGCTCAGCGACCTCGGCATGCCGACAGGCATCGAGACGCGCTGGAACACGCTGATCGAGCGGCCCCACGGCATCCTCCTCGTCACCGGTCCGACCGGCAGCGGAAAGTCCACCACGCTGTACGCATCGCTCGCGCGGATCGTGACTCCGGAAGTGAAGGCCATCACGGTGGAGGACCCGGTCGAGTACCACGTGGCCGGCGTCAACCAGATCCAGGTGAGTCACCAGGTCGGCCTCGATTTTGCCGCCGGGCTGCGCGCCATTCTCCGCCACGACCCGGACATCGTGATGATCGGCGAGATCCGCGACAAGGAGACCGCCGATGCCGCGGTGCAGGCATCGCTCACCGGACACCTGGTGTTCAGCACGCTCCACACCAACGACAGCGCCGGTGCCGCCACGCGACTCCTCGACATGGGCGTCGAGCCGTTCCTGGTGGCAAGCACGGTGGAAGGCGTGCTCGCGCAGCGGCTCCTCCGCCGCGTGTGCGTCCACTGCTCCGAGCGCCGCCCTGCAAGCGCCGCCGAACTGCCGCCCAGCTTCGGCCCGGCCCCGGAGGCGGGCCTGGTGCACGCCGTCGGCTGCCGCGAATGCCGAGGCACCGGCTACCGCGGGCGCGTCGGCATCTACGAACTGCTGACCGCGTCCGAGGCAACCCGCGAGCTGGTCATGACCCGGGCCAGCAGCGGCCGAATTGCCGAGGCCGCCCTCCGGTCGGGAGACTTGGCCCTGCTGCGGGCCGATGCCTTCGAAAAAGTGCGCGCCGGCACCACCACCCTCGATGAGGCGCTCCAGACCACCCGCGGATGAGCAGGTGGTGGTTCTTGGCCACCCCCGCCCCGCAACCAACCGCAACAGTGGAGCCCCCGGGGCCGTACTGTTGACTTGACGCGGAGGTCCGGTTTCCGGACACTGCGCATTCTCGACAGATCACTCTCACGAGCCGCGGCGGTCGCCGCACTCGACCTTGGAGGCTTGCAGACATGAACCAGCGCACGACCGGCCTCGTTGTTGGCCTCGTCATCTTCGTCATCCTGACCGTCGGCCTCCTGGCGTCGACCATCTACTTCAACATCGAGGCAGGCGACTTGAAGGCGAAGGCCAAGGATGCCAATGATGTCGCCCTGAGCGCCAAGAAGGGCGAGAAATCCGCGAGGGAAGCCTTCCAGATGCTCGCCGGCTTCGTGATGGGCGACCCGAACCTCAGCCCCAACGGCGAAGAAGCCGTCACGCAGGTCAAGAAGGCCCTCGATGCCGAGGGCGTGGCCAACCTGAAGACCGAGCTCGAGACGCTGCGATCCACGCGCGACCAGCTCACGCAGGACAACGCCAACCTCAAGAAGGCCGCCGACTCCGCGCGCGCCGATGCCGCCACGTCGCGCGATGAGGCGAAGAAGGCCTCCGAGGGCGCCCAGGCCGCCAGCAAGCGCGTCGAGGGCGACATCGACACCTTCCGCACTTCCTCCAAGAAGTACGAGACCGAGGTCAAGCAGACCGTCGCCGACGTCAAGAAGTACCAGGACGAGATGGACCAGCGCCACCGCAACGAGGTCTCCGAGCTCCAGGGGCAGATCGACAACGTGTCCAGCTCCAAGGCCGAGCTCTCGGGCCGCGTTGCCGACCTGCAGAAGGCCGTCGACCAGTACCGCGTCAAGCCGGAGAACGCCGCCACGCTCGCCGACGGCCGCGTGATCGACGTCGCCGGGCAGAACGGCGAGGTCTTCATCTCCATCGGCTCCAAGCAGCGCGTGCAGCCGGGTATGACCTTTGACGTCTACGACAGCGCCAGCGCCATCCAGTACAGCCCCACCACCGGCGACCTCATCCCGGGCAAGGCCCGCATCCAGGTCCTGAAGGTCGAGGAGAACACCTCCACCGCGCGCGTCATTCCCGAGAACTCGCGCTTCGCACCGCGTCCGCGCCCGATCGTCAAGGACGACGTGATCGCCAACGTGATCTTCAGCCCGGACTACCGCTACAAGTTCCTCGTGCACGGCAAGTTCGACGTCGACAACGACGGCAAGGCCACCGCTGCCGAGGCCGAGTACGTGCGCGGCCGCATCAAGACCTGGGGCGGCGACGTCATCGAGGGCGACGCCCTCCGCGGCGACCTCGACTTCATCGTGATGGGCACCATGCCGCTCGAGCCCATCGCGCTCTCGACCGACGCCGGCGAAGGTGAGTACACCGCCCACTTCGAGCAGAAGAAGGCGTTCGATACCTACAAGACGCTCTTCACCGAGGCGCAGACCGCCCGCATCCCGGTCCTCAACTGGAACCGCATGCAGGTCCTGACCAACGAGGGGCGCTGAACGCGCTCCATGGCGCGCCGACGGCGGAAACGCTCCGGACCGATCAAGGCCGCGATCCACCTCGCGCAGTATGTGGCCGCACGCTCGTTCGCGTGGCTGTTCGGCGCCTTCCCGCCGGAACAGAACCTTCGCACGGCCGATGCGATCGCCGACATCTGGATGCGGTTCAACGCCGGCCGCCTCGCACGCGCCAGCGGCAACATCCGTCGAGGCCTGCCGCACCTGAGCGACGCCGAGGCCGATGCCCTCGCACGCGCAAGCGTGCACTACATGTTCCGCACCTACATGGTGGATGCGTTCCAGCTGCCGCGGGTCCTCACCGAGGAGACATGGCAGCAGCACGTGGACCTCAGCCAGGCCATGCGCGGCACGGAGCTGATGATCGGCGAGAAGCCGGCCATCTTCCTCGCTCCGCACGCCGGCAACTGGGAGTTGCTCGGATTCTTCCCCACCCTCATGGGCTTCCGGATGCATGCGCTGGCGCGCCCGCTCGACAACCCCATGCTCTGGAAGTGGGCCCTGGGCAAGCGCGAGTCACGGGGCATGCGAG
>JBIIJH010000015.1:0-26677 GCA_044233905.1 Phycisphaerales bacterium
GACGCCTTGGGCGCCCCCCGCGCGGGGCCCCCTCGCCGGTGGGGGGTGGGCGGCGCCCAGCCGCCCGCCCCGCAAGGCGACGGGGCCAGTCCCCTGCGGGATTGGCTTCGCGCGACCGCCATGCCGCCCGCCCCGCAAGGCAACGGGGCCAGTCCCCTGCTGGATCGGCCCCGCGCGACCGCCATGCCGCCCGCGCCGCACGCTGTCGCCGTCTCACGTCCCGCGTTCGCGTTCGCGTTCCGTGCTGCCGATCGTCAGCGCCGTCCGGCGGCTCCGCGCATCGGGTGCCGGCCCGCATCCGCCGCACTGCTCCTGTCGCCGCGACAGAAGCGGCCGCAGCATGAAGCCCACGGCGACCAGTGCTCCGAGCGTGGCGATCCAGAACTGCCAGTCATTCCACGGCATCAGGGGCCTCCTGCGGCCATGCCGACCGCTGCATGCACGGCGAGTGCGGCCACGTAGGCCACGAATGTCATCCACCCGAACTGGATCGCGGGCCACTTCCAGCTGCCCGTCTCGCGCCGCGTGACGGCGAGCGTGGGCAGGCACTGCATGGCCAGGACGAAGAAGACGAGCGCTGCCGCGCAGGTGGCGGTGGTGAAGACCGGCGTTCCGTCGGTGCGGGTCATCGTGGCTACCTGCTCAAGGACGCGCTGGTCCGCGACGTCCGCGTCGTGGCCTGCGCCTGCCAGGACGCCCATGGTGCTGACGAAGACCTCGCGCGCCATGAAGCTCGTCATCACGCCCACCGTGAGCTGGCTGTCGAAGCCGAGCGGGGCGAACACCGGCTGGATGGCGTCGCCGATCCTGCCGGCGAAGCTCTCGGCCTGCTGGATGCGGGCGTCGCCGCCCGTGCGCGGGAATGCGCTCAGCCACCACATGACCACCGAGATGGCCAGGATGGTGGTGCCGGCGTTGCGGAGGAAGACGTTGGCGCGGTCCCAGGTGACGAGCGCGGCATTGCGCAGGCTGGGAATGCGGTAGGGCGGAAGCTCCAGGACGAGTGCTCGTGCCGGCCCACGCAGGATGGTGCGCCGTGCCAGGAGCGCGGTGAGGAGTCCCGCGCCCGCGCCGAGTGCGTAGCAGGCAGCGAAGGCGACTCCCGCGAACCACGCCGGCTTGCCCACGGAGAGGATGCCGATGAGGAGCACGTAGACCGGAAGCCGCGCGCTGCAGCTCATGAATGGCGCCACCAGGATGGTGGCGAGGCGCTCGCGGTCGTCTCGGATGAGGCGCGTGCTCATGATGCCGGGGAGCGCGCATGCATGGCTCGAGAGGAGCGGCACGAAGGAGAGCCCGCTCAGGCCGAATCGCCGCATCACGCGGTCGACGGCGAACGCCGCGCGCGCGAGGTATCCGGAATCCTCCAGGAGCGACACCAGGAAGAAGAGCAGGCAGATCTGCGGAAGGAAGACCAGCACGCCGCCGATCCCACGGAGCACGCCGTCCGCCAGGAGGTCGGCGAGGATCCCGTCCGGCAGCACGGCGCGGACCGCCGTGGCCACGGAGCCGAACAGGAGGTCGATCAGGCTCATGGGGACCGCGGCCACCATGAAGATGGAGGCGAAGAGCGCAGCCATGATCACCATGAACGCGCCGATCCCCAGGAGCGGGTGCGTGAGGGCCTCGTCGATTCGGTCGACCATGGCCTCGCGGCCTTCGTCGATGCTCGGCGCGCGCGCGGAGGATGACTGGACGACGCCGTCGGCCCACGCCGCGAGCGCGGCGGGCGATGCATCGGCGGGCGGCAGCTTCTGGAGCCGCGCCACCAGCGCATCGCTGTCGAAGGGCAGGCTGGAAAGCGTGTCGAGCGCCACGTCCACGGCGGGAACGCCTTCGCCGGTGCGGCCGGACACCGCTACCACGGGGCAGCCGAGTCGGCGCGCAAGTTCCGCCGGATCGACGCACGACGAACGCTGCCGCGCCACGTCCCACATGTTGAGTGCCACCACCGCCGGCAGCCGATGCAGCAGGCACTGCGCGGCGAACTGCAGGTTGCGGCGCAGGTTGGTGGCGTCCACCACCACGAGCATCGCGTCGGGCATCACGCCGTCGATGGCTCCCTCGAGGCAATCGCGGCATACGCGCGCCTCGGGGATGTCGAGGGTCAGCGAATACGAGCCGGGCAGGTCGACGAGCTCGAGCTGCGCGCGTCCGTCGGGAGAGCGGTGCGTGCCGATGCGGCCTTCGACGGTGGAGCCGGGGAAGTTGGCCGTGCGCGCGCGTACGCCGCAGAGGCGGTTGAAGAGCGTGGTCTTGCCGGTGTTCGGATTGCCGAGGACGGCAATGCGCGGCATTGGCTGTCGCGCGCCGCGATCCCCGCCTCGATCCATGCCGCGGCCGGTGCCGTGGGTGCTCACGCCTTCGCGCCCGGCGTGTCTTCGATCGGGGTCACCAGGATCTTCTTCGCCACCTCGCCGGAGATGCCGAGGCGGGTGCTGTCGATCTGGACGATGCACGGCGTGCCGGAGCGGCAGACGCGGACCTCGCACTCGTGGTGCATGCCCATGGCGTGGAGCAGGCAGCGGTCGCCTTCGGGAAGGTCCATGAGCTCCGAGCAGTCCACGATCGCGCGCTGTCCCCGGCGGAGCTGGGTCAGCGGGATGCGGACGGGGTTGGCGCTGTCGGCCGGCATGGGGGTGGGGACCGTCTTGCCGGAATGATATTGCGACTCAGTCTCAACTTCAACGTCAGGTCGGGTTCCGGTGGCGCGGTACTGGGCGCGCCGCGCGGCGTACTCGGCCGGGGCCACGGGCAGTTCCGGCGTCTCGCCGCGTTGCCACTGCGCATGGAGCCTTCGCAGGAATGGCACGCACCACTGGCAGCCCGTTCCGGCGCCGAGGCAATCCGAGAGCTGGCTGGCCACGCGCGGCTTCTCCCGCTCCATGAAGTTCACCAGCTTGCGCTGGCTGACACGGAAGCAGAGGCAGACGTGGTCGTCGGGGTTCATTGATTGGCGGGGCGCACCGGAGCGGCGCGGCCCGCAGTCACTTGGCGGGCGCCGCGGGTACGACGGGCGTCATGCTCTTGACCTCGAACTCGTAGAAGTACTCGAGGTAGGGCGCGAGCATCGGCGGGTTCTCGAACGCCGACGGCTGCGGACGGCGGCCGTTCACCGACAGCCTGGGTCGCACGATGCCGTTGAACACCAGGTCACCGGGAACGATGCCATCGCGCGTTCGCACACGGGCGCTGACGACGCTTTGGTCGACGGTGACGGGCGTGCGGTACTCGCGCTTGCCATTGGTGAAGACGACGACGAACGACGCGGTCTTGCCGTTGGTCGAGAGCGACGTCGGGTCGACCTGGCCGGTCCACGAGTACTGCTTGGTGCCGTCGCGGTTGGCCTTCGCGCACCAGTTCTCGAGGGCGCGGAGGTGGAGGTTGAGCGCCTGCTGGTCCTTGAGGTCGGGCAGCGTGGGGAACGCCGCGAGATAGTCAGCCTGGAGCGACGAGAGCAGCCCGCCCGGGCCGAGGGTCGGGTCGGCGGGGACCGGTGCCGGCACGGGAGCGGCTGGCGAGGTGGTGCCGCCGGAGGTGCCCGTCTGTCCGCCCGGCGCTGGGGCAGCCTTGGCTGCGGCAAGCTGTGCTTCGAGTTCCTTGATCCGCTTCAGGGCGGCGGCAAGGTCAGCGTCCTTCTGGGCCTGTTCCTGGCGCAGGCGCTCGGCTTCCTGCCGCAGGTCGTTGATCGACTGTTCGGGCGGGGGGGTTTGTGCGCCGGCGATGGCGGCCGGCAGGGCAACGAGGGCGAGCGAGGCAACGATGGCGGCGGTCTGCGTCAGGCGCATGGTGGCTGGATCATATGCGGATCCCGATCGAAGGTTTCCGCGGCGCCCGCGCCGAGACTGCGAATAGACTTGCGTCAGCGAGGATCTACGCATGGACCGAATTCGATCGTTGGTCGGGATGGCGCGCCGGAGGCTGTTCCTGCAGGAGTGGCTGTGCGCTTCCATGACGGCGGCGGTGGTGTCGTGCGGAATCCTCCTCGTGCTGGTGCTCGAGCGGCGGCTGCTGGGGTTCGGTGCCGCGGCGGGCGTGCCGAGCCGCAGCGCGGCGTGGCTCCTGATTGCCGTGATCGTCATGCTTGCCGTCGCGGCGTTGGCCGGCTGGGTTCGCGTCCGGTCCCGCATGCGCAGCGAGGCTGACGTGGCGCTCGAACTCGATGCGCGGATCCGTTCCGGCGAGCGACTTTCCACGGCGCTGGCGCTTGCGGCCGACGCAGGCGCGGAGCGGGATCCCTTTGCGCGCGCGGCGATCGCCGATGCCGTGGCGTTTGCCGGCGACCCGATGCTCGCCGGTCGCACCCGCGAGGCGTTCCCGGTGCAGGCGACCGGCCGATGGTGGATCGCGCCCGCAGTGCTCGGACTGACGATCGTTGCCTGGATGACGGTTCCGCAGCGCGAGGCAGCGACGCCGCAGACGAAGGACGACGTGGTCCGTGCCGCCGAGCGCAAGCAGACCTCGGAGGAGAAGCGCCTCGAGGAACTGGTGAAGCAGGTGGAGCGCTCGCCGGAACTTGCCGCCAAGCTTGACGCGGAACTCGAATCGGCGCGCCGCACGCTCGACGAGGGCGCGCGCGGACCGGTGCGATCGCCGGAGGAAGCCGCGCGCGAGAGCCTGCGGCGCATGGCCGAGATGGAGCAGCGCCTCGCCGAGGTGTCCGACAGCAAGGAATCGATGGCATCGCGCGAGCTGCAGGACGCGCTGGCGAAGCTTGAACTCCTCCGCCAGAACGCCGCACGCGAGCTGGCGGAGGCGCTCAAGCAGGGTGACTTCGAGGCCGCGAAGAAGGCCGTGGCCGAATTGCAGAAGGCGGCCGCGGCCAGCGACCTCTCCAAGGAGGACCGCGAGAAGCTGGCGAAGTCGCTCGAGGACACGGCCAAGCAGCTCGACTCGCTGGCGAAGGATCCGTCCAAGCTTGCGGAGGCGCTCAAGAGTGCGGGCATGGACCCGGCGCTTGCCAACAACCCGGCGGCGCTGCAGCAGGCTCTTGCGCAGTCGAAGGACCTGAACGAATCGCAGAAGCAGTCGATCCAGAAGATGGCGCAGTCGATCAAGGATGCGCAGCAGCAGCTGGGGCAGATGAGCCAGAAGATGGACCAGATGGCCCAGCAGTGCAAGAACCCGGGGCAGCAGGGGGAGCAGGCGAAGGGCCAGCAGGGTCAGCAGGGCGAGCAAGGACAGAAGGGCCAGCAAGGTGAGCAGCAAGGTCAGCAGGGCCAGCAGCCCGGCGACCAAGGCAAGCAGGGCGACGGCGGCAAGGAAGGCGATGCCATGTCGCAGATGCTCGACCAGGCCGAGACCGATCGGCAGATGGCGAAGGCTGCGGACGAGGCCAGTGGCCAGTGCAAGGGCGGCAGCGATTCCATGAGCGAGTCCGACGCCGACAGTGCACTGCGTGCGAGCAGCGAGTCCGAGCGTGGCAAGCCCGGCAGTTCGGGCGCCGGCAGCAGGAAGCAGGGCTCCGGCAACGCGCGCGAGGAAGGCGCGTCCGGCGGCGACCGCAAGATCCGCGAGACGGCCTTCGGCACCAAGTTCCAGAAGCAGAAGGGCCCGAAGCAGGACGGCGACGTGATCGCGCGCCAGCTGGTGGCCGGGCAGTCGCCCACCGGCGAGAGCCGCGTGGGCCTGGAGCAGGTGGCCGGCACCATTGCCGCCGGCTACGAGAAGGGTTCCGACGAGGATCCGGTCCCCGCGCACCTGCGCGACGTGCACAAGCAGTACTTCGGCGACCTCCGCAAGAAGTTCGACGAGCGCGGCGTGCAGCCGGCGAAGCCCGCCGGTGGTGGCGCACCCGCGCCGGCCGCGCCACCCGCCGCACCCGGTGCCGGAGCCGGCAATGGTGGGTGATGCGTTGCGCACGGCGTTCATGAGCGCGGTGTTGCTGGCGGCCGCGGCGGGATGCGGCAAGCCCTCCGTCACCGTGTACGCCAGCGCCGACCAGGACGTGGCGCAGCCGGTCTTCGATCGCTTCGAGCGCGAGACGGGGATCCATGTCGACGCCAAGTTCGACACCGAGGCCACCAAGACCACCGGCTTGGCCAATACGCTTCGCGCCGAACGCAGCCGCCCGCGCGCGGACGTGTTCTGGTCGAACGAGCAGGCCGCGAACGTGGCGCTTGCTGCCGAGCAGGTGACGGAGCCGTTCCGCGTGGCGGGTGCGTCTGGCGCCGCGTCCGCCGCCGCGTCTGTTGCCGATGCGTGGCCGTCGCAATGGCGCGATCGTGATGGCCGCTGGTATGCATTCGCCGGCCGTGCGCGCGTCATCGTCTACGCGCCCGATCGCGTGGCACTTCCGCCAGAGACGTGGACGCAGCTGATCGCCCCGCGCTGGCGCGGGAAGATCGCCATGGCCGATCCGCGGTTCGGCACCACTCGCAGTCATCTTGGCGCGATGAAGGCGTATTGGGACACCCACGCCATGCCCGGCTACTACGAGGCCTTTGCCGAAGGGCTTGCAGAGAACCTGCCGCGGATCCTCACTTCCGGAAATGCCGGCGTGATCGACGCGGTGGCGCGCGGCGAGGCGGACATCGGCCTCACCGACACGGACGACGTGTTTGCCGCGCAGGCGCGTGGGCTGAAGCTGGCGATGGTGTTCCCGCGCCATGCACGCGATCCCGGCACGGTGGGTGGTGGCACGTTCGCCATCCCCAACACCGTCGCGGTGGTGGCGGGTTGCCCGCACCCCGAGGCGGCGCGCCGCTTCGTGGAGTTCATGCTTGCACCGGAGACCGAACGCGAACTGGCGAAGATGGCGGCGCACCACGCGCCGCTCGTCACCGGGCCGGAGGCGGGCGACCTCGGGATTCCCGATCCGCTGATGGTGGATGCCGGGCAGATGGCGGCGTCTGCGGACGCGGCGGTGAATGCGTTCTTGGCGTCGGTGAAGGACGTGGGCACCACGCCTGCGGCGGTCCGGCCCACGGCCGACAGCCCTGCGGCGGACGAGTCTCCCAAGGACAAGGCTGCCGGGGAGCAGAAGTAGGTGCGTGTCGGCTCGATGGCGCAGCTGATCGCCGTGGCGGCGATCGCGCTGTTCCTGCTGGCGGTGGCGTGGCCGCTGGCGGCCGGGGCACGGCTCCTGGCAGTTGGCGGCGAGCTTCCGCCGACGTTCGACGGCGCCCGCACGTTGGTGACGACGGCCGCGTGGTCGTGCGTGGGCGCTGCGGCTTCGACCCTGATCGGCTGGCCCGTGGGGCGCGCGATCCGCACGGCACGCGCTGGCAACGTGATGCTGGCGTGCAGCGTGGTGGCGGCGGCGCTGCCGCCGTACGCGGTGTTCTGGACATGGTGGCAGGCTGCGGGCCCGGGGTCGCTGCTTGGTGACTGGTGCGCGGTGCGCGGGCATTCCGAATCGCTCCGCAGTGGGCTGCTGCTCGTGGGGCTCGCTTCGTGGGCGTGGCCGCTCGCCGCGTGGTTCGTGGCTGCGCGTCGCGTGGATGCGGAGGCAGTGGAGCGCGAGATCGGTGCCGTGGATGGCGAGGGGCGCGTCGACCGCCTGCGCCGCGCATGGCGTGCGGATCGTGGCGCGCTGATGCTTGCGTTCGGTGCGCTGCTCGTGGTGATCGGTGGATCCACCATCACCTTCGACCTGGCGCAGGTCTCGACGTTCGGATTCGAACTGCGCGCACTTGACGTGCAGGGCATGCCGGCCGGCACGGTGGTGCGTGCGGCGTGGCCGGCGATTCTCCTGGCATGCGGAGGCGCGCTCGCGTTTGCGATCTGGCCGGTGGCGCCGCGCGAGGAAGGCCCGGCGCCCATGCGGCGCATGGGCGGGCGCGCGGCGTGGATCGTGCTTGGCTGTACGCTGGCGGCGCCGCTGGCGACGCTCGGCGTTGCGCTGGTCACGCGCGGTGCGCTCGACCGGTTCGCGGCCACCAGCATGCGTGGCGCTGTGGGCACGATTGCGGCCGCCGCGGTGGCCGGTGCGTTGGTGGGCGTGGTGGCGAGCGGGCATCTTTTGCTGGCCGCGCTGGGAACCGGCTCGGACCGCGCGGCTCGCATCGCGCGAGTGGCAGAGCGCGTGATGCTTGGCGGGTGGACCATCACGGCGGCGGTGCCGGCCACCGTGTTCGCGCTGACGCTGGTGGCCGCATGGAACATGGACGGGGTGGGACCGCTGGTCTACGACACGCCGCTCGTGGTGGTGCTCTGCCACGTGGGCCGGTTCGGCGTGGTGGGCGCGTGGATCGGCCGGCTGGCCGCCTTGCGCGAGCCACGCGAACGCCGCGATCTGCGCGCCGTGGATGGCGGCGGCGCGCGCGGATTGGTGCAGGCGCTGGCGCCGGAACTGCGTGGGGCGGCGATCGCCTCCGCGCTCGTGGGCACGGCACTTGCCGCGGGCGAGGTGGTGGCCAGCGCTCGCATCGAACCGCCAGGCTGGGCGTGGAGCGCTTCGACCCTCCTCAATGCCATCCACTACCAGCAGCCGGCCACGGTGCTCGGTGCGCTGCTCGCGTTGGTGCTGGTGGCCGTCGCGGCCGGAGGAACCGTGGCGTGGGTGGCAACGCGCGGTGAACGACTGCGAGGCATGTCGCTCGTGCTCCTGTTCGGCGTGATGCTGCCGTTCGTCTTCACCGGGTGTCGCGAGGCGCCGGATTCGCCGGGCGGCCCGCGCCTCGAGGCGGTGCGATGGTTCGGCGCGCCCGGGCGCAGCCGCGGGCAGTTCGAGTACCCGCGGGCCATGGAGATCGATCCGCGCGACGGAACCATCCTGGTGGTGGATCGCCAGGCGCGCGTCCAGCGGTTCCGCCCGGATGGCTCATACGTGATGGAGTGGGCAATGCCCGAGAAATCGCTCGGGAAGCCCACCGGCCTCGGCATCGGCCCCGACGGGCGCGTGTGGGTGGCCGACACGCACTACCACCGCGTGATCTGCTGGTCGCCCGAGGGCAAGGAACTGCTTCGGATCGGAAGCTACGGCACCGAGCCAGGCCAGTTCATCTATCCCTGCGATGCCGAAGTGGGGCCGGACGGCAACGTCTGGGTGGCGGAGTTCGGCGGCAACGATCGCATCCAGGTGTTCACGCCGGAGGGCGCGTTCGTGCGCGCGTTCGGCGGCAACGGGCGCGCCCCGGGGCAGTTCGATCGGCCCCAGTCGCTGGCGTTCTCCAAGGACGGCCGTGAACTCTGGGTGGCCGATGCGTGCAACCACCGGCTGCAGGTGCTCGACCTCGAAGGTCATCCGCTTCGCTCGATCGGCACGGCCGGTTCCGGCGATGGCGAGCTGGCCTATCCCTACGGGATCGATCTCCTTCCGGACGGCACGGCGCTCGTCACGGAGTTCGGCAACCATCGCCTGCAGCGCGTCGACATGGCCACCGGGCGGTCGCTTGGCTGCGTGCGCGCCGTGACCGGGGCGCCCACGCCGCTGGTGCTCCACGTGGTGGACGGCGACCGCGTGCGGAGCGTGCCGAGCGGGGAGAACGCCTTGCGCTTCCCGTGGGCCGTGGGTTCGCGCGGCACGGAGGCCTTCATCCTGGATTCCGGGCACTCGCGGGTGCTGGCGGTGCCGCTTGCAACGCTTCCTGCAAAGCCCGCCGAACCCGCGCCATTGCCGCGTCCGGTGGGGTAGCGTGAGGACCTGCGCGGCATGAACATCTCCCTCGAACATCCCTGGGCGCTGGCCATCCTGGCTCTCGCCATCCCGTTCTGGTGGATGGCGTGGCGCAGCGTGCCGGTGCTTGGGCGATGGAAGTGCTGGGGCGGGCTCGCGCTGCGTGTCGTGGTGCTGCTCCTCCTCACGTTCGCCGTGGCGCGCCCGAGCATCGTGCGCGAGACGGATGCCATGAGCGTGCTGGTGGTGGCCGACGCAAGCGACAGCGTGCCGCTCGCGCTGCGCACGCAGGCCGAGCAGGCGGTGCGCGAGGCGGCCGCGCGCAAGGAGCGTCCGGACGATCGCGTGGGCGCCGTCACCGCGGCCCGCGATGCGGTGATTGCCGCCATGCCGGCCAACGCCGGCGAGATCACGCTCACCGGCCACGCGGGCGACCTGCAGGCGACCGACCTCTCGGCCGGCGTGCGCATGGCGCTTGCCACGCAGCCGGGCGACACCACCGCTCGCATCCTCCTCCTCTCCGACGGCAACGAGACCGCCGGCAACTTGTCCGACGCCGCGGCGCTTGCGAAGGCGGCAGGCGTGCCCATCGACGTGGTTCCGCTCGAGTACCAGCATGCGAGCGAGGTGCTCGTGGAATCGCTGCGCGCACCGACGCGTGCGCGCGAGGGGCAGTCGATCGACCTGCGCGTTGCGATTCGCAGCCAGAAGCCCGCGCGCGGTCGGGTGCTTCTCTGGCAGAACGATGAGCCGGTGGACCTCGATGCGGCCGGAGACGGCCTTGGCTTCCCGGTGGAACTGCAGTCCGGTGCCAACCTGGTGACGCTGCCGGTGGTGGCCGACGGCTCCGGTGCGCAGCGCTTCCGCGTGGTGTTCGAGCCGGCCGATGCCGCCATGGACGTGGTGCAGCAGAACAACGTGGGTGCCGCGGTGGTATTCGTCGGTGGCGTGGGACGCGTCCTCATCATCGAGCCCGAAGGCGGCATGGAGTGCAAGGCGCTCGCGGCTGCGCTCGAGGACGGGAAGATCGAGGTGGAGCGCATCGGGCCGGAGACCGCGCTCGGGCGCGGGCTGGCGTACCTGGCGGGGTTCGACGCCGTGGTGCTTGCCAACCTTCCGCGCTGGGCGTTCGACAACGAGTTCGATCGCGGGCTCCATGCCTACGTCCATGACCTGGGCGGCGGCCTCGTCATGCTCGGCGGACCGGAGAGCTTCGGTGCGGGCGGCTGGCTCGGTTCCGAGACGGAGAAGGCGCTCCCGGTGAAGCTCGACCCGCCGCAGACGCGGCAGATCCTGCGCGGCGCGCTCGCGCTCCTCCTCCACAGCTGCGAGATGCCCGAGGGCAACTACTGGGGCGTGCAGGTGGCCACCGCTGCCATCGACGCGCTGTCGAGCCAGGACTACGCGGGGCTCATCTCGCTGGGTGGCGCGGGCTACGGCGGCGGCGCGGCCACCAAGGAGGGCTACGGCTGGGGCTATCCGCTCCAGATCGTGGGCGACAAGAGCCGCGCCAAGGATGCCGCCAAGAAGATGGTGGTCGGCGACATGCCGAGCTTCACCACCCCGATGGAGATGATCCTCGACGACATGGTGAAGATCCGCGCCGGCCAGAAGCACGTGATTGTCATCTCCGACGGTGACCCGAGTGCGCCGCCGGTGGAGCTCCTCAACGACTTCAAGGCCGCGAAGGTGACGGTGACCACGGTGCTGCTCGCGGGCAGCGGTTCGGCAAGCCTTGGTCACGGCGGCCCCGAAGACCACCGCAAGATGCAGGCGATGGCCACCAAGACGGGCGGTCGCTTCTATCGCGTCGAGAACCCGCGCAAGCTTCCGGAGATCTTCATCCAGGAGGCAACGGTGGTCTCGCGCTCGCTGATCGTGGAGGGCGACTTCACCCCGCAGCCGGTGGTCGGCACTGCCGGCCCCTTGGCGGGGTTCGATGCGCTTCCGCCGGTGCGCGGCTACGTGCTGACGGTTCCGCGCGAGGGCCTGGCGCAGACGGGTGCGGTGGTCAAGAACAAGGACGGCAACGATCCGTTCTTCTCCTACTGGAACTACGGGCTCGGTCGGTCCATCGCCTTCGCAAGCGACATGGGCGGACGCTGGGGCCCGGCATGGACGCAGTGGGGCCGGTTCCGCGCCTTCAGCGAGCAGATGATGCGCTGGGTGATGCGCCCGGCCATGCCGCAGGACGTGAGCGTCTCCACACGAGTGGACGGCGACCGTGCATTCATCGAGGTGGAGACGCGCGAGCAGGCGCAGGGCGGGTTCTCCGCCGAGACGCGGGCGGAGGCGCGGCTGGTGACGCCCGGTGGCGCTGTGCGCGACCTGCCGCTCCGCCAGGTGGGCCCGGGGCGGTTCAGCGGCGAATTCGATGCGCACGAGGCGGGCGCGTACCTCGCAAACATCGCGTTCGCGCGTGCGGGCGGTGCGGACGGCGCCGCGCGTGCCGGCAGCGTGCAGGCGGCGGTGAGCGTGCCGTACCCCGCGGAGTACCGCGCCACGCGCGACAACGCGGCGCTGCTTCGCTCCATCGCGGAGCGCACGGGCGGGCGCGTGCTGCGGCTGGCGGACGCGAAGACGTGGGAACTCTTCGATCGCTCCGACCTGGGGAGTTCAAGCACCGCACGTGCGCTGTGGCAGCTGGCGGCCATCCTGGCCGCGGTGCTCATCCTGGTGGACGTGGCGTGGCGCCGCATTGCCTTCGATCGTCGCGACGCGCAGGAGCTGGCCGCGCGCGTGACCGGCGGCGCATCGAGCGCGGGCTCGGGCGGCGTCGACGCGCTTCGCCGTGCGCGCGAGGGCGCGGCGTCGGGTGGCACGGGTGCGGTGACGGGCAGCGCACGTTCCGCGCGCGACGGCGCGAAGCCCACGGGCGGCGCCCCGGCGGCGACGCGGTTCGAGGCGGGCGAGGGCGCCCCGAAGATCGACGCGCGCGACTTGGCAGCGGGTGATGCGGGTACCGGCAGCGCACCTGCGGCCCCGAAGCCCGCGCCGAAGGATGCCAGCCCGACGGACGCCGACGGACTCTCGCGGCTTCGCGCCGCGCGGCGGCGCGCCCAGGATCGCAACGATGGCGAGGGCGGCGCGTGACCGTTGCCGGCGCCCAGCTTCCCGCCGACATCGCGCGGCTTCCCGCGTTCGACGCGGGCATCGAGGACGAGGCCGTGGCGCGCGAACGCTGCGCGTCGTTCCGTGCGGTGGCAGAGCGACTGCGCGCCGCGGTGGGCAAGCGGCTGGTTGGGCAGCAAGGCGTGGTCGACCAGACGCTCTGGGCGCTCTTTGCGGGCGGCCATGTGCTGCTGGAAGGCGTGCCGGGGCTCGGCAAGACGCTCCTCGTCCGCACGCTCGGCGATGCGCTGCATCTTGAGTTCTCGCGCATCCAGTTCACGCCGGACCTCATGCCTGCGGACATCGTGGGCACGCAGATCCTGATGGAAGGCGAGGGCGGCCGCCGCGTGATGCAGTTCCGCCCGGGCCCCATCTTCACGCAGGTGCTGCTTGCCGACGAGGTGAATCGCGCGAGCCCCAAGAGCCAGTCCGCGCTGCTTGAAGCCATGCAGGAACGCTCGGTCACCGTGGGCGGCGAGACGCACCGCCTGCGCGCGCCGTTCCTGGTGCTTGCCACGCAGAACCCCATCGAGCAGGAGGGCACGTACCCGCTGCCCGAGGCGCAGCTCGACCGCTTCCTCCTGAAGATCGCCGTGCCGCAGGTGGAACGCGCGGACCTCCAGGAGATCCTGCGCCGCACCACCGCCGCCGCCGAGCCGCCGGTGACGCCCATCCTGGACGCCGAACGCATCCTCCAGGCACAGCGCCTGGCGCGCCGGATCGTGATCGCCGAGCCGGTGCAGGATTACGTGATCCGCCTGATCTTGGCCACGCATCCGGGCGGCGAGTTCGCCGACCCGAACGCCGCGCGCGAGATCGCCGTGGGTGCGAGCCCGCGCGCCGCGCAATCGATCGTCACGGCCGCCAAGGTGCGCGCGTTGCTCGACGGCCGCTTCCACGTCTCGATCGGCGACGTGCACGCCGTGGCTCCGGCCGCGCTGCGCCACCGCGTGGCGCCAAGCTTCGAGGCCGAGGCGGACGGCATGGATTCCGACCGCGTCATCGCGGGCATCCTGGAGCGCCTGCCGCGCAACGGTCCGGAGGTGGCGGCATGAGCCTCTTCTTCCAGGGCGAGCCGCGTCGCAAGCGACCGGAGCGCGTCGATGACCTGATCGACAACGCGCTGATGGCGCGGATCGGCCAGCTCGACGTGGTGAGCCGCAAGATCTTCAGCGGGAAGATCCAGGGCGAGCGCCGCTCCAAGCGCCGCGGCCAGAGCGTGGAGTTCGCGGATTTCCGCCCCTACGTCCACGGCGACGACCTGCGCTTCATCGACTGGAACATCTTCGGTCGCCTCGACCGGCTCTTCCTCAAGATCTTCCTCGAGGAGGAGGACCTGTCGCTGGTGATCGCGATCGACACCAGCGCCTCGATGGACTGGGGCGACCCGAGCAAGCTGGTCTTCGCGCAGCGGCTCGCGATGGCGCTTGGCTACATCGGGCTCGTCAACCACAACCGCGTGTCGCTCGCGGCGTTCGGCGGGGAGGGCGGGCTTCGGAAGCTCTCCAACCTGCGTGGGCGCCGCAAGACGGCGGAGATGGGTCGCTGGCTGCTCGATCTGAAGCCGGGCGGGCCGGGTACGTTCGAGGAATCGATGAAGCAGCTGGCGCTGGCGCGGCAGGGTCGCGGGGTGATGCTGGTCCTTTCGGACTTCCTCTTCAAGGACGGCTACGAGAAGGGGCTCCGCTACGTGGCCGGCCGCGGCTACGACCTCTGGTGCATGCAGACGCTCGCGCCGCAGGAGATCGACCCCGGCGCGCACGGCTTGGTGGGTGACTGGCGCCTCACCGACATGGAAGACCGCGACGAGGCCGAGGTGACGGCAAGCCCTGCGCTCGTGGAGCAGTACCGCGCCAACCTGGGTGCGTGGTGCGCGCAGCTGCGCGACTTCGCCGTGCGGCGCTCCATCATGCACATGGTGGTGGACACCTCCACGGACATCGACGCGCTGCTTCTGGAGTACATGCGCCGACGGGGGCTGCTGCGATGAGCGTGCTCGCGTTCCAGCCCGTGATCGCTGCGCAGCTGGCGCCCACGTCCCAGTCGGCGCTCCTGGCCATCGCCTGGGTCACGCCCCTCACCGGCATTGCCGTGGCATCGGTGCTCGTGCCGCTCCTGGTGGCGCTCTATTTCCTCAAGCTGCGTCGGCGCGCGACGGCGGTGCCCAGCACGCTTCTCTGGAAGCGCAGCGTGGAGGATGTGCGTGCCAACACCCCGTTCCAGCGCCTGCGACCGAGCCTCCTCCTCTTCCTGCAGCTTGGATTGCTGGCCTTCGTGGCGTTCGCCTTGATGCAGCCGCGCATGGACCTGGGGCTTTCCCAGGGCGGCCGCACGGTGATCGTGGTGGACGCCTCTGCATCGATGGCGGCCACGGACCTCGAGAAGGGGAAGACCCGCCTCGAAGTTGCCAAGGAACAGGCGAAGGCGCGCGTCGACCAGCTGTTTGCGGGCGGACTGTTCGCTGGGATCCCCGGCGAGACGATGGTGATTGCCTTCAGCGACTCGGCCAAGATCGTGCAGCCGTTCACGCGCTCGAGCGGCGACCTGAAGCGTGCCATCGACCGCATCGAGCAGACCGACGGCGGAAGCCGGATCGGCGAGGCGCTCTCGCTGGCGCGCGCGTTCGCCACGGTGGTGAACCCGGAGACGCAGGGCGCCACGGCCGCAGAAGGCGGCACGCTCGAACTCTGGTCCGACGGCCGCATCGCGGACCTCTCGGCGGAGGCGATGCGTCCCGGCGAGAACCTGGTCTATCACGTCACCGGGCGCGCCGACGCGGCGAATGCCGGCATCGAAGGCATTGCCGCCGAACGCAGTGCCACGGATCCCGGCCTGATCCAGGTGTTCGTGACGGTGCGCAACGACGGCCCCGAGCCGATCGAAAGCGACCTTGAACTGGCGATCGACGGCTCGCGCCGCTCGGTGACGCCCAAGCCCGTCAAGGTGGCGGCGGCCCGCATTCCCGATCCCGCAGCGCCGGGCGCCAACGGCGATGCCGCACCGCAGTACAAGCCGGGTTACGAACGGGTCACCTTCCCGCCGATCGTGCAGCCGCGTGCGGGCGTGATCACCGTGTCGCTCGTGCGGGCGGATTCGCTTGCCGCCGACAACCGCGCCTCCATCGCCGTCAGCGCGCCGCGGCGCCTGCGCATTGCGGTGGTCGGCCCCGTGGACTTCGCGGCTCGCACCGTGGTGGCGGCGATTCCTGCCGAGAAGGTGGAGACGCTCAACGCCGAGGAGTTCGCGGCGCGCGGCGCCAAGAGCGACCAGTTCGACGTGGTGGTCGCCACGCCCGGCGCACTCCCCAAGGAACTGCCGCCCGGCCGCTACCTGGTGCTCGGCGTTCCCGCAGGCATCGAGGGCCTGAACCCCTACGGCACCAAGGAGAAGCTCTCGGTGCGCTCGGAGCGCCGCGAGCACCCGCTCCTGCGCGCGGTGAACCTCGACGATCTCTTCGTGGCGAAGGCCACCGCCATTGCGCCGGCGTCGGACGTCGAGTCGATCATCGAAGGCGCCGAGGTCCCGCTCGCCGTGGTGGCGCGGCGCGGCCCGGTGACGGCGGTCATCACCACCTTCGAGCCGCTCGACTCCAACTGGCCGTTCCAGCGCGGGTTCGTCACCTTCGTGGCCAACGCCGTGGAGTGGCTCGGCGGGCTCGATCAGGCCGCGGTGCAGGAAGAGCACCATCCCGGCGAGACGCTCTCGGTGCGCACGGCGGCAGGTGTCAAGGAGGCGAAGCTTTCGCTGTCGGACGGGTCGTCGCAGACCATCCCGGCGCGCGAGGGCTCGGTGACCTTCGGTCCGCTGGTGCGCGCGGGTGAGTACCGATTCACGTGGACGGACGACCGCGGCGAGCAGGTGCGGATCTTCGCGGTGAACCCCGCGGACGGCGAAGGACGAATCGCGGCGGCGGACGGCATCTCGGTGGGCACGGCGAGCATCGCCGGGACGCGCACGGGCGCCGGCACCCTCAGCGACCTCTGGCCCTACGCGCTGACCGCTGCGCTCTTCCTCCTGGTGTTCGAGTGGTGGGCCTACCACCGCCGCCATTGGCTGCGCGCCGACCGTGCCGCCAAGGCCGCGAAGCCGGTGCCCGGACTCGCTCCTATGATCCGGGCATGAGCACCGCAGGCGCACCGCAGTCCGTCGACCGCATCGCACAGTTCGAGAAGATGGCGTCGGCCGACCCAACCAACGAGATGGCCCATTTCTCGCTGGGCAAGGCGTACCTCGACGCCTCGCGCCATGCCGAGGCGGCGCGCAGCTTCGAGCGCTGCGTGGAGCTCGCGCCCGACATGAGCAAGGCGTACCAGCTCGGCGGCCAGGCGATGATCGGCGCCGCATGGACCGACCGCGCCGTGGAATTCATGAACCGCGGCTACGAGACCGCCGCGCGCAAGGGCGACCTGATGCCCAAGAACGCCATCGGCGAACTGCTGCGCTCGATCGGCCGCGAGCCGCCGAAGCTCGGCGCCGAGGTGGACGCCGCCGCCGAGCGCCTGAAGGCCTCGGGAAGCTTCATCTGTCAGCGCACCGGTCGCCCGGGCAACAAGCTGCCGTCGCCGCCCTTCAAGGGCGTGATCGGCCAGTGGATCTTCGAGAACATCAGCGCCGAGACCTGGAAGCAGTGGATCGGGCAGGGCACCAAGGTCATCAACGAGCTGCGCCTGGACTTCAGCCGCGACAAGGACCAGGAAACCTACGACCAGCACATGCGCGAGTTCCTCGGAATCGACGCCGAGGTGCTCGAGCGCATCGGCGCGAAGTGAGTTGGTCGGCGAACCCCGCGGTCACGCATGTCCCAGACGCTCCAGGTCATCCTCGTCCAGCCCGAAGTGGTGGCCGAGCTCGTGCAGCAGCGTGATCCGGATCTCGCGCAGGACGCGCTCGCGGCCCCCGAGCGCGGTGCCATCCTCGTCCGTCCATTCGTCCCAGCCACCCGCTTCCTCCAGAATGCCCTCGCGGTAGAGCGTGATGACGTCGGGCAGCGAGCCCGAATCGACGCTGCGGTCGGTGAGCGGGACCCCGGAGTGCAGGCCGCAGAGGCCGGTGGGGTCTTCGGGATCGAGGCCCATGGCTTCGAGCAGCGCGGGCGGCGCGTTGTCCTCGAGCACCACCGGCACTTCCTCGATGAGTTCGTGGATCTCCTGCGGCATCGCCTCGAGCACGGCCTCGAACAGGGCATCGAACCGGGCACGTTCGTCGCGGCGCATGCGGTCAGCCTTCCATGGCGCCGACGAGGTCGGCGACGTGCGAGGCGCGCTGCTCGCGCAGCCACGCCGCCAGGCCGTGCGCAAGTTCCACCGGCTTCCGCGGATCCACGAAGAGCGCGGTGCCCACGCCCACGGCGCTCGCACCCACCAGGATGAACTCCGCCGCGTCCTGCCAGGAGAGCACGCCGCCGAGGCCGATGATGGGAATTCCCGCGGGCTTTGCCACCGCGCGGTACACGTCGTGCACCATGCGCACCGCGATCGGGTGGATGGCCGGGCCGCTGAGCCCGCCTCGCCCGCGCGAAAGCCGCGGCCGGCGCGTGTGCACGTCGACGCTCATGGCAGTGACCGTGTTGACGAGCGTGAGCCCGTCCGCGCCCGCCTCGACGGCGGCACCGGAGAGCTTGACCACGTCCGCGTTGGGGCTGACCTTCACGAAGAGCTTCGCCCGCTTCACCACGGGCCGCACCTCGGCGAGGAGTGCCTTGAGTGCCGCGGGGTCGTCGCCGAACTGGAGCCCGGTGGCGGTATTCGGGCAACTGACGTTGAGCTCGATCACCGGAAACCCGGTCTGCTGGTCGAACGCCGCCGCGACGCGGACGTAGTCGTCCACCGAATGGCCGGCCACGGAGCCGAAGACGCGGCAGGGCACCGCGTGCGAGTGCGGCAGCTTCTCCTTGAGGAACCGTCCGAGCCCCACGTTCGCGAGGCCGATGGCATTCATCATGCCGCCCGGCACGTCGATGATGCGCCACGGGTCGTTGCCGGCGCGCTCCTCGGCGGTGATGCTCTTGGTGGTGACGGCGCCCAGCCAGCGGAGGTCGAAGGCGTCGGCGAGCTCATCCACGTAGCCGCAGGTGCCGGCGGCGGCGACGATGGGCGACGCCATCTCGACGCCGGCGATGGTCGTGCGGAGGCAGGCGTCGGGCGAGGACATGGTGCGAGTCTACGGAACGGCGGGGTGGCGCTGCGGTCGGCGGGCCCAGGTCAGGCTGGCACGGCCTCGAGGGCCACGCGCTGCGCGTCGAGCGCGGTGCGCTGCCGGGCGACGTGTGCATGGTCTGCGTCGGGCATGCGGGACGCGGCATCGAGGTGGACAGCGGCCTCGCGGAGGAGACGGGCTGCCTCGGAGGCGTCGCCGAGTCGGCTCCAGGCGTCCGAGGAAAGCCGCGCAAACGCCGCGCGGTGCATGCGAACCACGCCGTCGTCGCCGCGGACCTTCTGGAGCGAGTTGATGTGCGGGCGCAGCTCCTCGCAGCGCTCGAGGCACTGGCTGGCGGATTCCGCGGTTTCCTCCGCTGCCAGGTCGAATGCGGCCACGACGGCCATCTCGACGGCGGCCGCATGGTCGGGCGCACCCTTGGCGACCTTGGCCCACGCGCGTGCCTCGTCCCAGACCTGGCGGTAGGCCATGCGCCGCTGGTCGGCGTTGTCGATCATCCTGGCGGCGGTGACGATCGGACGAAGCAGGGAGCTGGCGATCGCGACGCGGGTGATGGCATCGGTCCCGGGCTTGCGCAGGCGGTCGGCGAAGGGACCGACGGTGGCAATGGCCGCGCGCAGCGCATCGAACGCCGCCCGGGCATCGCCGCCTGCTGCTTCATGGGCGGCTGCCAGTTCCAGGGTTCGTGCCAGTGCGAGGTGGCGCGGGGCATCGTTGCGGTCGGCCAGGCACGCGGCGCGGAGCGTCTTGAGCGCATCGCCCACCACGGCCTTCGCCTTCTGGCGTTCGCCGGCTCGGACCGCCATCGCGGCGAACGCGGCAGCGAGGTCGGCAACGCGCGCGAACGCGGGCGATCCGGACGGGGCCTGGCGTGCGCGGTCGCGCGCCTGGCACCAGAGTTCGCGCAACTTCTCGGCCTGGCCGGCGGCAACGATCGTGGCCTGCCGCTCGGCGGCGGTCATCTCGCGCGTGACGTCCGTGGAGGCGGGGGCTCCGGGCATTCCGGTGATTCGATGGTGGCTCAGGCTCATGCGAACTTCCGTGTTCCGTGTGCGTGTGCGTGTCGTGTGTCTGCTTCCTGCAGAGCGGTCATCCAGCGTGCCGGCGCTCAGCCGAGACCGTCGGGGTCGATGGCGGCTTCCTTCTTGGCAGCGGCCTTCTTCTTGGCGTCCGGGCGCTCCGGGATGTTGTCCATGTAGAGGATCCGGCCGCAGCTCATGCAGGTCACCACCTGCTCGTTCTGCGCGGCCACGCGGCTGTAGGCATCGAGCGGGAGCTCGGCATTGCATCCACCGCAGGCGAACTCGCGGTGGCGCAGGCTGACGATGGTCACCTCGGCCAGCGCCTCGCCGTCGTTGCGGTCGGCGGCCTCGTCGAAGGCCTCACGGGCCTCTTCCTTCAGGTTGGCGGCGGCACGCTCGCGCTGCGCCTCGAGCTCGGCGAGGCGTCCGCCGAGTTCGGCCTTTGCCTCTTCGAGCGCTGCCTTCGCCATGTCGCGCAGGCGGGTGCGGTCAGAGAGCGGGGCTTCGCTCGCGGCCATTTCGGCCTTGAGCTTCTCCAGGTTCTCCATCTGGGCCAGGATGCGCTCGGCCAGTTCGTCGCGCTTGCCTTCGATCACCTTCAGCTCGTCGCGGAGGGCGTTGTACTGGCGCGGGTTGGCGGAGCTGTTGAGCTCGGAGCGGAGCGTCTCGAGGCGGGCCTTGAACGTGCCGTCCTCGAGCTCGAGGTTCGCCACGGTGGCCTGGATCTGCCGAAGCTGCGCTTCCTGGTCGCGGCGCTTGCCCGCGAGGAGGTCCACCTGCGTCTGGTGACGCCGTCGGTCCGAATCCGCATTGTCGAAGCGGGTCTTGATGCCTCGAACGAGGCTGTCGACGGAGTGGAGCGCGCGGAGGTGGGAGATGAGGCTCATGGTGGGTATCGCGCCGGGCGCGAGCCCCCAAGCGTACCCGTTCCGGCGCGCATTTCGATGCATTCCGCGCGAATCGGCGCAATCAGCGCAAATGGAGCGCCAGGAGCACGACGGGCGCCGCAAGGAGCGGGCTGTCGAGGACATCGAAGATCCCGCCCATCCCCGGAAGTATCCGGCCGGAATCCTTGACGCCCGCGCTGCGCTTCACCAGGCTTTCGGCAAGGTCGCCGAAGGTACCCACCACGCCGAGCACGGCGCCGGTGGCCGCGCCGAGGAGCGGCGCCACATGGTCGCGTGCATCCGGCAGGGCATCGCTCCACCAGGCAAGCAGCCCACCGACGATGGCGGCGAACGCGATGCCGCCCACGAGCCCTTCCCAGCTCTTCGCCGGGCTGAGCCAGGGGATCATCTTGTGCCGACCGATCGACATGCCCACGGCATACGCGCCGATGTCGCTTGCCTTCACGGTGAGGATCGCGCCGGCAAGCACCCACGGTCCCACCTCGGTGCGGACCAAGAGCCACGTGCCGAGCATCGCGCCGATGTAGGTGAACGCCAGGAGCGTGCCGCCGGTGGCCGCCACCACGCCATCGATGCGTGCACCGCGGCTATGCACGATGAGCGCCAGCGAGAGCACCGCCCAGAGCGCGCCCGCCATTGCCCCGGCGGCGTGCGAAGGCAACGCGAACGCCGGCGCCGCGCGGACCGCCACCACGCCGGCCACGGCGGCGAGCACCGTGAACCCCGTCGGCGCCGCGATCCCCGCCGAGCGGAGCATGGCGGCCAGTTCGCGCGCCAGGAGCGGGGCCAGTACCAGCACCGCCAGCGCCGCGAGCAGCACGCCGTCGGCGGTGCCCATGGCGGTGCGGACCAGGTCGTTGTCCTGCAGCGATGCGGACATCCGGCCGTCGCCCCAGAGCAGCGCCAAGAGCGCCAGGATCAGGACCGGTCCGGTGATGAGTCGAAGCCGAAGCACGGGTTCAGTAGACCGCAACGGTCGGATCGATGTCGAGCGACCAGAGGTGGATGCCGCCGGCCATGCTGCGGACATCGTCGAATCCCGCTTGCCGCAGCGCTGCGGTCACCTGCAGGCTGCGCGCACCGTGGTGGCAGAAGACGACCACCGGCGTCGACTCGTGGGCGCGGAGTTCCTCGATGCGTGCGCCGAGTTCGTGCATCGGCACGTGGATCGCGCCGGCGATGCTCGCCAGGTCGCGCTCGGGCACGGTGCGGCAGTCGAGGAGGACGATCTGCTCGCCCGCATCGCGGCGGCGGACGTACTCGCGCGGCGTCGTCTCCCAGTCGGGATTGAAGGGGTAGCCGGGAGGGAGGCCGCGTTCGTCGACGGACTGCACGGTTATTCCTTCGTGGTGGTGGCCGGGGCGGCAGGCGTGGCCGGGGCGGCACGCGTGGCCGGGGCGGCGGTCCCGCGCACCTGCGCCGCGGGCAGCCACTCGATGGAGTCGCCCTCAGGCTGGTGGCGCACGGTCCACGGCGGCAGGAAGAGGATCCGGCCGGGCGCGGTGGCGAGCCAGTAGATGCCGATCACGGGTGCGGCGCCTCCGTCGGCCAGGGCGGTGTTGCTCTCGCCGTGATCCTTCAGCGCGGTGGCGGTGGTGGGGTACTGGCCGGTGGCGCGCGGATCCTTCGAGAAGCCCTCGAAGAGCAAGTAGTACGTGGGCTGCACTTCCACCTGGCCGCGCGGCTGGTTCACGGTGACGGAGCCCCATGAAGAGCGGTCGAGCGTGGTGGTGCTCGGGGCGGGTTGGGCACCGGCGGCCACGGGCGTGCCGTCGAGCGTCACCGGTCCGCCGTCGCGCGGCAGTGCGGCGTCGCCATGGCCGGCGATGTCCGGAATGGGATCGGTTCCGGCGTGCACGAGCGTCGCGCTCGGGTTCTGGCAGCCCGCGGCGAGCAGGGCGGTGGCGAGGATGGCAACACGGTCGATACGCATGGTTCAGTCGTCGAGGCGGTAGCCCGCGTGCTCGAGCGCGTCGCGGATCGTATCCGGGTCGAAGCCACGTCGACCCATGCGTCCTGCGACGCGGTTGGCGGACTCCCCGGCCTTGCGGGCGGCCTTGGCCTCCTTGCGGAGTTCGGCCGCCGTTCCGGCCCCGGCCTTGGCGGCCTCGCGCGCGTCGCGTTCGCCCACTCCGTCGGCCTCCAGCAGCGCTTCGAGCGCATCGGCGGCCATGGCGCCGCGGGTTCGCAGCTGCTCGACTCGGCCCTCGGCGAACGCGCGGTCGTTGAGCCAGCCGTCGGCGACGAGCTCCTTCACGGCGTTGGCCGCGGCGCGCGCCGCGTGGCCACCCTTCACGAGGCGTGCCTGCAGGCCCGCCGCGCTCCACGCGCGCTTGGCAAGGAATGCGAGCGCTGCCTCGCGGGCCAGCGCCTCTGCGGCCGCGGCATCGACGCGGGCCGCAAGCGCCGGCGTCCACGCGGCACCCTCGGCCAGGCCAAGCTCGTCCGCGCGGTGGCGCAGGAGGGTGGCGACGGTGCGGCCGCCCACGCGCACCTCCACCTGGTTCGGGTCCACCGCGCGCGGTGCGATCGAGTCGATGCGAGCCTTCTTCCCGGTGACAGTCTTCTTGTTGGCCTTTGCCATGGATCGTTCCTCAGCTCAGTTGGTCGAGGTAGCCGCGCATTTCCGAGAGCGCGTGGCCGTCGTTGGCCTGCTGCGCCGCGGTGATGCCCGCACGCAGCACGCTGCAGGCGTCGTCCGTGCGGTCGAGGTCCTCGAGCGAGCGGGCCTTGTGGAAGTACGCGTAGCAATACGCCGCGTCGGCTGCGATGGTGCGGTCGTACCAGCCGAGCGCCTCCTCGTGGCGGCCGGCGCGCGCGTGTTCCTGCGCGATGCCGTAGAGGCAGAAGGGGTCGTTCGGCTCGGCGGCGTGGAGCTTCATCAGCTGCGCCAGGCGGTCGCCGGCAGGGGATGGTCCGGGCACGGTGGACATGCGGGGAACCCTATCAGATTCCCGGCCGGATACGCTTCACGCCATGCGCTTCGCCCCCGCGCCATTTGCACGCATCTTCCTGCCGGTCGCCTTCGTGGCGCTCGTCCTCCCGTGGCTTGCCGCATGCACGCCGCAGTACATCCGGGAAGACCGCACCGACCGGCGCGAGAAGGAACTTCGCATCAAGCAGCATGCGGGCGGCACGCATCACGCCACCGTTGTGGACAACGTCCGCTGGCTCCAGACGTTCGGCAACGAGCTGCTGGTCATCGACACCACGAACGGTCGCGAGCTCGGTCGCGCCGAGGGCGTGAAGTTCGGCGAGGGCGGTTCGCTCGTGGACATCATCGCGGAGGGCGACACCGCATGGGCCGTCTCGGCGAACACCGCGCTTGTCAAGTTCGACATCGGCGACAACTCCGCCCCGCGCGTGACGGACACCGTTCCCGCCGCGAAGCTCGGCATCGAGCCGCTCTTCGTGTCGCAGGTGGGTGGTGAGGTCTACGTCACCGGCAAGGGCGGGGCGGTGCGGGTGCGCGACCGCCAGCGGTACCTCAAGGACATGACCGCCACCCACGTGGTCGGCTCGAAGATCGGCCCGGTGGCATGCGTCGGCCGGAAGATCCTGGCAGTCGACGACGGCCGGTACCTCGGTGCCGCCACGGCATTGGTGCCGCTCCCGGCGGGCCTCGGTCCGCCGGACGGGTACGCATTCCTGCTGCAGGGGCAGAACGGCGCATCGGTGGGAATCATGTCTCCGGCGTTCACGGAGCTTGACCAGTCCGCCATCCCCGCGCGCGTGCGTCGCATCCGCGTCTGCGGAGATCGTCTCTTCGCCGTCACCGACAAGACGCTCTTCGCCTGGCGCATCGATGGCAGCAAGTTGGTGGAGCCGGAGGAGATCGCGCTCAAGGGCGGTCGTGACATCGCCCTCATCAAGCCCAACCACTACGCGGTGGCCGGCACGTTCGGACGTTCCATGTACCGCCACAAGGCGGAGGACCGCCGCGCGCCCGACACCTTCTACAACGTCGAGCGCCAGCCCGGCCTGCTGGAAGTGGCCATGACCGACAGCCGCCGCATCCTGGCCGGTGGTCGCGAGGGCTTCTGGCTCTGGCGCATCGGCGCGACGCCGCAACTCACCGAGAAGACCACGGACCTCACCACGATGGTGGGCACCGACCGCACGCTTGCCTGGGGAACGGCGCGCCTGGTGCAGGAGAAGGGCGCGGACGGCGTGGCAGTGGGCGTGGCCGTGGAACTGTCGCACGATGGGATGCAGGAGCGCTATCAACCGCTCGGGGCGCCGCGCATCCACGTCATCGAGGCGATCGACGGCGACCTCTGGATCGGGCACGACCGCGGCGTGGACATCCTTCGTCGCGTGGAGTTCGTCAAGCCGACGTCGGAGGACCAGGATGGCGACGGCAAGGTCGACCCGGATCCGGATGCGGTGGATCCCGCGGCATCGACCGATCCTGAGCCGCGCGTCATCTCCACCACCGACCTTGCCGGAGCCACCGTGGCAGCCGCGAAGCCGGGGGCGTCCGCCAAGCCAGTCAGTGATTCGGTGCAGCCCGTGATGTCGGCGCGCATCGTCGCATTGCGCGAATGGCGTTTCGAGGGGCCGGTGCTCTTCATGTATCCGGAGCGGATCGGGGGCGGTGCGGCGATGGTCTCGCTGCACGGCGGTTTCATCCTGGCCAAGCCCGAGGCCGTCGGCGATGCGCCCACGTTCAAGGGGCGCGGAACGGTGAAGTGACGCGGGGCGCTTGAGGTTCGACCGCACCCTTCGCTGTGCGCGGGGCAGTGCGAAGTTCGGCCGCACCCTCCGCTGCGCGCGGGACCCCTGTCCCGCGGACGGCCTCGCTCCACCCGGCTCCTCTCGGCCTCGACGACAACCGCTCGTCCGGGTGGCACCCGGGAGTATTCGGTGCTCAAGCTGCCGGACTTCGCGCTTGTCGACGCCTCGGGCCAGGGGTCCCGTGCTCGCTGCGGGTGCTCGCACACGTGACAGCCACGATGAGTGCACGCGCAACATGGAACTCAAACGCGGCGGTGAGGCCATTGCCGAACCGACGCCACTGGCGCAACGGGTGCCTGGCCCCCTCGCCGGAGGGGCAGTGGCGGCGCCATGCCGCCCGCCCCGCAAGGCGATGGGGCCAGTACGCGGGCGTGAATGGAACGTCGTAAAGGCCACACCGCCCGCCCCGCAAGGCGACGGGGCCAGCATGTCCGCGTCGATCGCTCGTCACTTCGCCGGCTTCGCCCGCGCCTCGGAGCAGAACTCCACGCAGATCGGATCCATCGCGCAGGTGTTCCCGCGCGCACGACATGCCGCGCGTCCGTGGAAGATCAGGAGGTGGCTCAGGTCGCACCAGCGCTCGCGCGGGAAGAGTGCCATGAGGTCACGTTCCACCTTGCCGGGGTCGGCATGCGCGCTCAGCCCGAGCCGTTGCGCGAGCCGGCCGACGTGCGTGTCCACGACCACGCCCGCCTGGATCCCGAAGCAGTTGCCGAGCACCACGT
Source organism: Phycisphaerales bacterium (assembly GCA_044233905.1). GTDB lineage: Bacteria > Planctomycetota > Phycisphaerae > Phycisphaerales > SM1A02 > UBA966. The sequence goes on from JBIIJH010000015.1 coordinate 26,219, forward strand.
TGGCGGTCTTGCGTGCCACGCCCCGCAGCGCGAGCAATGAGTCCACGTCGCGTGGCACCTCGCCGCCGTGATGGGCCACGAGCGCCTGCATCGATTCATGTACCGCGCGCGCCTTGTTGCGCCACAGGCCGATGGTGCGGATGAACGGCGCAATCCGGTCCGGCGTGGCGGCGGCGTAGTCGGCGGGGCGGGGGAATTCGCGAAAGAGCGCCGGCGTGGCGGCATTCACGCTCTCGTCGGTGGCCTGTGCGCTCAGGATGGTGGCCACCAGCAGTTCGTGCGGCGCGGTCCAGTCCAGGCGGCACTTCGCGTGCGGGTACGTACGGTCGAGCGCGGCGAGCAGCGCGCGGGCGCGTTCGATCTGCTTCGGTCCCTTGCGCGGGAGCTTCAGCGTGATGGGGGGTTGCGTGGTGGCGGCCTTCATGCGGGTCGCTTGGAGGTGGCGCCCGGTGCGGCGGC
>JBIIJH010000236.1:0-2552 GCA_044233905.1 Phycisphaerales bacterium
ACCAAGTGGGTGGTGCTGCGCTGGCCCTCGCCCTCGATGGCGCAGCTTGCGCAGATGTCGACGGAGGACTTCGAGCGGTTCTACTTCGATGTCTGCCTGGTGGACTACGCGAAGATGGACCGCGACGTGCAGCCGCTGAAGAAGCGCATGGAGGCATGCGACAAGGTGCACATCAAGGGCCCCGGCAAGACCGACCTGCACTTCTCGATCAAGGGGATCGGCGTGGTGCCGTGCTGCGGCGAGCGGAACATCCCGGACGGCGAGTGCTTCACCGCGCCGGTGCGCGACAGCGTGGAAGGCATCCTGCAATACAACACGCCCACGCTCTTCAACGGCATCAGCTTCACGAACATCGGGCTCGAGTTCTCCAAGGGCCGCATCGTGAAGTGCTGGGCGGACCAGAACCAGAAGGAGCTCGAGGCGATCTTCGACACCGACGACGGTGCGCGCCACATCGGCGAGTTCGCGCTCGGCTTCAACCCGCTGATCCTGCACCCGATGAAGGACATCCTGTTCGACGAGAAGATCGCCGGCAGCTTCCACTTCACGCCGGGCCGCTGCTACGAGGAGACCGAGAACGGCAACCGCAGCGAGATCCACTGGGACCTGGTGTGCATCCAGCGCCCGGAGTACGGCGGCGGCACGGTGGAGTTCGACGGCGAGCTCGTCCGCAAGGACGGCAAGTTCGTGCCGGCGGACCTGCAGGCGCTGAACGGGTGATCGGGCGCACGCGCCGCGGCGGACGCCGGGCGCGGCACTGCACTCACTGACAACAACACGGACATTTCATGACCACGCACGCTGCGATCGTCGACCTGCGCTCCGACACCGTGACCCGGCCGACGGCCGCCATGTGGGACGCCATGCGTTCCGCGCCGCTGGGCGACGACGTGCTGGGCGACGAGCCGACGGTGGCGAAGCTCGAGCAGGCGATCGCCAAGCGCACGGGCAAGGAGGCTGCGGTCTACGTGCCGAGCGGCACCATGGCCAACCAGCTGGCGATCCGCGTGGCGTGCGGCCCGGGCGACGAGATCATTGCGCACGAGGAAAGCCACATCATCCACTACGAGACCGGCGCGCCGGCGGCGCTCTCGGGCGCCATGGTGCGCACGGTGCGGGGCGATGGCGGGCTCTTCGACGCAGCGGACGTGGCGGGCGCGGTGCGCACGCCGAACGTGCACCACCCCATCAGCAAGATGCTGGTGGCGGAGAACACGCAGAACCGTGGCGGCGGCACGGTGTGGCGGATGGATCGCTGGGAACGCGTCAGCGGCGAGGCGCGCAAGCACGGCCTGCACGTGCACGTGGACGGCGCGCGACTCTTCAATGCGTGCGTTGCCGGTGGCTACGCGCCGGACGCCTTCGCGCGGCATGCGGACACGCTGAGCGTGTGCTTCTCGAAGGGCCTCGGATGCCCGGTGGGAAGCGCGCTTTGCGGGCCGGCGGCGTTCATCGAGCGCGCGCGGCGCTTCCGCAAGATGTTCGGCGGCGGCATGCGGCAGAGCGGCCTGCTGGCGGCGGCTGCGCTCCATGCGCTTGATCACCACGTGACGCGCCTGGCAGACGACCACGCCAATGCGAAGACGTTTGCCCGCGGTGTGGCGAAGATCCCCGGACTCTCGACCATGGTGCCGGCGGAGGAGACGCCCACGAACATGGTGTTCTTCAACGTGGCGCCGTCGCTCGGCACCGGGCCCGACCTCTGCAAGCGACTGGAAGCGAAGGGCGTGCGCATGATCGCGCTCGATCCGCAGCGCGTGCGCGCGGTGACGCACCTCGACGTAGATGCGGCGGGCATCGACCATGCGCTGCGTGCGCTGGCCGACGTGGTGCGCGCGGGCTGACGGCGTTCGCGCCTCAGAGCGTGCCGCGCGCGGGCACCTGGTTCAGCAGGCGGATCCAGGCCAGGCGTTCAATGAGCCACCGGCCGTCGGCCTGCTCCTTCACCGCGATCCACCAGCGCGTCGGCACGGCACCGTAGCTCGAGACCGTGGCGGTGCGGCAGCCGAGGAGGACGAGTCCCTGGCCTTCCTCCGTGGTGGCGATGCCGAGCTCGGTGATGGTGTTCGATTCGATGCGGTTGCGGCCGCGCAGTCCTTCGGCGGCAGCCATCAGTCGGTGCAGGTCGTCGCCCGGGCTCTCGGGGCTGCCGTAGTGCATCGATGCATCCGGCGCGAAGCAGGCGCGGAGCGCGTCCATGTCGCCGGCCTCCGCGGCGGCAACGAGCGCGCGCACGGTCTCGGCGGCGTGTTCGCCGGGCGAGGTGCGCATGGCGGCGAGTGCCAGGGTGCCGGCGGCCGCCAGGAGCAGGCCGACCGCCCAGAGGATGGGCTTCACGCGGTCGTTGCGCGCGCCCCACCACGCGAGCACTGCGGCCACCACGAGCAGCGGGAACGCGAGCGTCCACGGGCTTTCGGCGAAGAGCCGGGTGAAGAGGGGAGATGCCGGGAGTTCGATGTCCATGCAGGGAGTGCGGGAACGGTGGGCGGTGCAAGGGTACGCCTCGCGCGGGGGTGCGCGCGCTCGTAGCCTAGGACGGATGTCGAGCCTTC
>JBIIJH010000016.1:0-26624 GCA_044233905.1 Phycisphaerales bacterium
ATTTCTGAGGAAATAGGTGCCAGATGCATACGGCACCAATTCTCAGTCCGGCGCGATCCGCGTCATCACCCGCGCTGCGCCCATGTCGCCCCAGACGTTCACCGTCGTGCGGCACATGTCGAGCAGGCGGTCCACGCCGATCACGATGCCCATTGCGCCCACCGGCAGCTTCTCGCTGCCGAGCGACGCGTTCACCGCGGTGATCACGATGACCATCGTCACCAGGCCCGCGCTCGGGATGCCGGCCGCGCCCACGGCGGCGAGCGTCGCGGTGGCGACCACCACGGCCAGCTCGCCGAAGCTCAGCTGCACGCCGTAGAGCTGGAACAGGAACACCACGGCCACCGCCTCGTAGAGCGCGGTGCCGTCCATGTTGAGCGTGGCCCCCAGCGGCGCGCAGAATCGCGTGGCGCGCTGCGAGCAGCCGCCCTCGGTCTCGCAGACGCGGATGGTGACCGGGAGCGTCGCGCTCGAACTCGCCGTGGCGAACGCCGTCGCCAGCGCCTCGCGCATGTTCCACATGAATCGATACGGGTTGCCGCCGCCGAGCACCGCCTGGAACACAGGCAGCACGATGAACATGTGGATCACCAGCCCGCCGATCACCACGGACATGTACAGCCCGAGCGGCCCCAGCAGCTCCACCAGCCCCACCTTGCCGACGCTCGCACTGACAAGGAGGAACGCGCCCACCGGGATGATCCAGAGCACCCAGCCCACCGCGCGCAGGAGCGCCTCGTTGATGCCGTTGAGGACGCGCACCGCCGGATCGCCCACCTCACCGGACAGCGCAAGCGCCACGCCCAGCACGATCGCGAACATGATCATCCCGAGCGGCTGGCCCTCGGCCATCGCCGCAAAGGGGTTTGAAGGAAGCAGCTGCCGAGCGATCTGGAGCCACGCGTACGTCAGCCCCTGCCCGCCCTCGCTTGCGGCCTGCGCCAACTTCGGCGCGGCCTCGAAGCGCTCGATGCCCGAGGACTTGAGCGCGCTCACGTCGTCCGGCGAGAGCCCGAGCCCCGGACCCACCAGCGTGACGAGCGCCGCGCCCAGCGCGGCCGCCACCAGCATGGTCGCCAGGAAGTACGAGCTGGTGGCAACGCCCAGCCGCCCAAGCCGCGAAGGATCGCCAAGCGACGTGATGCCCGCCACCACGCTCGTGAAGATCATGGGCAGCACCAGCATCATGAGCGGCCGGACCAGCATCAGGTCGCCCGCCACGGAGAACCCGGACACCACGCCCATGGCGCCCTGCCGGTGCAGCACCTCGCCCACGAGCATGCCCAGGATCAGCGCCCCGATCGAGCCGGTGGCCACCCAGCGTTCCTTTGCGCCGAGCGTGCCGGGCATCAGTGGATGCCCTGCTCCGCCAGCCAGCGCTCGCAGTCGATGGCGGCCTGGCAGCCCATGCCGGCTGCCGAGATCGCCTGACGGTAGACCTGGTCAGCCACGTCGCCTGCGGCAAAGACGCCGGGGATGTTCGTGAACGAGCTGCGCGTCTTCAGCGCCACGTAGCCCTTCTCGTCGAACTCGATGCCCGCGCCCTGCAGGAACTTGGTGGCCGGCGAATGCCCGATGGCGATGAAGAGGCCCTTCACGTCCAGCCGCCGCGTGGCGCCGGTGTTCACGTCCTTCACCACGACCGCCTCGAGGCGATCCTGGCCGACGATGTCCTCCACCGCGCTGTTCCACACCATCTCCACCTTGGGGCTGCCGAGGACGCGGTCCTGCATGCTCTTGCTCGCGCGCAGCGTGTCGCGGCGATGGATCACGTAGACCTTGCTGGCGAACTTGGTGAGGTAGCTCGCCTCCTCCATCGCGGTGTCGCCGCCGCCCACCACCGCGAGCGGCTGGTTGCGGTAGGCCGGCAGCGCGCCGTCGCACACGGCGCAGGCGCTGACGCCGCCGCCGTTCATCGCCAGGCGCAGCTCGTTGGGGTGCCCCAGCCAGTTGGCTGTGGCGCCGGTCGAGATGATCACGCTCTCCGCATGGATCACCTTGCCGTCGGAATCGGTGAGCGCGAAGGGCCGCGAGCCGAATTCGCACCGGTCGATGTTGGCATCCATCACGCGCGTGCCGAATCGCTCGGCCTGCTCGCGGAACTTGGCCATCATCTCGGGACCGGTCACGCCGTGCGGGAAGCCGGGGTAGTTCTCCACCTCGGTGGTGAGCATCAGCTGGCCACCCGGAAGCACCGGCGCAGGGTTCGTGGACGGGACGCCCACGTACACCACGGGGTTCAGGTTGGCTCGCGCGGCGTAGATCGCCGCCGTCCAGCCGGCGGGGCCGCTGCCGATGATCACCACTCTCTCTGCGGTCGAATGTGACATGCGTTTCCTGTCAGCGTGGGGGGTTGTGGCGTCACTTGCCGCCGGATGCACGGCTCAGCGCGCGCAGCGCGGGCCATGCGACGAAGTCACCGGCAAGGCCGTCGTTGGTCGCCTTCTTGGCGCCGCCGTCTTCCTTGTCGACACCGCGCGCGTAAAGAATGCCGCCCGAGACCTGCAGACGGCCGAAATCCGTCTCGATGGCGCGCGGCGACGATGCGTTCTCGTACTGCCAGCGACCGTCGGTGGGGTCCCACGGATCCTTGTCGAAGCGCTTGATGGTGTACTGCGTGTACGTGCGGTCCAGGCCCGCGGGCCAGCTGCCCGAGTCGCGGTACGCCGCCACCAGGCCGAAGGCCAGCACGGTGCCGTTGAGCTCGGCGTTGAGCCGCTGGCGAAGCGCGAAGACCCGGTCGATGTCGTTGACCATCGCCAGCACCATCGCGTAGCGCATCTTGTTGGTGCGGCTGATGACCGTGGGGTTGTCGAGCAGGGTGTCGTAGTACCGCACGCGCCAACGGCGCCACCAGTCGTCGTAGATGCTGGTGAGGCGCGCACGGGTCGCATCGAGCGAGCCGTGCACGTCGGCGATCTCCGTCCAGCGGCGCGCGGCGCCGAATGCGGAGAGTGGTTCCTTGCGAGCCTGCAGCGCGCCCATGGTGGCCGCGAACTTGGCCGTGTCCGGCTGGCCCTGCGCATCGAACAGCTGCATGATCAGCGCTTCCGCGAGCACGCGGTCGCCCTCGGGCATCTCGAGGCGGCGCAGGCGCTCGCCGTCGGTGGGACGGATGAACGCAAATCCAGCCAGCGCAAACTTCTTGGCCACCGGCGCCGGAACGTCGGCCAGGAACGTCTGCAGCACGTCGCGCTGCACCGACGCCATGTCGCACATCGCCTCCATGGCGAAGAGCTTCTCCTCGAGGAGGTGCTGGTCTGCCACCTGGCGCAGGACGCGCAGGGTTGCCAGGCCCAGGTCGAAGGCCTCCTGGAACTTCTTCTCGCCACCGAGGCGGTACATCTCGGCCGCGACGAACGCCTCGATGACGGCAAGGGAATTCAGGTAGGAGACGTCGGCCACGTACACATCGAGTCCATCGCCGATCCCGACGAAGGCGCCCTTCTCCACATACACCGGCGGCACGCTCGCGCGGCCGTACGGCATCGCGAACGCCACGGCCTGCTGCGAGTCCATGATGGCCTTCGCCATGGCGCCATTGGCCGCGGCCCATTCCTTCACCTTGGACCAGTCGGTCATCCCCGGCCAGATGGTCAGTGCGTTGAAGTCCTTGCCCACCTTCGCCGGCGGGGCGGTCATGGCCACGTAGGCGTCGAAGAGCGTCTTCCAGCTCTTGCTCTTCTCCTGGATCACCTTGGCAGGCGCGTTGAGGGCATCGACGGCCTTCTGGTCGTCGGCACGGACGCTCGGGCAGGCCAGGAAGGCGGCGGCAAGGACGGCAAGGGCGAGGACGCGTGCGGGGCGCATGCGGGCAGGTCTCCGAATGGTCGACGATCCGATCCCGGGCAACCGCACCGGGACGGGGGTCGGAGGGTAGCAGAAACTCGGCTAGACTCGACCGCTTCCCTCCCCCGCAGCCCTCCGCCACGCAGCAGCCGCCATGAACGACGCCCCTTCGCCCTGCAACGTCCTCCTCCTCGGCACCGGCGGGCGCGAGCACGCCATCGCGTGGAAGCTGCGCCAATCGCCGCGACTCGGGACGCTCTGGGTGCAGCCCGACGCAAATGCCGGGCTGCTTGCCCTCGGACGCCCCTGCGATGCACCGCTCACGGTGCGCGAGCGCTTCTTCCTGAAGAGCTGGATCGAGAAGAACGAGATCGACCTGGTGATCGTCGGGCCCGAGGGCCCGCTCTCCGAGGGAATCGTCGATGACCTCGCGGGCACGCGCTGCCGCGTCTTCGGCCCAACGCGCGATGGTGCACGGCTCGAGTTCGACAAATCCTTCGCCAAGGGAGTGATGAAGCAGGCAAGCGTCCCCACGGCCGACGGACGCAGCTTCTCCAACCACGAGCAGGCCCGCGCCTACGTGGAAGCGCGCGATGTGCCGCTCGTGATCAAGGCCACCGGCCTCTGCGCCGGCAAGGGCGTGGTGGTCTGCTCCGACAAGGAAGAGGCGTGCGCCGCGCTCGACCGCATCATGCGATCGCGCGAGTTCGGCGACGCCGGCGCATCCGTGGTGGTGGAAGAGCGCCTCAGCGGCCAGGAGATGAGCGTCCTGGCGCTCGTCGACGGCCGCACCATCACCGTGCTCGACCCCTGCCAGGACCACAAGCAGGTCGGCGAAGGCGACGTCGGCCCGAACACCGGCGGCATGGGCTCCTACTGCCCCACCCCGCTTGCCACCGACGCACTCATGGAAGAGATCAGCCGCGAAGTGCTGGTCCCCACGGTGGACGCACTGCGCCGCGATGGCATCGAGTTCCGCGGCGTGCTCTACGCCGGCATGATGCTCACGCCGGGTGGACCCAAGGTCCTCGAATTCAACACCCGCTTCGGCGATCCCGAGACGCAGCCGCTCATGGCGCGCCTCCAGGGCGACCTGGTGGACATCCTCTGGAAGACGGCCGGTGGCGAGCTCGACGGCGCACAACTCGCGTTCGATCCCCGCGCGGCGTGCTGCGTGGTGGTCTGCAGCGAGGGCTATCCCGGGAAGGTTCGCGTCGGCCAGGTCATCGAAGGCGTGGAAACCGCCGACTCGGTGGCCGGCCCCGGCGAGGAAGTGGTGATTTTCCACGCCGGCACCTCCCGCGATTCCTCCGGAGCGCTGGTGACGACGGGCGGCCGGGTGCTCGGGGTGACCGCGCTCGCGGCCGACCTGGGTCGTGCGCAGGCGCTGGCCAATGCCGCGGCAGCCCGAATCCGGTTTCCCGGCGCGTTCTTCCGCCGGGATATCGGGCACCGGGTGCTCGGCGCCACTCGCCAGCAGGGCGGCGCCACCAGCCAGCAGGGCGGCGCCGCGGCCGCTCGCGGCTGACGCGACCGGCCGCCCAGCCCCGGAAGCACGTAAATGCAGGTTCCGTTGCCTTGCCCCTGCATCAGGGGGCGTGTAACTTGCGTACGGACTGTTCGTCGAGCCAAAGGAGGTGCCTCCGTCGGCTCGAACAATGATTTTCAGATAAAGCCCGCGCGAAGGATCGCCGGGCGGAGACTTGATCCATGCTGACCCGTCTTGCCTCGGCGGTCTGTGCCACCGGCCTCGTCGCCCTCCTCCTCGCTGCTGCCCCGATCGCGCCTGAGCGCGCCGGCAAGGCGACCGATTCAGGCCTCGGCGTCAACACCACGCCGGTTGTCGACACAACCCTCGGCACGGCTTCAACCGCACCGCGCGGCGGCGACCTCGCCCCCCGCCAGCTCTGGGCGAAGCGCGCCACCGCCAGCATCCAGCTGCCCGTCGACCCGGTCACCCGCCGTCCGCAGTGGAACGGCAAGCTCGGCGTCAAGTTCCGCGATGACCTCAAGGTCCGCGCCGACATGATCCCCACCGACTCCGTGCGCGACGCGAACGGAATGCCGGTCCCGGCGGTCACCGAGATCCTGCGCAAGGTCGGCGGCTCCATTCACCAGATGCTGCGCCGCTCCCCCGAGGAGCTCCGTCAACTCGAACTCCGCGCCGAGCGCAAGTCCGGCCGCGCCCAGCCCGACCTCGCGGGCATGACCTACGTCGATGTCTCCCCGGACCACCTGGTGGAGACCGCGCGCGCGTTCAACGACCTCGACATCGTCGAGTGGATCGAGATCGAGCGCAATCCGGTGCTCCACGGCGGCGGTACCAACCAGGCGCAGCAGGACGGCTGCGGCGCCAACGGCCCCGGCGACGGCACGGGCATCACCAACTGCTACACCACCTCGCCCAATTCGCGCTGCTCCTCGCTGGGCGGCGGCAACGGCTGCAACAATCCCACCGGCTGCGCGAATCCCGACGGCTCCACGCCGAACTGCCGCTACGGTTGCAACAACACCGCCTGCTGCGAAGCGGTCGGCGCGTTCCTCCCCGGCTGCAACGACATCGAGAGCGGCCAGGGCTGGGACGCACTGTGCGCCACCTACGCGAACATCGTCTGCACGGGCAATGTCTATGACAGCGTGCCCGCCACTGCCGGCGGCGGCGGCCCCACGGGTCCGTCGACCCCGGGCAGCTACAAGTTCGACCCGTGCTTCGCGATGCGCGGCCCGGTGCAGTACCAGAACAACCCGGCGACCGGCGCCGTCCCCGGGCTCCGCATCCAGGGACAGCTCGTTGTTCCGAACGTGACCACCACCCCGGCCGGCGAGCTGCAGGTGCCGAGCCAGCTCCTGTCGTACCAGCTTGATGACGGCGGCAACGTCGTCTTCGACAATGCGAACGGCGGCCAGGACCCCACCAACACCGTCGTCGCGGTTCCGTACCCGAACGGCCAGACCAGCGACGAGGGTGATGCAACGACGGGTGTGCCGCAGTCGGCACAAGGTGATCCGAGCCTCGAAGGCGCATACCTCTCCATCAGCGCCGGCTGCTTCACCAACCACACCTACGGCGGCTGCAGCCAGGTCACCTGCTGCGTCTACGTCTGCCGCAACGACCCGTACTGCTGCGTCGTCGAATGGGACGACAGCTGCGTGGCCCGCGCCCAGGATCTCAGCACCCAGGAGGGTCCAGGCGGTCCCAACGACACGCCGTGCACCCCGCAGACCCTGCCGGGCGGATGCACGCCGGCTGGCGATCCCACGGGCGCCTTCCCAAACTGCACCACCAGCACCACCCCGAACATGAGCGCGGGCGTCGAGAAGACCGTCACCGGCGCCGACACCAACAAGCTCCGCGGCTTCCAGACGTACATCAAGAAGGAAGCCATCCTTGGCCCCTTCGACACCCTGCCCGCCGGCGTGACCTACCCGGTCGCGCTGCCCACCAGCAATACCGACACCATCCCGGACCCGCGGCGCGTCGACCCCGCGTCGAACCTGGGAACGCTCGCGATGCTGAACAGCACGTTCCGCGGCGGCGGACTGGACCTGGCTGGCTTCGAGCAGCTCGCCAGCAACCTCCTGCAGGCCCCCCGGACCGCCGACAACTCCTGCCACGGCGAGGGAATTACGGTCGCCGTCATCGAGCCGTCGGCCTACCTCGGCCACGAGGAACTCGACGGACAGGTGACCGGTGAGTCCGGCCAGACCCAGCTGCTGGTCATCGCGGACCCGCTTGACCCGAACCACGGAACCGCCGTGCTCGGAATCATCGGCGCCAAGAAGACCGGCAACGCCGCCGGCACCGGCGAGATCGGCATCCGCGGCATCGCCTACGGATGCACGATGCGCTTCTACCCGACGGTCAGCCGCGAAGAAGGCCAGCGCATCAACAACGCCATCACGAACGCGCTCATCGACCTCGAGGAGGGCGACCTCATCAACATGGCGGTCGGTCTCGGCGGTTCGAGCGGCGACGGAGGCACGACCTCGGGCGACACCATCCTGGTCAGCCCGGCTGTCTTCTCGCTGGTTCGCCTCGGCAGCGACGTGGGCATCATCACGATCGTCTCCGCGGGCAACGATGCAGCCCCCGTGAACACGTCTCCCGCGGATCCCGACGGCGGTGCGGGCGCGGGCGATTCCGGCGCAATCGTGGTCGGCGCCTGCTGGCCCGGCTACCAGGTGGGCCAGCTTTCCCAGACCACCACGGTCCCCGGACCGTATCCCGGCAACAACTACTGCCGCCTGAACTTCTCCAACTTCTCCAGCACCACCGGCACGGTCAACCTCTCCGGCTGGGGCACCGGCGTCACCACGCTGGGTTACGGAGACCTCTGGAACGGCAAGAACGTCGCGCCGGACAGCGATGAACTGCAGACCAACAAGCTCCGGAGCTACACCGCGCTCTTCAACGGCACCAGCGCATCGTCCGCGATGATCACCGGCTGGGCAGCCTGCGTCCAGAGCTTCTCGGTGGCCTACTGGGGAACTGCCCTCAGCGCCGATGACCTCCGCACGTCCCTCAGCCGCTACGACCTGGCGTTCCGCAACGTGTTTCCCCAGTGCGGTCTCAGCTACAGCTCCCCGCAGTTCCCCGGCTATCCGGAGAACGGCAACCCGAGCGTCGGCGACATCGAGGCCGGCGGCGAGCAGGCACAGATCGGCGGCTTCCCTAACTGCCGCAACACCGCGTCCTACGTGGTGTCCAACACCTTCGGTGGCACCCCGGTGTTCCTGAACGTGATCACCGGAACGCTGCAATCCGGCACCAGCTTCTCGCTCCGCGAGCGCGATGGTGCGGCCGTGGTCGTCAAGTCCGTCAAGCGGCGCGCAGGCACGCGAGCGCAGGGCTACGGGACGCAGCTCTTCTACCCGCTGAACGGCGAGACCACGGACATCCAGCTCCAGCTGGTGGCACCGCAGCCGCCGCGGGCCATCACCAACATCTCGTTGACGACGTTCTCGCAGTCCTCGTGGAGCCTGCCGGTGATCGAGGTGATCTACTTCTACAACTGGAAGCAGCGTCGCTGGACGGGCGCCGGCAGTGCAACGATCGGACAGGGCGGCACGCCGGGCGCCTACGTTGTCCCGGGCAACACGCAGGACTACGCCATCGCCAATTCCTCGGGCGGCACCACGGTGTACGCGCGCGTGTACACCTGCGGCCTTGGCAGCACCGGTTACAGCGTGCTCCATGACCTGCTGCGACTCGCGGTGGACGTGGACATCTTCAACCCGGCCGACTGACGCCCAAGCTTCATTCGGATCCAGCGTTCCCCCAAGCCCCCGGCCACACGGCCGGGGGCTTTCTTTTTCCAGTCCCTCGCCGCGGCGACCCGCCGCCCCGCCTACAGTTTGCCCGTGCCACCGCGCTCGCCCGCTCCCCCTGCTCTCGCGAACGGATCCCCAGCGGACCCGGTGGCCGAAGCACGGCGCCTCTTCATCGAGCGCTGGGCACAGATGGCAGCGCACTGGGGCGTACCCCGCAGCATGGCGGAAGTCCATGCGCTCCTCTTCGTGGAAGGACGCCCCTTCAACACCGACGAACTGATGGCCCGCCTGGGCATCAGCCGCGGCAACGCCTCCATGACGGTCCGGACGCTCGTGGAATGGGGCATCGTCACGAAGTCGCACCGAGGCGAGGACCGCCGTGACTACTACCAGGCCGAGCAGGACGTGCTGACGCTCTTTGCCACCGTGATCCGCGTGCGCAAGCGCCGCGAGGTGGACCCGCTGCTGGCCCTGGTGGCCGATTGCCGCGCCGCCGTCTCGCGCATCCCACGCAACGGCGCGGACCATGACGCCGAGCGCCACGCTGCCGACCTTGACCGCAAACTGGATGACATCGATGGGTTCGTGCGGACCGTCGATTCACTCGCCGAGCACTACCTCCACGCGGAGCGCCAGAGCATCGGACAGCTGTTCGCCGCACTCGAGGCCATGCGATGACTATCGCTCCCCCTGCACGTTCCGTGATTGCGCCATCGCCGCGTACCGCACTCGCACGCATCGAGATCGCGTGGACCGCCAGTGCCGGCGTACTGCAAGGCAAGAGCTGCTACGCGAGCGCCGCGCTGCACCTTGAATGCGAATGGCCTGCAGCTGCCGCGCACCCGTACGCCACGTGCACCGCCACCATCGATCGCGCGGGCGTCCGCACCTCGGTTGACATCAACGCGCCGATCACCGTCGATGTCCAGCGGCGCGGACGCTGGACCCATGTCTCCCTGCGTCCCGTGGGCGCCGCCGCCGGCAGTCCCGCCCTGCTCCTGGCCAGCTTCGAGCTCGGCCGCATGGCCTACTGCACGTCCTCGGTGCCTGCGCTCGCCGGCCTGCCGGGCGCCTCGTACGACCCCCCAACCGGGATCCTCGAGCTCTACGATTCGCCCTGAAGCACAGCGATTCGCCCTGAAGCACCGCGATTCGCCCTGAAGCACTTCCGACGCCGCCTGAAGCGCAGCCCACACGCAATCAGGCCGTGGAATACACCCGCCCGCTCTGATAGACTCCGCCTCCCGCACCCTGGACGGGTGGCCGAGTGGCTGAAGGCGTCGGTTTGCTAAACCGGTGTACGGGGTATTCCCTGTACCGCGGGTTCGAATCCCGCCCCGTCCGCTGATCGCAACGACCTGGCCCCACGGGCCAGGTCGTTGCACTTGCGGACTTGCCCATAGCCTCCGCGCCATGATCCCAATGCTCGCCGAAGCCCACCCCTTCCTCGACAGCCTCTGGCAGCTCGTCACCGACCCGGCACACCTGCGTGAGAATCTGGCGCAGGTGGTGGAGGCGCTCGGCGGCGGGCTGACCTACGCCATGCTGGGGCTCATCGTCTTCTGCGAGACGGGCCTCGTGGTGACGCCGTTCCTCCCGGGCGACAGCCTGCTCTTCTCCGCGGGCGCCGTCTGCGCCACCGTGGAGTCGGTGGCCCTCGATGCCGGCAAGGAACCCGCCATCTCCGTCTGGACGCTCGGTGCCGTCCTCATGGGGGCCACGTTCCTCGGTGACAACCTCAACTACCGCCTCGGCCGGATCATCGGCCCGATCGCCTTCAGCGGCCGCTTCCGCTGGCTCAAGCGCGAGCACCTGGACCGCACGCAGGCGTTCTTCGCGCGTCACGGCGGGCGCGCCGTGGTGATCGCGCGCTTCGTCCCCATCGTCCGCACGTTCGCGCCCTTCGTGGCGGGCGTCGGGCAGATGCCCTACCAGCGGTTCCTTGCCTGGAGCGTGGCCGGCGCGCTGCTCTGGGTGGGATCGCTCCTCGGCGCGGGCTACACGCTCGGGCGCCTGGAGTTCGTGCAGCGGCACTTCGAGAAGTTCGTCATCGGCATCGTGCTGCTGAGCCTGATGCCCATCGTCCTCGAGTGGGTCAAGGCCCGCGCCGCAGCACGAACCGGCGCACGCTGATCCCGTACACTTTGCGCCCCGGCCGCGGTACGCGGCAGCAGGAAGAACACCATGAAGATCCACGAATACCAGGCTCGCCAGCTCCTCGCAGACTTCGGCATCCCCGTCCCCCCGGGCAAGATGGTCGAGACCGTTGCCGATGCCGCCGCCGAGGCCAAGCGCCTCTTCGCCGCCGGCTCCGGCATCGTGGTGGTGAAGGCCCAGGTCCACGCGGGCGGCCGCGGCAAGGCTGGCTTCGTCAAGGTCTGCAAGACCGCCGATGAGGCGGAGACCGCAGCCAAGTTCATGCTCTCCAACCGCATGGTGAGCCCGCAGACCCCGGCCGAGGGCCTGGAGGTCAAGCGCCTCCTCGTGGCCTCCGGCGTCGACATCGCCAAGGAGTACTACCTGGCGATCGTGATGGACCGCACCCGCAAGACCAACACGCTCATCGCCAGCGCCGAGGGCGGCGTGGAGATCGAGCACATCGCCGCCACGCGCCCCGAGGCGATCATCAAGGTGGCCCTCGACCCGCTGACCGGCCTCGCCGCCTACCAGGCGCGCGAGGTGGCGTTCGCGCTCGGCTTCAAGGGCAAGCAGGTGGCACAGGCCGCCGACACCATGATGAAGCTGGCCACGCTCTACCTGGCCAAGGACGCCACGCTGGCCGAGATCAACCCGCTGGTGGTGACGCCTGCAAGCGCCGCGTTCCCCGATGGCCAGGTCATCGCCATCGACGCCAAGTTCAACTTCGACGACAACGCCATGTTCCGCCACGCGGACCTGCGCGCCATGTTCGACCCCTCGGAGGAGAACGCCTCGGAGATGAAGGCGCGCGAATTCGAGCTGAACTTCGTGGCCCTCGACGGAAACATCGGATGCCTGGTGAACGGCGCGGGCCTCGCCATGAGCACCATGGACATCATCAAGCTGCACGGCGGCGACCCGGCCAACTTCCTGGACGTGGGCGGCGGCGCCAGCGAGCAGGCGGTGACGGAAGCCTTCCGCATCATCCTCTCCGATGCCAAGGTGAAGGGCGTCCTGGTCAACATCTTCGGCGGCATCATGCAGTGCGACCGCATCGCGCGCGCCATCGTGGCAGCGGCCAAGACCGTGGGCTTCAAGGTCCCGCTCGTGGTGCGCCTCGAGGGCACCAACGTGGCGGAGGCCCGCCTGATCCTCGACGCCGCGCGCGCCGAGCTCCCCACCATGCAGTCTGCCACCGACCTCGCCGAAGCGGCCCGCAAGGTCTGCGCGGCCGTCTCCTGATCGCGCCTCCATGCTCGTTCTCTTCGACATCGACGGCACCTTGCTCCACTCGCTGAGCGCGGGCGTGCACGCCATCACGAGCACGCTGCGCGAGCTGCACGGCATCGAGCCCGACTTCAAGCAGATCGAGATCCACGGCCGCCTCGACACGCTCATCTGGCGTGACCTCTCGAGGATCCACGGCTATCCCACCGACGACGCCTCGCACGCGAACTTCCGCCGCACCTACGGCGAGCACCTCGACCGGCGCCTGGCGGAGAACAACACCGTGCAGCGCTACCCCGGCGCCAAGGAACTCGTGGATGCCACGCTGGCCGTGCCCGGCCTGACCATCGGCCTCCTCACGGGCAACTACGAGCACACCGGCCACCTCAAGGTGCGCCACGCGGGCATCGACCCGCGGCACTTCATCGTCAACGCCTGGGGCGACGACGGCCACGACCGCCGCAGCCTGGTGCCCGTGGCCATGCGCCGCTACCAGGAGCTGCACGGAAGGCCCGTGGCTCCGCAGGACGTGGTGATCATCGGCGATACGCCGGCCGACGTCGACTGCGCGCATGCCTCGGGCGCACGCGTGATCGCGGTGGCCACCGGCCACTTCACCGTGGACCAGCTCCGCGCCGCCGGCGGGGACCTGGTGGTGGCAGACCTCTCAGATACCGAAGCGTTGGTGCGCTGGATCGTGCGCACCGGCTGACCGACGCGGCTCACTGCCGGTCGATGCGTTCCCGCAGCGGCATGAGCACGCGCGGGATCAGCCGCTGCTCCACCAGGCGTTCGCCGTGGCCGGAGAGCGCTGCCAGGTGCGTGGGCAGGTCGGCAAGCGACTTCACCGGCCCCGTGCGCCGCACGGTAAGCATGACGCTGAGCGGCTCGAGCCCTTCGCGCGAGGCGGTGAGCTCCCCGCGCGGAAGCCGGGTCTTCACTTCCAGGTAGACGTGCATCTCCGGCGAATCGGAGAGCGCAATCGCCATGAATGGCTGCGAATCGATCACCGTGTCGGTGGCGCTCTCGGCGAAGTCGCCGAGCGGCGAGCCGCCGAGCAGCGCGTCCATCACCACTTCGTCGCGGTTCCCCGAGCAGTCGAAGTCGAAGGCATAGACCAGCTCCAGGTGGTCCACGTCGAGCGGACTGATGGAGAGGAAGTACGGGGCCACGTCGAGCACCGTGCGGTGCATGCGGTACGCCTCCTGCAGCGTGCCGGGGTTCACCCAGCCGCTCTTCAGCGAGGTCTGGCGCATCGCCACCCACAGGAAGTCGCGCTCGTCCTCGGGCGATTCGAGGGCCACCTCGCCGTCCGGGTAGCGCTGCAGGTTGGAAAGCCGCGGCATGTCCTTGCGAAGCCGACCGAACAGGTCGAGCACCGGCTCGCGAGCGGCGGGCAGGTCCATCTTCAGTGCAAGCTTCTGGTTGACGCAGAAGTCGCGGCAGAGTGCGTCGAAGTCCGGCATGGGGTGGACCAGGATTCGGGCGATCGGCGCGATCGGGCACCCCTGCGGGCGCACCTGCGCGGGTCAGGCCGGCGTCGAAGGGCCGGGGCCGTCATGCGGCGCGCCGGCAATGCGCTCGTTGTGGTGGGAAATCGAATAGGCGATGCGCTCACGCGCGTGCCGCAGCTTGTCCTCGCGCGCACGGCGCTGCTTGCTGCGCCAGGCGAAGATGCGCCAGATCGCGAAGAGCACCACCGGGAGCATCAGCAGGACAATGCCGCCAACGACAACGGGAATCCAGATGGCGCCGAGCGTCACGATGAACGCCAGCGCGGTCTCGATCATCCCGTAGATCGGGTTCAGCCAGCCGATGGTCAGCACGGAACTCGAGAGCCGGCCGGCGATCGAGGCGGCCTCCACGCCCGAGGCCGTGGCGGCGCCGACGATGATGCCGAGCGACCACGCCACCGCAGGGTGAAGGAGGGGCTCCACCGCGGTGCCGTCAACGGAGGTGACGGAGAGGGTGAGCAGCTGGCTGCACATGAGCACGGAACCGGCAAGGGCCGCCAACGGCGCCGCGAGCAGGTCCAGGATGTGGTCAACCCACGGGATCAGGAAGCCGACGATCTCGACGGCCGTGGCAGTGCCGAAGACCACGATCGCGGCGTTCGAACCCAGCCAGTCGAACTGCGAACCAACGGCCAGGCCGCCGGCACGGACAGCCACGGCAGCGACGAAGAGGGGCAGAAAGACCCGGAGGCCGCAGGCCGCCGAGAGTCCCAGTCCCGCACACAGGGCCAAGAAGATCGTCATGGCTGGGGAGTCGCCGGAGGGCGATCAGCCCGCCTTCGCCTGGAGGTACTTCTCCACGCTCTTCACGTCCGCCGCGATCTGCGGGGTCATGCGAAGCGTGAACTGGGCACCCTTCTCGACGAACACCACGCGCGTGCACTCCTCGCGGGCCAGCCAGATGCGGCCGGCGCGTGCGCAACGACGGTTGCCGCTGCGGAGGCGCTCGCGCTTGAGGCGGTTGAGCGCGCCCTGCACACCGGGGTTCATGCGCATCAGGCGGAGGAGGGTCTGCTTGCGGCGAGCCTCCGGCGGGACGGCAGTGATCGTGTAGTGGACGGTGTTGGCGGAAGCGGTGTTCGACATGGTGTTCTCCTCGCGCAGACTGACTGCGCCGAGTCGGGCAGTGTAGCGGAGAACCCCATGCATGCAAGGGGAACGTCCCGTTCGCTTATCGGCACCTCAGCGGGCGCACGGCTAGGCTTCCGGCATGTCGCAGGCCACCATTGCTTGGATCGGAACGGGCGTCATGGGGCGCTCCATGGCAGGACACCTCCTGGCGGCGGGGCACTCCGTCATTCTCTTCAGCCGCACCCGCGAGCGCGCCGAGGCGCTGCTGGCGCAGGGCGCCACCTGGGCCAATTCGCCCCGGGAGGCGGCGGAGCAGGCGTCGATCGTGTGCTCGATGGTTGGCTATCCCGCGGACGTGGAATCCGTGCACCTGGGCTCCAGCGGCACCTTGGCCGCCAAGAACACGCCCTCGCTCCTCATCGACTTCACCACCAGCGGCCCTGCCCTGGCTCGCCAGCTCGCCGCCCGGGCTGCCGAGCGCGGCATCCACTGCCTGGACGCCCCGGTTTCCGGCGGCGACATCGGCGCCCGCAACGCCACCCTCTCCATCATGTGCGGCGGCTCGGAAGCGGCCTTCGCAGCGGCCCAGCCCATCCTGGCCCGCGTCGGCAAGACGGTGGTGCGCCAAGGCGAAGCCGGCGCCGGCCAGCACACCAAGATGGTCAACCAGCTCCTGATCGCCGGCACCATGCTGGGGATGGCCGAGGCCCTCTCCTACGCCAAGCGTGCCGGGCTGGACCCGGAAACCGTCCTCCAGTCCGTGGGCGGCGGGGCGGCCGCCAGCTGGTCGCTGGCGAACCTGGCACCCCGGATCCTGAAAAATGACTTCGCACCCGGTTTCTTCATCGAACACTTCCTCAAGGACCTCCGTATCGCGCTCGATGAGGCGCGTTCCATGGGCCTCAACCTCCCCTGTGCCACCGCCGCCGAGCGCACCTATGCAGCGCTTGCGGAGGCGGGGCACGCACGTTCCGGTACCCAGGCCGTGGTGCACGCCTACGAGTGGTGACGCGCGGGATCCCACCGGCACCTCCTTCCGGTAGCCACCCGCGTGAATGCGTGAAAGCCGGGGCTCCCGGAAATATCCTGAGACCCCTCATCGTCAAGCCACCGCGCCATGCGGCGCATCTTTCGGAGACACCAAGCACATGCCAACCATCACCCAGCAGGACATCGGTGCCATCGAGCAGAAGGTCAAGGCGGCGCACCCGCCGTTCGCGCTCCTCCGCCAGGAATTGCAGCAGGTCATCGTCGGGCAGCACGAGCTGCTCGAGGGCCTGGTCATCGGGCTGCTGTGCAACGGCCACGTCCTCATCGAAGGCGTGCCCGGACTGGCGAAGACCACCGCGGTGTCGACGCTCGCGGCAGCCCTGCGCACCAGCTTCCACCGCATCCAGTTCACGCCCGACCTCCTGCCCTCGGACCTGATCGGCACCATGGTCTACAGCCCGGCCACGCACGAGTTCAGCGTGAAGAAGGGACCGGTGTTCGCCAACATCGTGCTGGCCGACGAGATCAACCGCGCGCCTGCCAAGGTGCAGAGCGCGCTGCTCGAGGCCATGCAGGAGCGCCAGGTGACGATCGGCGGCGAGACGTTCCGCATGGACGACCCGTTCCTGGTGCTTGCCACGCAGAACCCCATCGAGCAGGAAGGCACGTACCCGCTGCCCGAGGCGCAGGTGGACCGATTCCTCCTGAAGCTCGTGATCACCTACCCCACACGCACCGAGGAACGCCAGATCCTCGACCGCATGTCGCGCACCACCACCAAGCTGAGCGTGAAGCCCGTGATGGAGCCGGCGCAGATCCGCGCGGCGCGCGCCATCGTGGACGAGATCTTCGTGGACGACAGCATCAAGGACTACATCGTGTCGCTCGTGGTGGCGAGCCGCGACCCGGCTGCCTTCAAGGTGCCGGTGAAGGACCTGGTGCAGTACGGCGCATCGCCGCGCGCCACGCTTGCCCTGGCGCAGGCAGCGCGTGCCAAGGCGTTCCTCGATTGCCGCGGCTTCGTGGTCCCGCAGGACGTGAAGGACGTCGCGCCCGCCGTGCTCCGTCATCGCCTGGGCCTCAGCTACGAGGCCGAGGCGCTCGAGAAGACCTCCGACGACGTGGTCCGCGCGCTCCTCGAGCACGTTCCCGTTCCCTGAACCGGCCTGACGCGCCATGCAGACGTCCGAGCTCCTCCGCAAGGTCCGCCGCATCGAGATCCGCACGTCTCACCTGGTGAGCGACGTGCTGGCCGGCCAATTCCGTTCCGCGTTCAAGGGACGCGGCATGGAGTTCGAGGAGGTGCGCCCGTACCAGTACGGCGACGACGTGCGCTCCATCGACTGGAACGTGAGCGCGCGCACCGGCTTCCCGCATGTCAAGCTCTTCCGCGAGGAGCGCGAACTCACCGTCATGCTGGCGGTGGACCTGAGCGGCTCGCTTTCCTTCGGCTCGCACGCGCAGCTCAAGCGCGAGCTGGCGGCGGAGATCGCGGCCACCTTGGCCTTCAGCGCCATCCGCTCCAACGACCGCGTGGGCCTCGTCTGCTTCACCGACCGCGTGGAGCGCGTGGTGCCGCCGCGCAAGGGTCCGCGCCACGTGCTGCGCATCGTGCGCGACCTGCTGGCGTTCGAGCCCGCGCACCGCGGCACGGACATCGGAGCGGCGCTGGCCGAGGCGAATCGCCTGCTCAGCCGCCGCTCGGTGCTCTTCGTCATCAGCGACTGGCGTTCCAACGGAACGTCCGCCAAGGGCGGCGAGCCGTGGGAGGACGCGCTGCGGATCGCGCGCATGAAGCACGACGTGATCCCGGTCATGGTCCGCGACCGCCGCGAGCGCGAGCTGCCGGCGATCGGCCTCGCGGAATTCGTGGACGAGGAGACCGGCGAGCGCATCACCGTGGACCTCGGCTCCCGCGCCGTGCGCGAGCGCTTCATGCGGCTCTCGGCCGCAGACGATGCGTTGCTTGACGACACGCTGCGCCGGATGCGTTCCGAAGCCATCCGCGTGGAGACCGGCGGCGATTTCGTGGAGCCGCTGACGGCGTTCTTCCGCCGCCGCGAATCCAGGAGGGCGCGATGAGGAAGTGCATCGCCGTGTTCCTCTGCGCGTCGCTCGCCTTCGGCGGCACGGCTGCAGCGCAGACCGACGCGAAGCCCGCACCGATTGCGCCCCGCGCCACCGAGCGCGCACCCGCACAGGCACGCGTCGAGCAGCAGGCCGCCGACGGCGAACTGCGCGTGACGCGGACGCTTGACGCCAAGGCATGGCAGCCGGGCGAGCCGATCACGCTTCGGATTACCGCCACCGCGCCCGCGGGGATGTCGGTGCGCATGCCGAGCCTCGGCGACACCGCCGGCGCCTTCGACGTGCGCCCCGTGAAGGGCGGCACGGCAGCCCCCGGCGAGACCCTGCTGGCGGCGGACCTGGTGGCGTGGGATGCAGGCAGCCTGGAGGTGCCGGCGATGGAGGTCTCCGCCACCGACGCGGACGGCAAGACCCTCACCGCCAGGATCCCCGCGGCATCGGTCACGCTGACCTCGCTCCTCGGCGACGACATGCCGCTCACCGAGCTGGCGTCCGGCATTCGCGGGCCGGTCGACATCGGCGAACGCCCGTGGTGGTGGTGGGCCATTGCGGCGACAGCGGTTGTCGTGGGCGGCGTCGCCGTCTGGAAGCTGATGTCGCGGCGCGCGCCCGATGCCCCCGAACCCGAGCTTCCTGCCGGCGAATGGGCGATGCTCGAACTGGCGCGGCTTGAGCAGGAGCGCCTGCCCGAGCGCGGCGAAGTGGAAGGATTCTTCGTGCGGCTCTCCGACGTCGTGCGCGCGTACGTGGAACGACGCTTCGCGATCGCCGCGCCCGACCGCACCACGCAGGAGTTCCTGCGAGAGGCCGCGCACCACCCCGACCTTGCCGGCGAGCACGAGCGCACCATCGGCGCGTTCCTTCGCTCGGCGGACATGGTGAAGTTCGCCGCCGCACGGCCCGGCACGGACACCTGCGACAACGCACTTGCCGCCATGCGCGGCTTCGTGGAGCGGACCGCGCCGAAGCCCGAGGCCGCCGAGCCGCCGGTGCACGTCGACGCGGGCAACGCCGCCAACCAGGAGGTACGCCCATGAGCGGCTTCCACGAGGACAGCGTCTGGTGGCTGCTGCTCCTGCTTGCGGTACCGCTCGCATGGATCCCCATGCTGCGGCCGCGCGCACGCGCGACGATCGGCTTCCCGTCGGTGGCACCGCTGCGCGCGGCCGGCAGCACGCTGGTGTCCCGCACGCGCTGGCTTCCGCTGGCGCTGCGCACCGCGGCGCTCGCGCTCCTGGCCGTCTGCATTGCCCGGCCGATCAAGGCGAACGAGCAGACCAAGGTCTTCGTCGAAGGCATCGCGGTCGAGATCGTGGTGGACCGCTCGAGCTCCATGCTTGCCATGGACTTCCAGAAGGACGGCCGTCGCGCCGACCGCCTGACGGCACTGAAGGACGTGGCTGGCCGCTTCGTCCTCGGAGGCGAGGGCCTGAACGGCCGTCCGGGCGATCTGGTGGGCCTCATCTCCTTCGCGCGGTTCGCCGACAGCGTCTGCCCGCTCACGCTCGACCACGATTACCTGGTCCAGGTGCTCGATGACGTCACCGTCGCCGGCAACCGCAGCGAGGATGGCACCGCCATCGGCGAGGCGGTGGCGCTTGCGGCCGAGCGCCTGCGCGATGCCACCGAGCGCGGCGGCGACCTGCCGAAGCCCAAGAGCAAGGCCATCATCCTCCTCACCGACGGCGAGAACAACGCCGGCGACATTGCACCGGTGACCGCCGCCGAGATCTGCAAGACCTACGGCATCACCCTCTACGCGGTGGGCATGGGCACCATCGGCGAGGCGCCCTACCCCATGCAGACGCCCTTCGGCGGGACGCAGCTGGTGCCGGTACCCGTGAAGATCGACGAGAAGCTCCTGAAGGAGATGGCCGCCGCCACCGGTGGCCAGTACTTCCGCGCCACCGATTCGCGCAGCCTGGAGAAGATCTACGAGACCATCGACCGCCTGGAGAAGACCACCACCGAGCAGCGGCGCTACCTGCAGTTCGGAGACCTCTCGGTGGAGGGCTTCGTCGTGGCGGGCTTCCGCGTGCCGGCGCTGCTGCTCGTGGCGTTCCTCCTGGTGTGCGCGGAGCTCCTCCTCTCCCAGACGCGGTGGAGGACGCTGCCGTGAACTCCACCGACTTCACGTTCGCCAATCCCGCGGCGCTCAACTGGATCTGGGCGGTGGTGGTGCTGGCCGTGCTGGTGGCGGTGCGGGCACGCGGACGCGCGCGCGCGCTGCAGGCGTTTGCCGACACGCCGCTCCTGCGTTCCATTGCTCCCCGGGCAAGCGCCATCCGCCCCTTCGTGCGCGCGGCGCTCGCGGTGGCCGCACTGGCCGCGCTCGTGCCCGCGCTCATGGATCCCCGCTGGGGTGCGCAGGTGGAGGAAGTGAAGCGCCGAGGCGCCGACGTCTTCTTCGTGGTGGACGTGAGCCGCTCGATGACGGCACAGGACGCATCGCCCGACCGCCTCTCGCGCGCCAAGCAGTTCGTGGAGGAGACGGTGGAATCGCTCGGCGGCGACCGCGTGGGGCTGATCGAGTTCGCCGGCACCGCTGCGCTGCGCGTGCCGCTCACGCTGAACTACGGCGCGTTCCGTACCTCGCTCAACGAACTGAAGCCGCTCTCCGGCGCCCGCGGCGGCACCGCGCTGGCAAACTCCATCGCACTCGCCGCCGCAAGCTTCCCGCCGAACTCCTCCGGCAGCCGCGCCATCGTCATCCTCTCCGACGGTGAGGACCTCGGTGGCGAAGGCGCCGATTCGGATCCCGTGGCGGCCGCCAAGCAGGCGCTCGCCGACCACCAGGTGCACGTCTACGCCATCGGCATCGGTGACACCGCCGAAGGCGCGCGTATCCCGGTGGGACGCAGCGGCGCCGCGGTGCAGTGGCTCGTGCACGATGGCCAGGAGATCTGGACGAAGATGGACGAGCGCGTCCTGCGCGAGGCATCGCTCGCCGGCGGCGGCGCGTTCATCCCCGCCGGCACCGGCCGCGTGGACATGGCACGCGCCTACGCGCAGACCGTGGGCACGCTCGAACGGCAGGAATTCGAGGCCAGCACGGTGACGCGTCGCACGCCGCGGTACCAGTGGTTCGCCGGGCTCGCGTTCGCGCTGCTCCTGGCAAGCAGCCTGGTGCCCGCACGCCGCGCGCCGGCTCCGACGGAGGTCGCACCATGAACAGGACGCACGCATGGA
Organism: Phycisphaerales bacterium; assembly: GCA_044233905.1. Taxonomy (GTDB): domain Bacteria; phylum Planctomycetota; class Phycisphaerae; order Phycisphaerales; family SM1A02; genus UBA966. The sequence continues at coordinate 21,279 of JBIIJH010000016.1, forward strand.
TGACGGCGCTGCTCGTGGCATGCGCATCGGCAGCGCAGGCGCAGCAGGCCGCGTCGGCACCGGCTGCACCTCCCGCCGCGCCAACCAACGACGCCCCGCCGCCCGCCGCGGACTTCGATGCTGCCGTCCGTGCAGGCCGCGCCGCCTTGGATGCGGGCGACAACGATGCCGCCGCCACGGCCTTCGAGTCGGCGCTCGGCGCGCGTCCCACGTCGGCGGAAGCGGCGTACAACCTGGGCGTGGCGCTCTACCGGGGAGGCAAGTTCAAGGAGGCGGCCACCCAGTTTGCCCGCGCAGGCGCCAGCGCCTCGGGCGGCGAACGCGCCAACGCCGCGCTTTCGGCCTCCAGCCAGTACAACCGCGCCGCGAGCTTCTACGGTGCCACCCGCGAACAGGCGGAGGCGGCGCAGCGCATGCTGGAGCAGCAGAAGGCCGCCGGTGCGACCGATGCGCAGCAGGCGCCGGACGCGCCCGGGGCACCGGTGGACCCGGAGGCGCTCAAGCAGGCGATCAAGGATGCCGGCGAGAGCCTCAAGGGTTTCAAGGACGCCGCCTACGCGGACCCGACCGACAAGGAGTCACGAGCGAACGCGGAACAGAGCCGCCGCCTGCTCCGCGCGCTGCAGGAGCTGCAGAAGCAGCAACAGCAACAGCAGAAGCAGCAGGACAAGGACAAGAAGGACCAGGACCAACAGCAGGACGACCAGAAGCAGGACCAGCAAGACAAGCAGGACCAGCAGAAGGACGACCAACAGGACAACGATCAAGAGAAGCAGGATCAGCAGGACGAGAAGAAGCAGGACCAAGACAAGCAGGACCAGGACAAGCAGGGCGAGCAGAAGCCCGAAGACGGTGACAAGCAGCAGGACAAGAAGGAAGAGCAGAAGCAGGACGGCAAGGGCAAGGACAACGACAAGGACAAGCAAGACCAGCAGCAGCCCAAGCCCCAGGACCAGCCCACGCAGGACGAGGAGAAGCAGGAGCCCCAGCCCAAGCCATCCGACGCCCAGCCGAAGGACGGCCAGATGACCAAGGAACAGGCCGATCGGCTGCTGCAGGCCGTCCGGGACCGCGAGCGCGAACGTCGCGCCGCGCAGGAACGCAAGGCGCAGGCCGAAGCCGGGCGGGGTCGACCGCCGATCAAGGATTGGTGATGAACGCGATGCGCGCGACCGTGACGGTCATTCTCCTGTTCCTCGCGTTCCTCCGCCCTGCCGCGGCGGGCGATGCGCGCTTCACCATGCCCGGCCCCGAGGCGTTCGAGGGCGCACCGGTACTGCTCCTCATCGAGATCAAGGATGCCACCGACGTGGCCCCGCCCCAGGCGCCCGAGATCGACGGCGCCGCCGTCCGCGTCCTCGAGCGCGGTCGCCAGTCGATGACCGAGATCCGCAATGGGCGGATGCGCTCGTCCACCACGGTCAACTACGCGGTGGAGATCACGCCCGATCGCGTGGGCGCCCTCCGCATCCCGCCCGTCACCGTCACGGTGGATGGCAAGCAGTACTCGAGCCCCGAGCAGCAGCTGACGGTCCGCACCAGCGACGCCGGCGACCTCCTGTCCGCCGAGGTGTTCGGCCAGCCCCCCGAGGCGTACATCGGGCAGCCCCTCGAGCTGGTGCTGCGCATCGCCATCAAGCCGTTCCGCAACCAGGCGCACGGCATGCTCAACGAGAGCCAGATGTGGAACCTGGTGGACCTGCAGGGCAGCCAATGGGGCGTCTTCGAGCAGGAACTCGTGGAACTTCGCCAGCGCAACGCAGCGCCGCGCGCGCAACAGGAGATGCGCGGCAAGGAGCTCTGGTTCGTCTACGAACTCACGCGGCGCGTCTGGCCACCGAAGACCGGCACTCCCGACATCGGTGACGTCCGCGTGCGCATGACCTACCCGCTTGCGCTGCGCGAGGTGCAGAACTTCTTCAACGAGCGCCAGCTCATGATCGGCGAATCGCGGCCGCTCTCGGTGACCGCGTTGCCGAGCGGAATCACGGTCCTCCCCCTGCCGGACGCCGGTCGCCCGGCGTCGTTCTCCGGCGCCGTCGGCAACTACGCGCTGTCGGTGGCCGCGAAGCCCGCCACGGTGGCCGTGGGAGACCCGCTCACGCTCACCCTGACCATCACCGACCTCAAGGGCGGCTCGAGCCTGGAGACGCTGCAGCCGCCGGCCCTCGCCAACGACGCCGCGCTCGCCAAGGAGTTCCGCGTGCCGAACGAACCGCTCTCGGGCACGGTGACCGGCAACGTCAAGCGCTTCACCGTGACAGTCCGGCCGCTGCGCGCGGGCACGGCCGCGATCCCGCCGCTCGAGTTCAGCTACTTCGACCCGAAGAGCAAGTCCTACGCCATCGCACGCAGCCAGCCCGTGCCCATCACCGTGACACCGGGAAACCAGATGGACCTGGCGAAGATCGTCTCGGCGCAGGGCAGCACGCCGGGCGCCGATCTTTCGCAGCCCGGCACGAAGCTCACCGAGGTGGCCGGCGGGCTGGTCGCCAATCGCCCCGTCACCACGGCCATGGTGCAGGATGACGAACGTATCAGGCTCGACGGGCTCACCGCCGCGGGCCTGGCGCTGCCGCCCTGCTTCGCCGCCGTCGCATTCGGCTGGAGGCTCCACCGTGCGCGTCATCAGCGTGACGGCGGCCTGGTCCGCCGCAGCCGCGCGCGTCGCAACGCGGAAGCCCGGCTGCAGGAAGCCGTCGATGCCGCCGGCATGGCGGGTGCAGTCACGGGTTTCGTCGAGGACATGACCGGCCGCGCACAGGGAACGCTCACGCGCGGGGACATGGCACATGTGCTCGCGAACGCCGGAGTCGATGCCGCGCTTCGCGAGCGAGTGTCGGACCTGCTCTCGCGCTGCGACCGTGCGCGCTACGCCGGCGCCGGATCGGCAGGACCCACCGAAATCGCCGTCGAGGCAAGCGCCATCATCAGCGCGCTCGACTCCGCACGGCTCCATGCCGGCAATGGAGGTGCGCGATGAACCACGTTCTCCGCACGCTTGCCGTTGCATGCGTGGTGGCAGCCTGCGCTGCGCTGACGCCCACGACGCACGCAGAGAACGCGGAGCGGGCGCCCGCCGCCGCCGAGGCCGCGCAGGCCGCGTACGAACGCGGCATCGAGCTCCGCCGTACCGACCCCGCCGCCAGCCTCGAGGCCTTCCGCGACAGCGCCGCGCGCTGGGAACGGATCCGCGCGGCGGGCGCCGAGAACGGACCGCTTGAATTCAACCTCGGCAACGCGTGGATGGAATCCGGCGACGTCGGACGCGCCATCGCCGCCTACCTGCGCGCCGAGCGCTTCATGCCCGGTGACGCCGACCTGGCGCACAACCTGGCGCGCGCCCGCTCCACCGTCTCGAGCTCGTTCGAGCGCACGGGCGGCACGCTGCTGGTGGACTCCGTGGCAAGCTGGTGGAACCTGGTGCCGCGCGGCACGCGGCTCACGCTTGGCTGGCTGTGCTGGTTCGGCTTCTGGGCCCTGCTTGCGGCGCGGTTCGCCATGGCACGCAGCAGCGGCCACATTCGTCACGCGGGCGTGTGGCGGTCCGTGCTCGCCACGCTGTGCGCGGGCTGGGTGATCTTCGGCGGCAGCATTGCGGCGGATGAGGCTCTCCAGGCGGCCCGGCCACGCGCAGTGCTGGTGGAATCGGGCGTCACGCTGCGCAAGGGCAACGGCGATGGCTTCGAGCCGGCGTTCGTGGAGACCCTGGGCGCGGGCGTGGAGTGCACCGTGATCGACACGCGTCCGGGCTGGCTGCGGATCGAGCTGCCGGACGGCCGCTCGGGCTGGATCCGCGAAGCCCAGGCTGCACGTCCCTGACGCCAGCTGCGCCGGCGCCACCCGCACCCACGCCGGCGGCGCGCGCCACCTCCAAAACGACGCACGCCCCGCCATGGGCGGGGCGCGCGAAACGGAGAGGGTGGGATTCGAACCCACGAGTAGGACGAGCCCACTACTAGTTTTCGAGACTAGCTCCTTCAACCGCTCGGACACCTCTCCAGTGCGGTCGAGTGGAAGTATCGGCACAATCGGCCCCGCGGTCAATCCCTGCGGTCGGATTCCGCGGCGGCGGGAGGAGGTGCCCCAAAATGTGTGCATCCCGCGGATGCCGCGAGGGGTCAGCCGTTCGGGCGCTCGGGCGTCGGCTGCCCGGCGGTGCAGGAGTCACCGTCGCAGCACGGCTGGATGTTCATTCCGCAGGTGCCGCACTGGCCGTGGCCATGCACAAGCACCATCCGCAGGGGATGGCCGCAGCGCGGGCAGCGCGGGTTGCCGGGTTGCATGCTGACGGCGGAGACGGAGTCGTCGCGCGTCATGGAACTGCAGTGCGTCGGTCAGCGACCGGCGGGGGCTTCGAGACCGCTGGCTTCCCAGTCGATCGTGATCTTCTCCTGCACGATCTCGTCGATGACCACCTCGAAGTCGGTGCGACCATTGCGCTCGACGAGCGGGCGGGCGCCGTCCACCAGCTCGCCGAGGCGGCGCTGGATCAGGGCGGTCAGCTTGAAGCGACCACCGAGCTTCTGGACGATTTCATCGCTCTTCAGGGCGTCAATCACGTTCCGACTCCGTTGGGGAAGGACCGAAGGTTCAACGCGGGGACGGCAGCGCCGCCCAACCGCGAGTCGCGCATCATAGCCCTGCCCCGCATGGCCGCCAAGCGCCGAGAATATGGCCCCCGCTGCCGCCCCGGTACCCTCCGCGCGTGGAACGGCCCCGCCAGCAACGGTTTCCGGCGGTCCTGCGCGTCAAGCGCGGCGAGGATTTCGACCGCGCCTACGCCCTGCGCCGGCGCAAGGACTGCGGCGGCATCATCGTCTACGGCGTCCGGAACGGGCTGCCGGTCACGCGCCTGGGGCTGAGCGTCTCACGGAAGGTGGGCGGCGCCGTGGCGCGCAACCGCATGAAGCGCATGCTCCGCGAGGCGTTCCGCGCCGCGGTGCTTCCCGCGGGCCTCGACCTGGTGGTGGTGGCGCGCCCGCACGATGAGTGGGAGCCCCAGCGCTACCGCACGACGCTCGAGGAAGCGGCACGCACGCTCGATGGATCGCTTCCGCCGCCGGCTGCTCACGGCACCGGATCGTGACCGCACCCACCCCAGGGATTGCACCGGGCGATGCGGCGCGCACCCAGCCAGCAGCCGTGCAGTGCGCCGTGGCGCTCGACGGCCTCGATGGTGTAGTTGGAGCATGAGGGCTCGAAGCGGCACCAGCCGCGGGTGGCCCAGGCCATGCGACGCTGGTAGAGCCGGATGCATGCGAGGCATGCGCGCGCGGCAGCGCCCGGGCGCTCGATGACGGGGTTGCCCCGCCCCGGTTCCTCAGGCATGCTTCACCGGGTTGC
>JBIIJH010000017.1:0-26608 GCA_044233905.1 Phycisphaerales bacterium
ACCGTGAGCGCGATCACCGCCGTGGACGCCGCGCGCGGCGTCTCCGGGCTGGCCAGGTGCGCCACCTCCGGATCGGCGTTGTGCGCCACGGATGCCAGCACTTCCAGCCCGCATTCCGGGCACTTCCCGAACACGTACGTGCCCGCCAGGTCGTAGCGGCAGCGCACGCACGGAACATGCACGTCGAGCACCGGGCCGTCGTCGGATGGATGCGCGGGCTTCATGGAGTTGCAACGATATACTTCAACCGCTCACGAGGCAGCGCATGACCGACGTTTCCCCGCTCCATCGCCTCCGTGACAACATTGCCAGCGTCTACATGGGGAACCTCCAGGCGGTCGATCGCCTGGTGGTGTGCCTCCTGGCCCGCGGGCACGTGCTCATCGAGGACGTGCCGGGCGTGGGGAAGACCGTCCTGGCCAACGCGCTGGCCCGCAGCCTGGACTGCACGTTCACCCGCATCCAGTGCACGCCGGACCTCTTGCCCTCGGACATCACCGGCGTCAGCATCTACCACCGCGAGCGCGATGCCTTCGAGTTCAAGAGGGGCCCGGTCTTCGCCAACGTGGTGCTGGCCGACGAGATCAACCGCGCCACGCCGCGCACGCAGAGCGCGCTGCTCGAGGCCATGGCCGAGGGCACGGTGAGCGCCGACGGCCACGTGCTGGTGCTGCCCGCGCCGTTCATCGTGGTGGCCACGCAGAACCCGTACGAGTTCGAGGGCACGTACTTCCTGCCCGAGAACCAGCTCGACCGCTTCCTGATGCGCATGTCGCTTGGCTACCCGAGCCCCGACGACGAGAGCCGCATCCTCCACCGCCAGCCCGCGCGCACCACGCTGCGCGACCTGCGCCCGGTGATGACGGGCACCGAGGTGGCCGAACTGCAGTCCGCGGTGGACGGCATCCGCATGGAACAGTCGCTGGTGGACTACGTGATTGCGCTCGCCTCGGCCACGCGCAGCCACGAGGAACTGCAGGTGGGCATCAGCCCGCGCGGTTCGCTGGCCCTTGCGCAGGCAGCGCGCGCCACGGCGCTCCTTGCCGGCCGCGAATACTGCGTGCCCGAGGACGTGGTGACGAACGTCATCCCGGTCTGCGCGCACCGCGTGGTCAGCCGCACCTACATGCACCAGGGCGATACGCTCACCACGCGCCGCATCCTGCAGCAGGTGCTCGAGCAGGTACCGAGCCCGTCATGAGCGCGTCCGCAGCCCGTCCCGCCGCCGTGGTCCTTCTCTCGGGCGGCATGGATTCCGCCGTGGTGCTTGCGCACCTGCGGCACGAGGGCTTCGACTGCCACGCGCTGAGCTTCGACTACGGCCAGCGCCACCGCGTGGAGCTCGAACGCGCGACGGAAGTGGCGAAGGCGCTCGGCGCCGCGTCGCACCGCGTGGCCACCATCGACCTGCGCATCTTCGGCGCCAGCGCGCTGACGGCGGACATCGCGGTGCCGAAGGGCCGCGACGTGGAGCACGCGCACGACATTCCCGTGACCTACGTGCCGGCGCGCAACACCATCTTCCTGGCGCACGCGCTGGCCATGGCCGAGAGCCTGGGCGCGCGCGACCTGGGCATCGGCGTCAACGCCATCGACTACTCCGGCTACCCCGACTGCCGCCCCGGCTTCGTGGAGGCGTTCGAGCGCCTGGCCAACCTGGCCACGCGCGCCGGCGTCGAGGCCGCCGAGCGGGGCGAGCGCTGGATCCGCGTGCACACGCCGCTCCTGCAGCTCACCAAGGCCGGGATCATCCGCCGCGGCCGCGAGCTGGGCGTGGACCTGTCCCGGACCGTCAGCTGCTACGACCCCGCCCCCACGGGCGACCCCTGCGGCACCTGCGATGCCTGCCAGCTCCGGGAACGCGGCTTCCGCGAGGCCGGCTGAGGGTTGTCCCCGGCCGGGCCTGACGGGCAATGATGGAAGTCTCCGCCGCATGCCCGACCCCCGACCCAACCTCCGCCTGACCGGTAGCGGCATCCCGGCCCCGGGCCCCGGACCCGATGCGGCCGATGTCTTCGCCATCCTTGTGCGCGAGCACGGTGAGCGGCTCCTGGCCTACCTGCGCGCGTCGGTGCCTTCGTCGGCGGTGGATGACCTTTTCCAGGATGCGGTGACCGTGGCCTGGCGGCGGCTGCCCGACTACGACCGCACGCGCCCGTTCGGGGCGTGGCTCCGCGGCATCGCGCGCAACCTGGTGCTTGACCACCGCTCGCGCATGTACCGCGAGCGCCCCACGGACGATGCCATCCTGGACGCCATCGAGCGCCGCGCCGAGCAGGAAGACGGCGGCGACCGCGAGGAGTTCCGCGGCAAGCTCACGCGCCTCGACGAGTGCGTCTCGCGCCTCCCGGACGAGTACCGCACCGTCATCCACATGTGCTACCGGCTCGACGCGCCCGTGGCGACCATCGCCAAGGAAGTGGGCGCCAACATCGAGGCGGTGAAGAAGAGATTGCAGCGCGCCCGCGCGATGATCGCGGCGTGCATGGAACGAAAGCAGGGCGTCGCCGACGACGGCGCCACCGGAGCAACCGCATGACCGACGAACGCCTCGACCACGAAGAGACCGCCAACGACCGCTGGATCGGCGCCATGATGCACGTGCAGCGCTTCGACACCCCGGAGCGCGTGGACATGCTGGTGGACCGCTCGGTGCGGAGCCTGCGCGCGGAGTCCATCGCGGCCCGCCGCCGCACGCGTTCGTGGGACTGGCGCACGCCGGTCGCCGCCGCGGCGTCGATCGCCATCGTGGTGGGCGCCACGCTCGTCTTCTCGCCGCAGCCGGCCTCGGCGGACTCGCTCCTGCGTGCTGCGCAGGTGGCGGAGGCGCGGCCCGGCGAGCGGCGTTTCGCGCTGACCCTGGTGTTCCCGGCGCGTCCGGGCGAGACCGAGGCCACCGCGCCGCGCGCCACCGGCACCCTCGACGTGCGCGACGACACGCACGTGCGCCTCGAGCTCACGTTCAGCGACGGCCGCACCATGGTGCGCGGCATCGACGGCCACACCTCCTGGGTGAACAGCGCGGACGGCGAGATCCTCTCCGTGCCCTCCGACGCGCCGTGGCCGCGCTTCATCGAGACGCCGGAAGGCGACTTCCTGGCCGACCGCATGGACGCCGTGCTCGGCGACATCGGCGCCAACTACGAGATCGCGCGCTGCAGCACCTCGGGCGAGGAGCGGATCTGCGCCAGCATCGTCGACCGCGGGTTCCGCGGTCCGGAGAACATCGTGCTGACGCTCGAGCCGGGCTCCCATCGCGTGCAGCGCGCGGAGTTCACGTTCGGCGGACCGGAGCGCGGGCGTGGTCACGGCGGCATGCCGCCGATGCGTCGTGGCGAGGGCGCCGCGCCCGCAATGATGGATGAAGCCGCGTCGGCCGCGAAGCCGACCGCCGAAACCGGATCCGGCCGGCCCGACGCGCGTTCCGCGCAGCGTGGCGGCGGAGGTGCCGGGCGTCCGCGTCCGGAGCGTGGCCCGGTGACACTCGCCGGCCCGTCCATGGGCGGCAGCGGTCGCGAAGGCGGCCGTCGCGCGGAACCGCGTACGGTCACCATCGAGCGTGTGGATGTTCCCGGCGGCGCGTTCGCCGACAACTGGTTCGCGCCCCCGAGCAAGCCGGTGCGCATGGCGCCGCCGCCACCGCGCGGCGATGGCCCGCCGCCGCGTCCGCGTGGCGACGAGTGATCCGTTGACTCAGACGTCCAGGTTCTTCACTTCGAGCGCGTGCTTCTCGATGTAGTTGCGGCGCTGCTCGACGTTCTCGCCCATGAGGATCGAGAACAGCTGGTCGGCCTCGCTGGCGGCATCCCAGGTGACGCGGAGCAGGGTGCGCTTGGCGGGATCCATGGTGGTCTCCCAGAGCTGCACCGCCTCCATCTCGCCCAGGCCCTTGAAGCGCTTGACCTCGATGCCGCGGCGGCCCACTTCATAGAGCGTGCGCAGGATGCTGGGCACGTTGGCGGCTTCCACCCACTCGAACGAACCGTCCTTGTCGTTGCGCACGCGCCACGCGTACTTGGTGGGCAGGCGCTCGCCGGTGACGCTTTCCTCCTGGACCAGCGCCCAGTCGGAGATGCTGATGGCGTTCGCCACCAGCTGCTGGAAGAGCTTCTCGAGCTCCTTGTTCTCGTGCAGGACGCGCAGCTGCGCGGGGCGCCGTGCATCGGCGGCCTGCGGTGCCTGCGGCGTGGCTCCGGGCTTGTGCGCCTCGCCGAGCTCCAGGCCGTTCTTGTCCATGTAGGACATGGCCTCGGCCTCGGAGAAGAAGAGCGCGTCGCCGCCGGCCCATGCGAGCTGCCAGCCGGGGAGGTGGCCTTCGCCCGTGGGATCGAGGTCGCGCGCGGCCAGCAGGGTGGGGAACTGGATGCCGCGGCGCTGCGAGATGGTGACGAGCTCCTCGAGGCGGTTCAGGATGCGGATCACGGTTCGCACCTTGTCGGCGGGGATCTCGTGGGCGATCTCGCCCTGCGCATCGCGCACCGCGAGCGAGCAGTGCTTGAGCGCCAGCTCCACCAGCGCGTCGCCCATCTCTCGGTCGTTGAGGACGTACTCGCCCTGCTTGCCGCGCAGCACCTGATAGAGCGGCGGCTGCGCGATGAAGATGCGGCCGCGCTTCACGAGCTCGGGCATCTGCCGGAAGAAGAAGGTGAGGAGGAGCGTGCGGATATGGCTGCCGTCCACGTCTGCGTCGGTCATGATGATGACGCGGCCGTAGCGGAGCTTGGTGTGGTCGAAGTCCTCGCCGATGCCGCACTGGAGCGCCTGGATCAGCGTGCGGATCTCCTCGAAGCCGAGCACCTTGTCGAGGCGCGCGCGCTCCACGTTCAGGAGCTTTCCGCGCAGCGGCAGGATGGCCTGGTGCACGTGGTCGCGGCCGCCCTTGGCGCTGCCGCCTGCGCTGTCACCCTCGACGATGAAGAGCTCGGTCTTCTCGACGTCGGAGGAGGAGCAGTCCGCCAGCTTGTGCGGCATGCCGCCCGAGTCGAGCGCGCCCTTGCGCTTGATGAGTTCGCGCGCCTTGCGTGCCGCCTCGCGGGCTTCCGCCGCGAGCTTGGCGCGGTTGCAGATGCCCTTGGCGTCGGCCGGGTGTTCCTCGAGCCACGCGCCGAGCAGCTCGTTGAGCGCACCGCTCACGAAGGGAGCCACCTCGGGGTTGAGGAGCTTCTCCTTGGTCTGGTTGTTGAACGTGGGGTTCTTCAGCTTGACGCTGACGATCGCGCTCAGGCCCTCGCGCAGGTCCTCGCCGGTGACCTGGTCCTTGCCGTCCTTGAAGAGTCCGGTGCGGCGTGCGTAGCCGTTGATGGCCACGGTGAGCGCCTGCTTGAACGCGGTGACGTGCGTGCCGCCGTCGCGGTTGGGGATGTTGTTGCCGAAGGCCAGCAGGAGCTCGCTCATCGAGTCCGTGTACTGCATGGCGATGTCGGCGCGCATGCCGCTCACCTCGTCCTCGCGGGTGACGGCGATCACCGGGCTCTGCACGTTCTTGGCTGCGTTGATGTGCCGCACGTAGCCGGCCAGGCCGTCGGCCGCGTGGAAGGTCTCCTGGCGGATGTTGCCCGCGGAATCGACGCGCTCGTCGCGCAAGTGGATCTTCACGCCCGGATTCAGGAAGCTGAGCTCGCGCAGCCGGTGCTCGAGGCGCTCGAACTGGAAGTTGGTGTCTGCGAAGATCTCGTGGTCGGGCTTGAAGCTGATGCGCGTGCCGTTGCGGCCCGCGGTCTGGCGCTCGGCGATCACGTGGAGCGGTGCGCTCACCTCGCCGCGCGCGAAGGCGATCTTGTAGGTCGTGGCGCCCTTGTCGACCTCCACCTCGGTCCATTCGCTGAGCGCGTTGACGCACTTGATGCCGACGCCGTGCAGGCCGCCCGACACCTTGTACGCGTTGCCGTCGAACTTGCCGCCGGCGTGCACCTCGGTGAGGATGACCTCCACCGCGGGGCGGCCGTTGATGGCCGGGTTCTCGTGCCGCATCGGGTCCACGGGCATGCCGCGGCCGTCGTCCTGCACCATGCAGCTGCCGTCCACGCCGATGGTCACGAAGACCTCGGTGGCGTAGCCGGCCATCACCTCGTCGATGGCGTTGTCGACGCACTCGTAGACGAGGTGGTGCAGGCCTTCGGGTCCGGCGCCGCCGACGTACATGCCCGGGCGCTTGCGGATGGCCTCGAGTCCCTCGAGCACCTGGATGGTGCTCGACGTGTACTGGTCGGCGGTCGGCGCGGCGTTCGGGTTGGTGGCAGGCGCTGCGGGGATGGGTGTGGAATCTGGCATGAGTGAGGGTGAAATCGTACCCGAAACCGCGACTTTCCAACGCTCTCCGGCGCTTTGGAAGGATGCGATTTGCCCCTGTGATTTCAGGCGTTTCTTGGAGCTCCGCGGCCCTTCGCCCCGGTGTCCTGCGGATGCTTTCGCAATCGTGCGGTTTGGTCCGTTCCGGGGGTGCGCGCGGTCACTAGGATTCGGTCATGTTGATGCGCAACAGAGCATGGAGATCGCTCTTTCGGCGGAGCTTCGCCGACGTGAAGGCGAACTCCTAGATCTCCATCGCGCAACCATTACCCGTGCGCGCGGCAACGAGGAAGTTGCACCGGTCCGGCAAGGAACTCATCCTGTCGACCCGGGAGTTCGCGTCCGACGACACCCTCCGCAGCTGGTGGTGCGTGTGGTCCACCATCGGTCTCCTGGCGGCCGCGCTTGCGGGAACGCTCGCGCCGCTTCCGCTGCTGGCGACGCTCGCGTGCAGCGTGGTTGCGGGCTTGCTGACTGTGCGGCTCTTCGTCCTCTTCCATGACCACCAGCACCGGGCGATCCTGCATCGCTCACGATTCGCGTCGGCCCTGATGTGGTGCGTGGGGCTCCACCTCCTGAGCCCGAGCAGCGTGTGGCGCAGTTCGCACGACCATCATCACAAGCACAACTCCCGCCTCGGCGGCGCGCACATCGGCTCCTTCCCGGTGATGACCAAGGCGCAGTACCTGCGCTCGTCGCCGCGCGACCGGTTCCGCTACCTGCTGGCGCGCCACCCGCTCACGATCCTCTTCGGGTACTTCACGGTGTTCCTCTCGGGGATGTGCGTGCAGCCGTTCCTCCGCGAGCCGCGCGAGCACTTCGACGGCCTGGTGGCGATCCTGCTGCATGCCACCGTCGCCGTGCTGGTGACCTGGTTCCTGGGGTGGCAGGTGTTCCTGTTCACGGTGTTCCTGCCGCAGTTCCTGGCGAGCGCCCTCGGTTCGTACCTCTTCTACGCCCAGCACAACTTCCCGACGGTCACGTTCCACTCCCGCGGGGGGTGGGCGTACGAGATCGCCGCGATGGAGTCCTCGAGCTTCCTGCGGACGGGGCCGCTCATGGCGTGGTTCACCGGGAACATCGGGTACCACCACGTGCACCACCTGAACGCCCGGATCCCGTTCTACCGCCTGCCGGAGGCCAAGGAGGCCATCCCGGAGCTCTGGCGCCCGAAGACCACGTCGCTTCGGCCCATGGAGATCGTCCGCTGCCTGCGGCTCAAGGTCTGGGATGGCGATTCCAAGCGCATGGTCGGGCTGGCGGAGTGCCGCACCCGGCGCGCCGGCTGAGTGCGCGGCGTGGCGGTCGGCAGTTTCCGCCGATGTCCGGGAAAGCAGGCATTTCCGTCGTAGACTGCAGCAGCCGACAGTGGTGCGCCGATCCAAGGAAGGACGCGCGACCTTCCGTCGTGGCCCGTGCGTAGCAGTCAGCAAGGAAGCCGACATGAGCACCGATCCGAGCAATGCGGGCGCCCCTGATGCGCACCGTCTCCAGCAGTCAGCCGAGCGCGGCATGCGCGTCGCCCGGCGTTCGTTCGTCTTCTTCGGTGCGTTGTTCGTGGCCGGCTGCGCGACCTCGAAGAGCCAGCTCGCCACCGGGCGCTTGCCCGGACCGGAGTGGCCCGACATTCCCGCACCCGTTCCGCCCGCTCCCGCCGGAGCGATCTGCCTCGCACCGAAGCCGGGCGAGAGCGTCGGCGTGTGCGAGCCGCCCGCTCCGCCCGAGGCGACCTATGGAGGCCCGGTGCCCTTCGCGCGCCCGCGCTCGACCTGGGCGCACGGCACACCCAACTTCGCGGAGATGGATCCGATGCTCCCGCCGAAGTACATCACGATCCACCATGACGGAATGACCCCGTACTGGGGCCAGACGGAGACGGAGGCGCGTGCCCGCCTCGAACTGATCCGCAATGGCCACCACGGCAAGGGCTGGAGCGACATCGGCTACCACTACATCGTGGACCGGTCCGGTGTCGTGTGGCAGGGCCGTGACGTCAGGCGCTGGCAGGGTGCGCACGTCAAGAACCGCAACGAGAACAACATCGGCGTGATGTGCCTGGGCAACTTCATGCTGCAGGCGCCTTCTCCAGCGCAGGTGGCGGCGCTCAATCGCACGGTCGCGCAGCTGCGCGCCTATTACAAGCTCCGGGCCAACGTCGTGAAGACCCACCAGGAATGGAAGGGCGCGCAGACGCTCTGCCCCGGCACCTTCCTCCAGGCACAGGTCAACGTGCTCCGCAAGGCCGGCTTCAAGTCGAGCGCGGTGGCGTGAGCGCGGCAACGATGCTCGCCGAGGGTGGATCGATCGCTTCGCAGGCGGCCACGATGGCTGCGGCGCTGGTGGGAATGCTTGCCATCGCGTACGTGGCGTGGAAGGCCGTGCAGCGCCAGGAGAAGGGCGACGCGGAGCTCGCTGCCAAGCTGAAGGCGGATGACGAGCGCGCGGCGGCCGGGTTGCGCGCAGAGATGGGGCTGCCGCCGGAGCGGCCGGCGGACCAGGCTCCCAAGCAGTGACGAAAAAGCAGTGACGAAAGAGAACGCCCGATGGGGTTTAACCCATCGGGCGCATCGGTCTCCCTTGTGAGGGAGGAGGGAAAGGCAGAGTTGGCCCCTTTTCGACTCCTCAACCAGTTTCCAGCCTCCGAAGGGTAGCCTGAGAGCGGCAAAGTGCAAGAATCATCCGTTCATTTGTTGCTCTTCAGCAAACGCAGGGTTCTCTGGAGAAGCGCCTGTTCCTCCATAAGAGCCTGCAGAAGGGGACCTTGCGACTGATCCGGCTGGGTGGTGCCGATCTGGAAAATTGTGGGGCGCAGCGTCCCGGGATCCAGTGCTCCTGCCCCGATCGCTGCAAGGATCGCTGCCCCGCGGGCGGCGGCGTCCGGGATCTCTGCTCGGACGATCGGTATCCCGAAGGCCGTGGCGTGCATGGAGGTCCACCGTGCGCTCTCGAAGCCGCCCCCCGATCCGATCACCTGGGGCGGGTGGATCCCTGCCGCCCGAATCATCTCCATGCAGAGGCCCATGCTGGCGGCGACGCCTTCCATGACGGCCCGCGTGAAGTGCGCTTGGCCGTGCGCGAGGCTGATGCCGGTGAATGCACCGCGCGCGTGGGGATCGGGGAAGGGGCAGCGTTCGCCGGCCAGGGTTGGCAGGAATCGCAGCCCGTCGCAGCCAGGCGCGACGGATGCGGCGTCGCGATCGAGAAGCTCGTAGTCGGGCACGCCCTCCGCGGCGGCGCGCGCGGTTGCATCGCGCGCGAGCGTGTCGCGGAACCAGCGGAGGCTTCCGGCCGCGGAAAGCATCACGCTCATCACGTGCCAGCGACCGGGGAGCGCATGGCAGAACGCGTGGAGCGCGCCATCCGGCGACGCGCGGAAGGAATCGCTTGCGGCGAAGATCACGCCCGATGTCCCAAGGCTTGCGGCCACCGCGCCAGGCGCCACGATGCCCGAACCCACGGCGTTTGCGGCCTGGTCGCCTGCGCCTGCCACCATCGGGATGCCGGCGGTGAGCCCCATGGCGGAAGCGGCCGACGCAGAGAGTCGGTCCACGATGTCCGGTGATTCATGGCATCCGGGCACCTGGGTGGTGGCGATGCCCAGGTCGCGCAGCATGTCGGCACTCCATGCGCGGTGCTCGACATCGAAGTAGAGCGTGCCGCTCGCATCGGCTGCGTCGGTTGCGCGCACGCTGCCGAGGCAGAGCCGCACATAGTCCTTCGGGAGCAGCACGCAGTCGGTGCGCGCCCACAGCGACGGCTCGCTCCTCTGCAGCCAGCGGACCTTCGGCGCGGTGAAGCCCGCCAGCATCCGGTTGCCGGTGCGCTGCAGGATGACTGATGCGCCGATCGCGCGGTCGAGCTCCTCGCACTCGTCGGCGCTGCGGGAGTCGTTCCACAGGATGCATGGGCGCAGCGGACGGTTGTCGCGGTCCACGAAGGTCGCGCCATGCATCTGGCCGCTGAATCCGATGGCGGCGATGCGGCGACCGGCGTCGGCGTGACCGGCGGCCGAAGCGCGGACCAGTGCCTCGCGCGTGGCGGCGTGTGCCGCGGCAACCCAGTGGTCGGGGTCCTGCTCGCTCCAGCCGGCGTGGGGGGTGGAGAGCGGGTACTCCGCGGAGGCGTGGGCGATCACGCCCCCGTCCTCATTGGTTATCAGCGCCTTGAGGGACGACGTTCCGATATCGAGTCCAAGGAAGAACGGCGCGTGGTGCATGGAAAGGGCATTCCTGGCCGCTGGGCCGTTATAGAGCGGGGCGTTAACCGAACCTGAACCTAATCCTTGCGGACCGCTTGCAGCCGTTCCATATCGTTTGGCGCTCGGCCGAAACCTCATCGGCCGACCGTCACCGTTCCCGGCAACGTCCGCCGCGGTTCGTTGTCTACAGGCAAAGACCAGCCCACGTGCACTACCAGCCCAACAATTCTTCATTGTCTGCGACGCAGCGCCTCTCTGCAGCCGCGTGCGTGGCCGTGGCGGCATGCATTCCGGTGCTCGGCGCCGCGGATGCACCGATCGCCCGCCAGGACACGCCCAAGACCGCGCCCGCCAAGTCCTCGTCCACCGACGCCGCTCCCTCCCCGGGGCCGAACAAGGACGCGCCGAGGCCGAACAAGGACGCGCCGACGGCGAGCAAGGCCGCGCCGACGCTCGACGAGACCCGCCTGACGCTCTCCAAGTGGATCGAGACGCAGCAGATCATCTCCAAGGAGCGCAACGACTGGCAGCAGGGCAAGGAGATCCTGCAGGGCCGCATCGAGCTCGTCGGCAAGGAAGTGGGCATCCTCAAGGACCGCATCAAGCAGTCCGAGGCCGCGGTCGAGGAGTCCAACAAGAAGCGCGATGAGCTCGTTGCCGAGAACGATGCCCTCAAGGTCTCCGGCGCGCAGCTTGGCGAAGCCGTCACCCTGATGGAAGGCCAGCTCCGCAAGCTCATGAAGCAGATGCCGGAGCCCGTTGCCACCAAGCTCGCGCCGCTGATGCAGCGCATGCCCACCGATCCGTCCAACACGCGCGTGACCGTGGCCGAGCGATTCCAGAACGTGCTGGCCGTGCTTTCCGAGCTCAACAAGGCCAACAGCGAGCTTTCCATCTCCTACGAGATCCGCAAGTTCGCCGACGGTTCCTCCGGCGAGGTGCAGGTGATCTACCTCGGCCTCGCTCAGGCGTATTACATCAGCCCGCGCGGGGATGCCGGCATCGGCCGTCCCGGCGAGGACGGCTGGACGTGGACCCCGGCGCCCGAAGCCGCGCGGTCCATCCTCTCCACGCTCGAGATCATCCAGGGCAAGGAATCCCCCGCCTTCGTCCCGCTTCCGATCACCATCAAATGAACAACCGCAAGTCATCCATCGGTTGCGCGCTGCTTGCGATGCTCGTCGCGACGGTTGCGTTCGCACAGGCCCCGGCACCCGCCGGCGAGAAGCCCGCCGACGCCAAGGCCGTCGACGGCACCGCCGTGGTCGCCAAGGCATCCAAGGGCGCCGAGGCCCAGCTGGCCAAGAGCGTCGAGGAGCTGAACACCCTCCGCGCGCAGATCGCCACCGAGAAGCTGCCGATCGCGCAGCAGCTCACCGGCCTCGAGGAGAACGTGGTCCAGCTCCGCGCCGAGAGCGCGCGCGTCCAGCGCCTGGTGGACGCGGGTGCCCTCGAGATCGGCACGCTGAAGCAGGAGATCAAGTTCAAGCAGGACGAGCTCACCTACATCGGCAGCCTGCTCGACGAGTACGCGCGCACCTTCGAGACCAAGATCGGCGTGGGCGAGCAGCAGGTCTACGGGCAGTCCATCGAGACCGCCAAGCAGGCCGTCGAGAACAAGACCCTCACCTCGGCCGAGCGCTTCTCCCGGCAGACGGCCTTCGCGGGCCTCACCATCAAGCGGCTCTTCGACGTGGTCGGCGGCGCACGGTTCGCGGGCGTCGGTGTCGACACCATGGGCACGGTGATGAACGGCCAGTTCGCGATGATCGGCCCCGTGGCGCTCTTCCGCGCGGATTCCGGCACCGCGGGCATCGCGGTGACGCAGCCCGGCTCGGTGAACCCGCTGGTGCGTCAGCTCGAGGGCGACATCGCCGGCACCATCGGGCCCCTCGTGGCCTCGGGCGAGGGCACGCTTGCGCTTGACCCCTCGCGCGGTGGGGCGCTCAAGGAGCTGGTCCAGAAGACCAACATCGTCCACATCTTCATCAAGGGCGGCCCGATCATGTGGCCGATGCTCCTGGCATCCTGCGTCGGCCTGGCGGTGGTGCTCGAGCGCATCATCTTCCTGTCCATCGAGGGGAAGCGCCGCAGCGCGAAGGCGCAGGCACAGTTCTTCATGGACGTCAACAAGGGCGACCTGGCGGCGGCCGTCGCGCTGGCGAAGTCGACGAAGGACGCCGTCGTCTCGACCCTCGGATACGCACTCGAGCGCCGCGACCAGTCGATGGCGCACGCGCTGACCTACGCCGAGACGCGCACCATGAAGCGCTACCGCCGCGGCCTCGCGATCCTGGACACCGTCATCACCCTGGCGCCGCTCCTGGGCCTCCTCGGCACGGTGACCGGCATGATGGCGTCGTTCTCCTCCATCGGCGGAGACATGGGTTCGCCGGGCGCCATCACGGGCGGCATCTCCGAGGCACTCATCGCGACGGCGTTCGGCCTGGTGATCGCCATGACCTGCCTCATCCCGTTCAACTACCTGAACAGCCGCATCGAGGGCATGGAGACGGAGATGCTGGCGGCGGGCGAGCAGCTCAAGCTGCTGGTGGACACCCGGCCGCACGCGCCGCGTGCCGCCGCGGCCGACGAGCCCGAGGACGACCTGGCGTTCGCCGGCGACCACTACGGCGGCGCATCGACCTCGCTCCCGGGAGGCGCCTGACATGGCCGGCGGCGGCGGAGGGATGCGGCGCGGCAAGAAGAAGGGCGCGCGCATCGACATCATTCCCCTGATCGACATCATCTTCTTCCTGCTTGCCACCTTCATCATGGTGTCGCTGAGCATGTCGAAGAACCAGGGCGTGAAGGTCGCGCTCGCGGGCGCCGGCACCGCGCAGTCGCTCGGCGACCAGTCGGAGATGGAGAAGTCCGTCACCCTCAGCGTCAACGACAAGGGCGAGGTCTTCTTCAACAAGGAGAAGGTCTCCATGGCCCAGCTCCCCATGAAGCTGCAGACCTACAAGATGTCGTCCAAGGACCCGAAGGTGGTCATCAACAGCGACGGCGGAGCGGACTTCAAGTTCGTGGTGTCCGTGCTCGACGAGGTGCGCAAGCTGGGCATCGCCAAGGTCGGCATCAGCACCGACAAGAAGTGAACGACGCATGAGCAAGGCCGCGGTCATCCTCGCAGTCGTCGGTGCCATCGTGGTGCACGGGATCGTGCTGCTGTTCGGCGGCATCATCTTCCTGGGCGAGGAGACGCACGCCAGCAAGCGCGACGTGGAGCTGGTGAGCGAGGAAGTCCAGAAGGACAAGGAAGAGACGGTCAAGGAAGAGGAGAAGCAGGAGGTCAAGCAGGAGACCGAGGCTCCGCCCGACCCGAACCAGTCGATCAAGAGCGTCGACACGCCCTCGCAGTCCTCCGACGACGCGCCCGCGCTCGATGCTGCCAGCCTGAGCGCCATCGAGGCCGCCCTGAACGGCGGCGGCGTGGCGGGCGGCGACTTCGGCGCCGGCGCCGCATCGCTCGCCACCGGCGGCCGCATCGGCGGCACCGGCAAGGGCGGCGGCGAGGAACAGGCCTCCGAAGAGGCGTTCAGCATGTCGGAGATCGACCAGCGCCCGCGCCCCATTCAGCAGGTGGCCGGCACGTTCCCGCAGGAGATGCGCTCCAAGAGCGTCGAGGGCGTGGTCACCCTGATCTTCATCGTGGACGAGACCGGCCGCGTGGTGAACCCGCGCGTCGAGAAGGCGTCCCACCCCGCATTCGAGGCCCCCGCGCTCGAGGCGCTGCGGCAGTGGAAGTTCGAGCCCGCCGTCAAGAGCGGCAAGCGCGTGAGCTGCCGCATGCGCGTCCCCATGAGATTCCAGCCAAGGTAACGCCATGCAAACCATGCACCGCATGAAGATCATCCCGTTGGCCGCTGCGCTGCTTGCCGCATGCATCGCCTGCGCATCGCGCGCTTCCGCGCCGGTGGGCGATTCGTCGACGCCGTCGCTCGCCATTGCGCCGCCCGACCTCTCCGACATCTGGAACGATCCGTCGTTCGTGAAGGGCTTCCTGGGCGGCTACGGCATCAGCCCGGACGTGGAACCGCGCATCTCGCAGGACGACCTGGCCATCATGGAGCTGGTGCGCCAGCTGATGCCGATCAACGTGCCCGCCACCGAGGCGCTGCTCCGCGACTCGGTACGGCCCGAGTCCTCGGCGGTACTCGACCTGACGCTCGGCGGCACGCTCTACCAGCAGGGCAAGGCCGAGGAGGCGCTCGCCGCCTACCGCTCGGCCGTGGCCAAGTTCCCGAGCTTCCGCCGCGCCTACCGCAGCATCGGCAGCATCTGCTACAGCCGCAACGAGTACGAGGACGCCATCGCCGCGTTCAACAAGATGATCGAGCTCGGCAGCGCCGACGCCGACTCGTACGGACGCCTGGGCGCGTGCCACACGGCGCGCAAGGACTTCCAGCCCGCCGAGGCGGCGTTCCGCAATGCGCTCCTCCTGCAGCCCGAGGAAGTGAAGTGGCGCCTGGGACTGGTGTACGCGGTGCGTGCGCAGGGCAAGTTCGAGGACGTCATCAGCCTGGTGAAGGGGCTGCTCGCAAAGTTCCCCGACAACTACGCGTTCTGGCTCCTGCAGGCCTCGGCCTACGTGGAACTGAAGCAGCCGGTGGAGGCATCGGTGAGCCTGGAGGCGGTGGACGCCATCGGCAAGTCGACGCCGGACAGCCTGTACATGCTGGGCGACCTGTACATCTCGCAGAACCTGCCGGCGATGGCCCTCTCCGCGTACATGCGTGCCGTGGAGAAGGACCCGACGCAGCCGGCGGCGCGCGCCATCCGTGCGAGCGAGATGCTCGCCTTCCGCGGCGGGCTGCCGCAGTCGAAGGACCTGCTCGCGCTGGTGAAGAAGACCTGGGGCGACTCGCTGGCCGACGCCGATCGGCGAAAGCTCCTCAAGCTGCAGGCACGCGTGGCCATGAGCGGCGGCAGCGGCAACGAGGAGACGGCGGCGGTGCTCGAGGAAGTGATCCAGATCGACCCGCTCGACGGCGAGGCGCTGATGCTCCTGGGCCAGCACTACAAGACCGCCGCACAGCCGGACAAGGCCATCCTCTTCTACGAGCGCGCGGCGCGCCTCGAGTCGTTCGCGGCCAACGCGAAGGTGAAGATCGCGCAGGTGTACGTGGGCCAGAGCCGTTTCGACGAGGCGCTGGCGCTGCTGCGCGACGCCCAGTCGATCAAGCCGCGCGAGGACGTGGCGCGGCTCATCGAGCAGGTGGAACGTGCGGCCAAGGGCAAGCGCTGAGCACGGACGTCGCCACGGCGCCGCGACTGTTCAGCAATGGTTAAGCATGCGGGATTCGTACCGCCGGCCACGCTTCGCATCATGGTGCCGCAGAGGGACTTGCGCAGGGCTGACGCAATCTGAACGAAGGGTTCGCGCAACAAATACGCCATGTCGGCGAACGAGTGGCAGAATGCGTCGTCATCACATCTCGGAGTCTGGAACCGCGGTCGTACCCCGCGGGCCATGGTCCAGTCAGTTTCGGCACCGTCCTTCAGAAAGAAAGACCACGAAATGAAGATCAGCACCGTCGGAAGCACGTTGGCACTCGTGATCGGCTCGTCGATGATCGCCCAGAGCGCGATCGCGGCCGAAGTCCTCGTCAGCGGCAACATCACCACGTCCACCACCTGGACCTCGAACAACGTCTACAACCTCCAGGGCCAGGTCTACGTCTCCCCCGGCGCGACGCTGACCATCCAGGCCGGCACCGTGGTTGCCAGCGACTTGGGCGGCTCGCTCGCCGTGACGCGCGACGCTCGCCTGGTCTGCAACGGCAACGCCAGCAACCCGGTGATCTTCACCTCCAAGACCGACTACAACACCTGGACCCCGTCCAACCCGCGTGGCCGGTGGCGCGCCGTTGCCAACGAGTGGGGCAACATCACGATCATGGGCAACGGCTACATCGGCAAGTACGGCGCCGGCGCCGTCAGCACGAACACCGCAGCTCCGAACGCCGGCAACTACGCCAACATGGAAGGCCTGACCGCGTCGGGCTCCAGCGACACCCGCACCTTTTACGGCGGCGGCGACGACCTGGACAACAGCGGCAGCCTCACCTACACCCAGATCCGCTTCGGCGGCCTGGTGGTCGGCCTCGGCAACGAGCTCAACGGCCTGTCCCTCGGCGGCATCGGCAAAAGCACCCGCATCGACCACATCGAGATCATGAACAACGTCGATGACGGCATCGAGGTCTGGGGTGGTACGGTGGACATGAAGTACGTCAGCATCTGGAACATCGGCGACGACTCGTTCGACGTCGACCACGGCTGGCGCGGCCGCGCGCAGTTCGGCCTGATCGTCCAGGGCTACTCGATCCTCGGCGCAAGCTCCGGCTCGGGCACCTGCGACAGCATCTTCGAGTTCGACGGCGCCGCAAAGTCGGACGCTCAGCCCGTCACGACCGCCAACCTGTACAACTTCACTGCCATCGGCCAGCCGCTGAGCGGCAAGCACGCGTGCAAGTTCCGCGACAACGCCCGCGTGCAGTACAACCAGTCCATCTTCATGGACCTCGGCGGTCAGGTCGTCCGCAACGACAACACCGACGGCGAGGCCACCGACGGCCAGACCGGTTACGGCTACAACGGCACGCTCAACTGGGCGAACACCTGGACCACGGCCTACAACGTGACCTCCACGGTGAATCCGTTCAGCACCCCGGCCGCGATTGCCGCTGCCTACCGTGCACTGAGCGCCGGCACCCTGATTCAGTACACGGACAACGTGTTCTTCAACAACAACGCCTCCGCGGCGTACACCGAGGCCAACGCTCGTGGCGTGTTCGCGGCTGCGAACAACAACGTGCTGGCCACCCTCTCGCCGATCACGAGCATCACCCGTGGTTCCAACATCTCTCAGGGCGGCGGCGTGATCCAGCCGGTCATCGGCCTCGATCCCCGCGCTGCCAACAACGCGGTGACCTCGGCCGGTACCGCCCCGAACGACGGCTTCTTCGACCAGGTCAACTACCGCGGCGGATTCAGCCCGACTTCGAGCTGGCTGTGCGGCTGGACGGCCTCGGAGGCGTTCGGTTACACGACCGCGGGCTGCAGCACTCCGTGCGTGGGCGACCTGAACGGCGACCGCGTGGTCGGTGGCGCTGACCTCGGTGCCCTCCTGGGCAACTGGAACGGCTCCGGCACCGGCGACCTGAACGGCGACGGCAACGTCAACGGCTCGGACCTCGGCTCGTTGCTCGGCGCCTGGGGCGCTTGCGCGGAGTAAGTAAAGCGGTTTGAATACGCCATCCGGCGGCGGGCCAGTCCCGCCGCCGGATGTTTCTTCTCAATCGCAAGGAAAGTCATGGATTCGAACATGGTGCGACATATGGCGGCCTGGGCTCTCTTGGTCGCTGCAGCGGGTGCCGGTGTGTGCGGCTGCGCAGCAACGGATCAGCGAAGCCCGGCGGCATCCGCCGGGCATGTCTCGTCTCCCCCAACCGCGGAGCCCGTTGCGCCCTGGCAGCGGGCGTTGCTTCGCGAGGGGTTCGACGTCGCCTCGCAGATTCCCGTGGACCCGCATGCCAAGGACCGTGCGCGGGCCCAGGAAGAGGTGGTGAAGGTTTGCCTGGAACTGGGACTGATCGACGACGCCGTCGACTGCGCGGATCGCATGACCGGATGGCGGAGGTGCGAACTGTACGCGTTGATCGGCCTGAAGTACGCGGCGTCCGGCGATGCCGCTCGTGCGCGCCTCATGGCCTTGCGTGCGCTTGATTACCCCGCGGACATCGAGGATTGGGCGCGCGACATGGTGGCCACGCAGGCAGCACGCGTCTACCTGGCGATCGGCGACGAGTCGCGTGCGCTGGAAGTCATGAAGGGCCGCGCGACGGCCGAAGTGGCGAAGTTCGAGGTGGCCCGCGTCGCCTCGGCGGATGCCGCGCAGCTGGACTCGCAGGCCGATGCCTTCGACCGCGGCATCGCGACGCTCAACTTCGACCTGGCACGGAGCGGCATCGATGGCTATTCGGCCCTCCTGGTGCGCGTCATCGACGATGCGCCGCGGCGCGACCGTGCGCTGAAGGCGCTGGAGTCTGCCATCAAGGGACTGCCGATCGACCTCCAGGTGTCGGTGAATGCTGACCTCGCGGTGTCGCTGCATGCGCACGGGCAGCCGGCGCTTGCGGCCCAGTTCCTGGGACGTGCGGCCGAGCTCAACAGGAACACCACCTTCCTGGCCCAGGACCTGGCGCCGTACGGGGTGATCGTCGCGAAGGCGCGCCTGCGCACGGGTGATGCGGCGGGCGCGCGCGCCGACCTGGAGCGGCTGCGCACCCAGTACTACGCCCACAGCGAGGAGATCGTGAACCTGCGTCGCGCCCAGTCGCTGCGGGCGCTGGCCGAGGGCTTTGCGCTCATCGGCGACCGGGACGCCGCCGTGCGCTGCCAGCGCGATGCGATCGAGGCGGGCACCATCAACCCGAACTCGCGTCCGCGCGCCGAGGACCTGTCGGCCACCTGCGCGTCCATTGCGCGGACGGGCATCGAGCCGGATGCAGCCACCCGGGAGCAGATCGAGCGCGCACGCGCAGGCCTGGCGGATCCATGGTGAGACGCCGGGGCCATCGCCTGGCGGCAGCCGCTGTTTCCTGCGCCATCTCCACCATCGCGGCCGCCCAGGCGCCGGTGGGTGGTTCGGTGCGCGGCGTGATCTCCGACAAGGAGTTCAACACGCCGATCGCCGGCGCCACCGTGGTGGTGCTCGGTACCAAGGCGCGCGTGCAGACCACCGAGAACGGGTCGTACATCGTCACCAACCTGCCGGCCGGCGTCTACACGCTGGTGATCACCAAGGACGGCTACGTCCGCGAGGTGAAGGCCAACATCGGCGTGGCCGCGGGCCAGCTGGTGGACACGGACATCGCGATGGCCGGCGAGTTCGAGGACCTGGACGAGTTCGTGGTGCAGGACATGGACCTCGGAGGCGAGGTGGCGCAGCAGCAGGAGATCGCGCTGCCCATCGACATGGAGCCGGTGGTGTTCCTGCCGCCCCTGGACCTGCAGCTGCGCCTGGAGAGCCCGCAGCTCCTGGATTCCGTCGGCGTGGAGATGATCCAGCGCTCCGGCGCTTCTGACGCCGCGGCGGTGCTCCTCCTGGTGCCGGGTGCCACGCTGCAGGACGGCAAGTACGCGGTCATCCGCGGCCTGCCGGACCGCTACGTGAGCACGCTCCTCGACGGCGTGCGACTGCCGACCGCCGACCCGAACAAGCGCGCGGTGAAGCTCGACCAGTTCCCGGCGGCGGTGATCCAGAGCGTCGACGTGAGCAAGACGTTCACGCCGGACCAGCAGGGCGAGTCCTCGGGCGGCGCGGTCAACATCGTGCTGAAGGAGATCCCGGACGAGGGCTTCCTGCAGATCAAGTCGCAGATCGGCTTCAACTCGCAGGTGAAGGACGGGCAGTTCCTCACCTATCGCGGCGGCGGACTCGGCTTCTGGGGCGACAACTCGACGCTCAAGAACGGCCCTGACGGCGAGCCCTGGCCGAACAACCCCACCTCCACGCAGTTCGGCGAGGCGCCGACCATCTGGAAGTGGTCCGTGGCAGGCGGCGACTCGTGGGAGATCGACGACGGCGTCCGCGTCGGCGCGTTCGGCAACTTCTTCTACGACTCGGACGCGTCCGCCTACAGCGACGGCCAGCTCAACTACCTGGAGCAGGCGGGCGTGGGCACGGGGCTGCGGCCGGAGCAGTACGGCACCCCCGACGACTTCTACACCCAGATGTACGACGTCACGCAGGGGACGCAGTCCATCCAGTGGGGCGGCATGGGCATCGTGGGCCTGGAGTCGGAGGACACCAAGGTCAGCGCCAAGTACCTGTACACGCTGCTCTCGGAAGACCAGTCGGTGCTGCTGACGAACACGCGCGGCAAGGAGTTCTACTTCCCGGGCTACGACCCGAACGACCCGCTCAGCCCGGGTGCCGGCTTCGTCGACCAGGACAAGAGCCCGTGGACGCGCCTGGAGACGCTCGACTACAGCCAGCTGAGCACGCAGTCGATGATCCTGAGCGGCCAGCACCGGCTCGACTTCCTGGGACCGTCGGACGACGACGCGCGGGATGAATCCTCGCCGGTGGAGCTGTCGGCCCCGGTGGTCGACTGGAAGTTCTCGCTGAGCAAGGCGCGGGAAGAACAGCCCGACCAGACGCAGTTCGCCGCCAAGTGGAAGAACACGGTTCCGCTGGTGCCGCCGCCGAATCCGCCGCTCCTCACCCTGTACCAGCACTGGGAGTCGCTGCGCCCCGCGCAGAACACCAACATCGGCTGGGTGCAGCACATCACCTACATCAACGAGGAGAACAGCACGCAGGGCCAGGTGAACGGCAAGCTGCCGTTCACGCAGTGGGACGACCGCGATGGCTACATCAAGGCGGGCGGATTCGTCGACGTGGTGGATCGCTCGTGGACCAAGGACTCGTTCACCAACAGGGAAGACACGGACACCTCGTATCCCGGTGCGATCATCGACAACCCGCCCGGCGTCCCCTTCTCGAACCCGTGGAGCGCCGTGTTCCCCGCGCAGGGCCACGTGGTCTCGCAGTCGACGTACGATATCTCCTACGACGGCAAGCAGGACATCCTGGCCGGTTACCTGATGGCGGACATGCCGATCAACGAGACGATGAACATCATCGGCGGCTGCCGCATCGAGAACACGCAGATGTCCACCACCGTCATTCCCGACGTGGATGCCGTGTGGATCGACGTTGACACGCAGACCGTGCAGAACTTCAGCGGCCCGAACGAGTGGGACGCGGCGTTCACGCAGCTCGACATCCTGCCGATGATCGGCTGGAACTGGAACATCGAGGAGGACCTGGTGCTGCGCACCGCGTTCGCGCAGACGCTCGCGCGCCCGAACTTCTTCGAGCTGGCTCCGGTGCTCCAGTACGAGTACATCGGCGCGCCGATCTTCATCGGCAACCCCGAGCTCATCATGAGCTCGCTGAACAACTACGACGTCCGCCTGGACTGGACGCCGTACGAGAAGTGGCTGATCTCCGGGTCGCTCTTCTACAAGCAGATCACCAACCCCATCCAGTACGTCCAGCGCTACACCGAGGGCTTTGCGTACAACACCGCGCTCAACCTGCCGGAGGCGACGCTCTTCGGGGCGGAGCTGGAGGCGCGCTGGACGCTGGTGCCGATGCTGGGCGAGGAGTGGGACGGCCTGGCGTTCGGCACCAACTTCACCTACATGCAGTCGGAGGTGACCCTCAGCCAGTTCGACCAGCAGCAGCTGGCCGACTACGGCGTGAACGCATCCTCGCAGCCGATGACCGCGACGCCCGATTTCCTCTTCAACGCGAACCTCACCTACGACTACCGTCCGCTGGGCACGTCGTGCGGCATCTTCTACACGCTCAAGGGCAATTCGCTGGTGAGCGCGGCCAACCCGCACACCGTGCTGCTGACCCCGGCCATCTACCAGCTCGGCTACGGCACGCTGAACGCCAGCGTCTCGCAGGAGATCCTGCAGGGGCTGCGGTTCACGGCGGCCGCCAAGAACCTCACCAACCCCGACATCCAGACGCAGTACCAGACCTACGACGGGGTCACCGGCCTCAACTCCAAGTACACCGCCGGCATCGCGTTCTCGTTCGCATTCACCTACCAGGTCAACTTCTGACGGGCACTGCCCGCGAGATTCCGAAGATCGCCATGAACACCACGACGCTTCCCGCAGCCCTCGCCGTCCTCTGCTCCCTGGCCATGTTCCCGGCGGTGGGTTGCCGTTCTGCCGATCGTGCGGCCGACGATGGCACTGCGTCCGCTGCCGCGGCGCCGGATGCGCCCGCCAAGGGCACGTCGTCCGCGGGGAAGCCTGCGCCCGGAGCTGCCGCAGGCATGGCCGCGGCTTCCGCGGCAGGTTCGCTTGATCCGGCCGCACCGGTGGTGGTCGACTACTCGCTCGAGCCGAGCGCATTCACGAAGTCCGTGGCCAAGACCGACCTCCTGGAGATTGCGCTCGCCAACCTGGTGCTGGCGCAGGGCGAGACGCCCGCGGTGAAGGACTTCGCCAAGCGCATGCTCACCAACCACACCGCCATCCAGGTGATCGTGGCGAAGGTGGCGGCCGACACGCAGGTGGAGCTGCCCACGGCGCTCGACGCCGACGACGAGGCCACCGTGGCACGGTTCGCGGCGATGAACGGCGTGGCGCTCGACAAGGCGTACATGGCGTACCTGGCCGAGCAGCACCCGAAGACGCTTGCCTCGTATCGCTGGCAGTACGACAACTGCAAGGATCCGGTGGTGAAGGCCTTCATCGGCGGAACGATGCCGATCGTCGGCACGCAGCAGCGCACGGCCGAGTCGCTCAACGCCGAGGTGAACAAGGAAGAGATCCGCCTGGCCGCCGAGCAGAAGGCCGCGGAGCAGAAGGCCGCGGAAGAGGCCAAGGCCAAGGCCGCCGCCGATGCCGCCGCGGGCTCGAGCAAGAAGAAGGGCAAGAGCAGCAACTTCTCGGCGAAGAAGCCCGCCGGGAGTTGAGGGGGGCGGGGGTGCCGGGGCCGTGCCGGCGGATGGGTGGACGCGTCGGCTGCGCGCCGTGTACCGGGCGTCATGGCATGACCAATAACTAGTGCATTTGAGCGAATCCAGCCGCGGGGGCGGCCCGCTGTCGCTGAAATTCCCCCAATTCGACCCGTTTGCGCAGAATCGCACGTTCTCGTGATCCGCTTGCGCCGCGGATTTCGCCTTCATGTTCGAGGGAGGTCGTTTCACCGCATCGTTCGCCAAAGGGGGCGACGGCCGCAGGTGAGAGGGCAGGCTGGATCGGGACTTCTGGGCCCGGCAGTTGCCTTCCTCGAAAAGGGACGCGGATCACATCCGCAGAAACGGGAAAAGGGTAAAGACATGAAGGCATTCGTTCTGTTCGCCTCGGTTGGTGTTGTCTCGAGCGCTGCTTCGGCAGGGGCTACTTCCGTCAGCTTCAGCAGCTTTAAGGAGTGGGAGCTGTTCGCCGATGAGATGAGCCCGCCGGTGGTCACGGTCGAGGACTCCCTCGACGGCTACAAGCCCGGCGATTACAAGACCCTCTCCGGCGGTTCGGGCTGGAACAGCTGGACCATCTCCGCCAAGGGCGGGGTGCGCGCCGGCAAGAGCTTCATCTCTTCCGCTGTCGCTGGCCAGAGCCTCGACTTCGATTTCACCGGCTCAACCTTTGCAAAGAACGGGCTGCACGGCATCGGTGGGAACTTCGGTTTCCGCGATGAGTCGGGCAATTTCCAGCCCGGCACCATCCTGCTCACCCTCTCCTCAGGCGAGGCGATCTTCCAGACCTTCAGCTCCAAGACCGACTTCGCCGGTTTCTGGCTGACTGATCCGGCGGTGACCATCACCGGCATGCGCCTGCAGCCGTACTCCGGCAGCAACTTCGCCGCCTACTCCGTCTCCGTCGACAACCTCTACTTCGGTGGCGTGCCCGCACCGGGTGCCCTGGCGCTCCTCGGCGTCGCCGGCATCTGCACGGCCAAGCGCCGTCGCTGACCGCAGGTCTCGTCTTCGATCTTCCACCGCACACTCGCCTACACAATTCGAATCAAGGGAAAAAGGGTAATCACATGAAGAATCTCGCACTCGCCGCTCTGTCGGCCTCCGCGCTCGTCGCTTCCGCCAACGCCGGTTACATCGCCGACGTCATCGCCTTCAACAGCCTCGCGCAATGGCAGGCGGCCCCGTCCGACCCGAAGCTCAACCTGTTCCCGGGCCACACCGCCCAGTTCTACACCGAGAACTTCAACGGACCGGGCAGCGTCGGCACCGCCTCGATCTCCGGCGGATCGGGTTGGGCTTCCTGGACCGCGACGGCCTCGAATGGCTCCCTCACCTCCACCGGCACCAGCGTCCAAGCCGCGAACGTCGGTGCCAGCCTCGACTTCACCTTCACGGAGCCGTTCACCATGCCGCTCGGCGGCGTCCGCGGCATCGGCGGTGGCTTCGGTTTCGTGGACAGTGCCGGCAACTTCGTGGCCGGCAAGATCTGGCTGAAGCTCTCCACCGGTGACTCGATCATCAAGACGATCAGCACCGAACAGACCTTCGTCGGCTTCTGGGTGACTGATCCGGACCAGGTGATCACCAGCATCCGCGTGCAGCCGCTGGGCAGCGCGGCCGCCAACTTCCGGGTCAACGCCAACACCATGTACATGGGCACCGTGCCCGCCCCGGGCGCCATCGCGCTCCTCGGCGCGGTCGGCCTGGTCGGCTCGCGGCGTCGCCGCGACTGAGCGGGTACTGCCTTCACCAGCCCCTTTTCCAGCGCGCGTCCCATGCGTGGGGCGCGCGCTGTGTTTTTGCTCGATGTGCCAGCGAGCTGCGGGTGCTTCGGCGGGCTGCTGCCGTTGGGGGGAAGAAGTCGCTCCGTACACTTCCTCGCGTGCTTCCCGACCTGCAATACGCCGCGATCCGCTTCGAGAACTTCGTCTCCGAGATCCTGCTTCCCGCCGCGTTCCCGCAGCGGGCGCCGCTGGCGGTGACGGTCTGGCAGACGCCGGACCGGGTGACGCCGGACGAGGCGTTCGGGCAGGCGTATGCGCCGGTGGAGATGGGCTGGCGCTGGGGCCCGGTGTGGAGCACGGCGTGGTTCCGGCTGCTCGGCGAGATGCCGGCCGGCATGGCGGGGAAGCGCGTGGCGCTGCGGTTCTCTTCCGGCACCGAGGCGCTTCTCTGGAAGGACGGCGTGCCGTTCCAGGGGTTCGATCCGTATCGCAACCTGGCGTTCCTCTGGGAGCGCGCGCCGCAGCCCGCGGAGGGCGCGGTGAAGCTCGATCTTCTGATCGAGGCGGCGTGCAACCTGCCGCTCGGCGTGAGCACGTTCTGGTGGGAGGCCGAGGAACACCACGCGCGCTGGCGCGAGGCGAATCCGGGCCGGCTGGAGATGGCGGAACTGGTGACGGTGGACGAGGCGGTGTGGCGCTTTGCGCAGGGGTTCGACACGGCGCGCAAGCTGCTCGGCACGCTGGCCGAAGGCGATGCGCGCGCGCATGAACTGGACCGCGGGCTCCGCGCGCTGATGGCGCGCATCCCGGTGCGCGGCACGCCTGCCGCGATGCATGCGGCGTGCACGTCGCTCTTCCCGGAACTGGCCGCGCTCCTCATGGGCCGCGGCGCCGTCACGCCGGTGGTGTGCGACGCGGTGGGCCATGCGCATATCGACACCGCGTGGCTCTGGCCGATCGCCGAGACCAAGCGCAAGTGCACGCGCACGTTCGCCAACGTGCTGCGGCTCCAGGAGCGGTTCCCGAACTTCCATTTCCTCTGCAGTCAGGCGCAGCAGTACGCGTGGGTGGAGGAGCGCTCGCCGGAACTCTTCGCGGAGATCGCGGAGCGCGTGGCCGAGGGCCGCTGGGAAGCGGCGGGCGCCATGTGGATCGAGCCGGATGCCACGTGCCCCTCGGGGGAGAGCTTCATCCGGCAGATCCTGCATGGATGCGCGTACTGGGAATCGCGCTTCGGCGCGGCGGCACCGCAGCGGTTCCTCTACCTGCCCGACACGTTCGGTTTCCCCGCGAGCCTGCCGCAGATCATGGCGCTGGCGGGGATCGACACCTTCATCACCAACAAGATGAGCTGGTGCGAGAGCAACAGGTTCCCGAACGTCACCTTCCGGTGGCGGGGCCTCGACGGCACGGAGATCCTGACGCACCTGACGCCCGGGCACAACTACAACAGCGCCATCGAGCCGAAGGAATTCCACTACGGCGTGAAGAACCTGGTGGAGCAGGACGGCGCGCGCATCTCCATGTACCTGCAGCCGTACGGATTCGGCGACGGCGGCGGCGGCCCCACCGCCGAGCAGATCGAGCGTGCCAACATCGGCGCGCGGTGCGAGGGGCTGCCGCGCGTGGAGCAGAAGAGCGTGCATGCGTTCTGCGAGGACCTGCACCAGGCGCACCGCGCGCTGCGGCAGAACGGGCAGGACATCAAGGTGTGGGACGGCGAGCTGTATCTCGAGCTCCACCGCGGCACCTACACCAGCCAGGCGTGGATCAAGGAGGCGAACCGCCGCGCCGAGTGCATGCTGCGGCTCGGCGAGGCGCTTGCCTGCGCGCGCGCCGGCGTGACGCGCGATGCGGCGGTGGCCGAGGAAGTG
>JBIIJH010000125.1:0-7162 GCA_044233905.1 Phycisphaerales bacterium
GCCGAGGCCAGCGTGGAGTGCAGAGTGATGTCAGGCGCGACGACGGCGAGCGCCGAAGAGGCCAGCCGCGCCGAGGAGCGCGAGCGCGCCGGGGGCAGGGACCGCGGTGTAGCTGAAGTTGGACAGCGTGCCGGAGACCGAACCGGCGCCCCCTACAGAAGTGATTTCCAAGGTCATCGTCTTCACCTTGGTCAGGTCAAAGCCGGCGTCCACGGTTGCCGAGGCGAAGTTGAAGGTGCTGACCCCATCCGCCGAGAGGGTCTGGATTGTGGACAAGAACTTCTCGGTCTCGTCGGCCATGTAGAGGTTGAAAGCGATGCCCGTCGCCGCCCCGCTCGTGTTCAGGCCGCTCAGCGCGATCGACATCGCGGCAATCGAGCTGAGATCCTTGGTCGCTCCGCCGCTCATCTGGTAATTGAGGCCCAGAAAGTTAAACCCGCTGGCCGCCGTGAAGATGAGGTTTCCGAGGTTGTCAAAGCTGCCACTGGACCCGTTGGTTCGAATTGCGTCCCGCTCGTTGAAGAGCGCGCCAGAGATGGGCAGCCAGTCACCCGAATTCCTGCTGAAAGGCTCGGCTGTCGTGAACGGATCCACCACGCCCGCATTCGCCGAACCCGCCACGGCCACGGCCGCAGCAACACCAACCATCGAAGGAACGAGGGAGTTGAATCGCATCTGGGAATCCTCAATGCTGGGCAAACGCCCGATTGACCCACACTTCCGCGTGGGCATCACAGCGCCGAGACCGTCGGCGCGCGGAAAGCGACCTGTTGAGATCGCCTGGAATTTCGAATTGAGATGGAGAAAGAGGTGGGAAAGGGAGGAAGGGACGAGTTGGGAACGGGAGGGAAGCCCGTGCAGGCCAACCAAGATTCGGGGCAAACCAGACCGCACGGGGGAGCGTGCGCTCTTCCGAATCTCAGAGAGCCCCCTCATAATGACTCCGGCGGGGCCGAGTGCAAGTATTGAAGCCCCGGAATGTTCAGCGAAGGCGTCACTTTTGCAATTCTTCAGCGACACGTGTTCGCTGCTGGACACAACCTAGCCCCAGAGGGCGCTTTACGGCCTCCACGCGGGCACAACGCGATGCCAACCCCCGACAGGAGTGCCTCCGCCCTGACTCCCAAGGCGCCGCCCAACGCACACACGCCCCCAGGCGCGGGTGCGCTTGGGGGCGTGGAGTGGGCTGGCAATTGGCTGCGACGTCCACTGCAACGGCAATTGGACGCTTGCGAAATGGGCAACTGGACGCCTGTGAACCAGGCAAATGGACGCGGAGGCTCGGCCGTCAGCGTCGGTGACGCAGGCGCTCAAGCTCGGCACGAAGCGGCAGCCAGTACTTGCGATCCTCGGCCTGCTCGCCCATGAGGAGCGCGCGGACGCGGTGCGTCTGCATCGAAGAAAGGACTTTGCGTATCGGGTTCGAACCGAGTTGTTTGGCCTTGATCATCCCGGCATCGAACGACAGGAATTCCAAAGCACACACGCCCCCCGACGCGGGTGCGCTTGGGGGCGTGAACGCCATCCACCGCCAGAACCGCCCCGCCACCTACTCTTCCTTCCGGCCTGATACCGCGGTAACCTCTCCCACGTGATCACCCTCCCGGAAGTCCTCGCTGAACTTCGCAAGCTCCAATCGGAACTCGCGCGACGTCACGTGGCCCGCATTGGAGTCTTCGGCTCGATTGCACGCGGCGAGGCAACGCCGCAGTCCGACATTGATGTCTTGGTTGAAATGACAGACGAAGGCGACTTGTTCGATCTTGTCTCCGTGAAGACTCTGCTCGAGCGCACCTTTGGCCAGTCCGTCGACGTCGTACCAGTCGGCGGCCTGAAGCAGGACGTCCGCGACATCATCCTTCGGGAAGTGCGATATGCCGCGTGACGATGCGGCACGGCTCGGGGACATCATCGAGGCATGAGATCGAATCACGAACCGGGTCGCCGGGTTAGACCATGCGTCATTTGCAGCGAACGATCTCGTGATTCGCGCGGTGCTCTACGACTTTGCGGTGATCGGCGAGGCCGCCAAAGGGGTTTCGCCACAACTTCGCCTCGCGCACCCTGATGTCCCTTGGTCGGACATGGCCGGCATGCGCGACATCGTGATTCACCAGTACTTCGGCGTGGACGCCAAACTTGTGTGGCGCGCCGCGAGCGTCAGCGTACCTCGGGTCGTCGGACAATTGCGTGGACTGCCCCCCAACGCACACACGCCCCCAGGCGCGTGAGCGCTTGGGGGCGTGGAGTGTGGACGTCGGCCGAGGCCAACGTGGAGTGCAGCGAGATGTCAGGCGCGACGGCGGCGGGCGCCTGCGAGACCGGCGACGCCGAGGAGCGCGACCGCGCCGGGGGCGGGGACCACGCCGAAGTCGACGCGGTCACCACCATTGATCAGGCTGCTGTCGAGCCAGTCGATGCCCACGCGGCAATTCCGCTGGGAAGAGCCGATGTTGAAGCCCTGCCCGAGCACGGTGCTGCCATTCAGGAGGCTGCCGTAGGTGCCGTCGGTCAGCCAGTCGTTCAGGCTCTTGGCTGCGCCTGCGGCGCTGCCGGGAGCGCCGTTGCCATAGAGGCGCCAACCGTTGTCGTTCGCCGCCGCGGTGTTGGCATCCACGCTGAACGTGTTCCACGCACTCGCCTGCGCGCCGTTGCCGAGCCAGCTGAGCGAGTAGTAAAGACCGTTGGTACCCAGCACAGAAAGGTTCATTGCCACGGTTCGGGACGTGGAGTACGGATCCATGTACCAGCGGAACGTGCTGCTGAACGAGTTGTTCAGCGTGCCGATGCCGGTTCCGCTGCCGTAGTAGCGAACGCTGGTCTTGCCGGCGTTCGCCGAGGTGCCGTCCATGACCATGACGCCCGAGCCGCCGCCGCTGGCCGAGCCACTGTCCGTGAAGTACAGCTGCTGCGCGATCGCCGCGTCGCTGACGGTGCTGGGCGCCAAAGCACCTTGGAAGTAGGGCTGGTACGACGACACCGTGCCGTTGAGCACGGTCCCGGAAGCGTTCCGCGTGTCATCCGAGTACCACCCGCTCGACGCGCCGAGCGCGTTCACGAACATGGTGCCGGCCATCGCCGAACCGGCCACGGCCGCGGCCGCAGCAACACCAGCCATCGAAGAAATGAAAAGCTTGTTACGCATCTGAAACTCCATGCTGGGCTCTCGCCCGGTTGGCCCACACTCCCGTGCAGGCGTGACTTCGCCGAAACCGTCGGCGCGCGGATGTCTCGTACGTTTGCCCCACCGGGGCAATTGCTTCCTGGATGGCGTTCATCGGGTGCAGGCTTGACCTGCGGGTGATGTCGCGATCCACTTGAAAGAACGCAATCTGCCCACCCCACCCATCATGCATTCATCGAGAATTTCGGAATGAACTGAACAACGTGATCCTGGGTGTCCGGGGCCCGGGGAATCGTTCCTTGCGAACCTCGCCGGGGGATGAAATCGGTGCTGCGCTTGCGTGTCCGGCCGAGGAGCGGGTGGGCACCGCGCGACGCCCAAAGCACACACGCCCCCAGGCGCGGGTGCGCTTGGGGGCGTGGAGTGTGGACGTCGGCCGAAGCCGGCGTGGAGTGCAGCGAGATGTCAGGCGCGACGGCGGCGGGCGCCGACGATGCCTGCTGCGCCGAGGAGCGCGAGAGCGCCCGGGGCGGGGACCGCGGTGTAGCTGAAGTTGGACAGCGTGCCGGAGCTCGAACCGGCGCCTGCGCCTGCATAATAGATTTCCAAGGTCATCGTCTTCACCTTGGTCAGGTCAAAGCCGGCGTCCACGGTTGCCGAGGCGAAGTTGAAGGTGCTGACCCCATTCGCCGAGAGGGCCTGGTTTGAGGACAAGAACTTGTCGGTCTCGTCGGCCATGTAGAGGCTGAAAGTGATGCCCGTCGCCGCCCCACTCTTGTTTAGGCCGCTCAGCGCGATCGACATCGCGGCAATCGAGCTGAGATCTTTGGTCGCTCCGCCGCTCATCTGATAGTTAAGGGACGCAACGCGGCCATTCCCGCTGGGCACCGTGAAGTTGACGTTTCCCGAGCCGTCAATGCTGCCACTGGAGCCCACGCCGGCTGCAACTGCGTCCCGCTCGTTGAAGAGCGCGCCAGAGATGGGCAGCCAGTTACCCGAATTCGTGGCGAAAGTCTCGGGTGTCGTGAACGGATCCACCACGTTGGGCGCGATCCCCGCATTCGCCGAACCCGCCACGGCCGCGGCCGCAGCAACACCAACCATCGAAGAAATGAAAGTCTTGTTGCGCATTTGAAACTCCATGCTGGGCTCTCGCCCGATTGTGCCCACACTCCTGTGTGGGCGGTACAAAAGCCGAGACCGTCGGCGCGGGTATTCCTGTCGTTTGCCCCACCGGAGCAATCGATTCCTGGATGGCGTTCATCGGGTGCAGGCTTCACCTGCGGGTGATGTCGCGATCCACCTACAAGAACGAAATCCCGCCCCCCCACCCATCATGCGATCGTCAAAAATCTCTGAACGAACCGAAAAACGCGGTTCTGAGGCCGCTGCGGGGTTTCTCCCCGGCCCCGGAGTTCACGCCCGGAAGATGGCGCCCATCTTCTTCCCGATCAGGGCGCTCGCCCCCAGGAGCGTTACCGCCAGGAGCGCCATCGCCCAGACGCCCATGGCGCTCGCGATGCCGGGGCCGTCGCCGAGGCGCTCGAAGAGCGTGTAGATGGCCTTGGTCACCGGGTAGTCGGCCTCGCGCTGCGCGAGGAGCAGGCTGTCACCCACTTCGAGCATGCTGAAGCTGAAGGCAAGGAGCGCACCCGCCAGGAGGTTGGCGGCGATCAGCGGCATGACGATGCGGCGCTGGACGCGCCACCGGGATGCGCCGGTCACCTGCCCCGCGTCTTCCAGCTCGGCGCCGGTCTGTTCAAGCCCGGCCACGGCGCTTCGCACCACGTAGGGGAGCCGGCGCACGGCGTAGGCCACCACCAGGAACGGGAACGGGCTTGGGCTGGCACCGATGATGCTGGCGAACGCGCCGAGCGGCGCGTCCGGGCCGCCGAACGGCCACCGCAGGCTGGCCGCCACGTAGCCGAACGCAAGCACCAGGCCCGGCACGGCAAGCGGCAGCATGACCAGTGCATCGAGGAGCCACGCGAAGCGGAGGTTCGCACGCGCCAGGAGCCGCGCAGAGGCGAAGCCGACGACCAACGCAAGCATGACGGCAAGCGACGCCAGCACCAGCGAGTTGCGGATGCTGCCGGCGGCCATCGGATG
The DNA here is from genome assembly GCA_044233905.1 of Phycisphaerales bacterium. Classification (GTDB taxonomy): domain Bacteria; phylum Planctomycetota; class Phycisphaerae; order Phycisphaerales; family SM1A02; genus UBA966. The sequence continues at coordinate 5,234 of JBIIJH010000125.1, forward strand.
CGTGAGCGCCTGCACGTAGTGGTCGCCGGTCCAGGCCGCCGGAAGGACCGACTGGTACCACTGGCCGGGCACCGCGAGGCTCGCAATGATCACTCCCAGGGCAGGCGCTGCCGCCAGGAGCGCCGTGGCGCCGAAGAGCGCCACCGCACCGGCGGCGCGCGCCCCCGTGAGGCGCACGTCCTGGCGCCGGATGCTGGCCTTTCCGTGCATGGCGTAGGCGGAACGGCCCAGCGTGAACTTGCCAAGCAGATAGAAGCCCGCGCTGAAAAGAAGCATCACCACCACCAGCGCGTACGGGCGGTGGCTGGCCTCCACTTCCTTGATGCCGTTGAAGATCTGGACGCTGGTGACGTCGTAGAACTCGAACATGAGCGGCGTACCGAGCTCGGTGAAGCTCCAGATGAAGACGATGGTGGCGCCGGCGAAGATGCCGGGGCGCACCAATGGCAGCGTGATGCGGCGAAAGCGCGTCCAGCCCGAGGCGCCCATGCACTGCCCTGCCTCGTCGAGCGCCGGGTCGAGGTTTGCAAGCGACGCCACGATGTTCAGGTAGAGGATCGGGAACAGGCCGATGGCCTCCATGACGGCGATCGCCACCATGCCGCCGGAGCCGAGCCAATCGACCTGCGTACCGAGTGCCGCGTTCAGCGCCCCCGCGCGACCCAGGAGGTGCTGCACGCCGATGGCGCCGACAAAGGGCGGCAGCACGAGCGGCAGGAGGAGCAATCCACCAAGGAGCGTCTTCCCCGGGAACGTGAAGCGCGCGGCCACGAGCGCCAGCGGCACGGCCATCATGGTGGCGATGGCGGTGGTCATGGTGGCAATCAGCGTGGCGTTCACCAGGCCGCGGCGGGTGGCGGGATCCTCGAAGACGGAGATCAGGTGCCGCAGCGTGACACCGCCGTCATCGGTGCGAAAGGCACCGCCCACGATGAGTGCGATCGGATAGAGGAGCGCTGCGCCGAGCACGGCGACCACGGCGGCCAGCAGCAGGTTCTGTCGCCAGGAAGCGCGCATCCAGGATGGAGTCTAGGGATTCGCAGGCCCGCGGGCCGGTCAGCGCCACGCGCCGAGCAGCGTGCCGAGGTCGGCGCCGTTCACGATGCCATCGCCGTTGAAGTCGCCCGGTCCGGGCGTGCCCCAGGCACCGAGGAGCGTGCCAAGGTCGGCGCCGTTCACCAGGCCGTCGCCGTTCAGGTCGCCGCGGACGGTTGCGTCCACCAGCCAGGACACGGCCGCGCCTGCCGAGATGGCGAGCGCGTCGTCGCGGGTGACGCTGATGACGTAGCTGCCGGGAGTCAGGCCGCGGACGTAGAGGTGCTCCACGTTGTCCACGGTGCTCGCGCTCAGGACGTTGCCGCCAGCGTAGACGCCTGCGCCGGCTGCGCCGGTGATCGCGGTGGCGACGCCGCCGACGATCTTCTTGAGTTCAAGCCGCAGGTCCATGACGCTGGGGGCGATCACCGAGCTCCATGCGCTGGTCGGAACGCGGTTCCATGACACCAGGACGGAAACGTCGCAGGTGGCAGGCACTTCGATGCGGTAATGCCGCTGGTAGCCCGGGGTGAAGTTCTCGTAGTCCCAGGAGGCGAGCGTGGCCGGGGTGCTCGACGCCGCGGCGGCAGCGGTTGCCGCGCCGAACGCCTCGGTGGCCGTCAGGATGCGGTGCGCGCGATCCACGTTCACCGTGCCCGCGCCGAACACCGGGTCGAGCGGCTTGGCGGTGATGCCGCGGCTCGCGCCCGACGTGGGGGCCTGGTTCTGCCATGCGGCCGAATGAGTGGCACCGCACATGAGGACCGACTTGATGGTGACGCCCTTGCGACGGCTGGCATTGCTGCTGTACGCGGCGGAATTGGCCGTGTCGTACATGAGCGCCGCGGCAGCGCTCACCACCGGCGTGGAGAAGCTGGTGAATTCGCCGGGTGC
>JBIIJH010000117.1:0-7708 GCA_044233905.1 Phycisphaerales bacterium
CATCCGTGAGCTGGCGCCGCGCCTGGCCGGCCTCTACGCCGTCGGCGCCACCGCGCCGCAGCTTGCGCCGGCAGCACCCGCCATCGACTGCGGCACGCTTGACCGGGCCGTGCAGGAAGCGGCGGCACGCGGCCAGCCCGGCGACGTGCTCCTCCTCTCCCCCGCCTGCGCAAGCTGGGGGCAGTTCACCAACTACGAGCACCGCGGCGAGACCTTCGCTGCACTGGTGAAGAACCTGTAGGATTGCCGAAGAAATGTCCATGAACGCCCCGTACCGGAACGCCTTCGGCCGCCTCGCGTCGGCTTCGCCCAGCTCCGCCATCCACGCCGCGCTCCTGGCCGCCCTCGGCGCCGGCCTCGCCGTGGCGACCGGCTGCTACAGCACCTCCGGCGGGTTCATGCCGCACACCGACGGCGGCTTCACCTACATCTCCACCTCGCTGCTGCCCACCACGGTGACCATCCTCGATGGCTGCCACCGCACCGCAGACCACCCGGACGGCATCCCGTTCTTCATCATGGAGATCCCGCCGGGCAAGCAGCTCACCTTCAACTTCGATGCCGAGGGCGGCGACGATCCGGCGAACCGCCCGGCGCGCATGATGTACTCGCTCTGGAAGAAGGGCACGCAGACCGGCTCGCTCGAGAACGTGCTCAGCTGCCCGGATGCCTCGTGCCGGAAGATCGTGGTCAGCTACCGCCCCGCGCCTGAGCAGGCGAAGCCCGACGAGTCCTACCGCATGCAGGCGGGCAGCGATGCTCCCGGCCCGGTGGCCCAGCCGCGCTCGCCGCGCGACACCCGCAATCCGTCGGACTCCTGATCGATGGCGTGCACGCATCGCATCGGGCACGGCTACGACCTCCACCGACTCGAGCCCTGCGCCCCAAACGGAAACGGCCGCCCGTTCGTGCTCGGCGGCATCCGCTTCGAGCATGACCGCGGCCCCGTGGCGCACTCCGACGGCGACGTGCTGATGCACGCCGTGACGGATGCCATCCTCGGCGCGATCGGCGCACCGGACATCGGCCAGCTCTTCCCCGACACCGCGCCGGAGAACGACGGCCGCGACAGCCGCGTCTTCCTCGAGGAGGCCACGCGCCGCATGCGCGCCGCCGGCTGGGAGATCGGCAACATGGACATGACGGTGATCTGCGAACGCCCCAAGCTGGGCGCGCGCAAGCAGGAAGTGGTGCAGAACCTGGCCCACATCTTGGGGGTGCCCGCCGAGGACCTCAACCTGAAGGGGAAGACCCACGAGCGCGTCGACGCGGTGGGCGAGGGACGCGCCGTGGAGGCGCACGTGTCGGTGCTGCTGACGCGGGCAAAGTGATCGCGAAAGCGCAGTTCGGTGAGCGGCGCACGGTGGATCGCCTTACGATCCTCTTCCCATGCGAGCAATCGTCACCGGACAGATCGGCGTTGACAAGAAGCCCTACCTGCAGGCCGTGGTCGACCAGGCGGAGCGGCGCCACGGGCGCGTCGAGCTCTTCAACGTCGGCAACATGATGTACGGCGAGGCGCCGGACGTGCGCCCGGGCCGCATCCTGGACCTGCCGTGGAGCCGCCTCGCCAGCCTGCGCCGCGCAGTGCTCAAGGACGTGATCAGCGCCACCAGCCCCGTCTCCGAGCACCCGAACGTCATCGTCAACACCCACGCCACGTTCCGGTGGCGGCACGGCCTCTTCAGCGCGTTCGACTTCGACCAGCTGCAGATGCTCAAGCCCGAGATGTTCATCTGCCTGGTGGACAACATCGAGGTGGTGCACCACCGGCTCCACCAGGAGCACGAGATCGATGCCACGCTCAAGGACTGCATGGTCTGGCGCGAGGAGGAGATCCTGGCCACGGAACTGATGGCACAGGCGCTCGGATGCGGCCAGAACTTCTACATCCTGAGCCGCGGCCGCCAGAAGGACACCGTGGAGACGGCACTCCGCCTGGTGACGCGCCCAGACATGAAGAAGGTCTACCCCAGCTTCCCGATGAGCCACGTGATGGACATGCCGGAGGTGATGGCGGAGATCGACCACTTCCGCGCCGAGCTGGCGAAGCACTTCATCACCTTCGATCCGGGCGACGTGGACGAGAAGCTCCTCCTCGACCGCGGCATCGAGGCCGCACGGCTTGGGAAGGACTTCATCGACGTCGAGGCGCACAGCTTCGGCGGGCGCGCGGGCGGTCCGGCGATGAAGGTGCCGGTGCGCGAGATCCTCGACATCGCCGGCGACGTCGACGGCCAGATCTACATGCGCGACTTCAAGCTCATCGACCAGAGCGACATGATCGTCAGCCTGGTCCCCGAGCTCCCGGGCGGCACGCCCGGCCTCTCGAGCGGCGTGGAGCGCGAACTGCACCATGCCTTCGAGCACACCAAGGAGGTCTACGTGGTGTGGAAGCCGAAGAAGAACCCCAGCCCGTTCATCACGGAGACCGCCACCAGGATCTTCCGGACGGTGGACGAGGCGCTGGCGCACTTCGAGGCGAAGGGCATGTTCGCCCCGACGGACCTGTTCGGGCACTGAAACCCCGGGGAGCCATGTCCTGAAACCATGCTGCGCGGCCGAAACGGGCCCCTTTCGGGGGCAGCGCGGCGGATTTCCCTTCCGATCCCGTGATCCCGGGCTACCCTTCAACGTACGCCTGATAAGCCCCCCGGAGCCGCCGACCCAATGACCTCGATCAGATCCATGGCCGGAACTGTGATTGCAGCCACGCTGCTTGCAGCATCGACGCACGCACAGGTGTCCACCAAGCCCGGCGTCGGAGCCATCCCGTTCAATCTCGGATCGGGCAACCTCGGCGTCACGTTCCGCACGTGGGCACCGAACGCCACCAGCGTGTCCGTGGGCGGCACCTTCAACAACTGGAGCGCCACGGCACATCCGCTCTCGAGCGAGGGCAACGGATGGTGGTCGCGTGACGTCGCGCTGATCCAGGCGGGCGCCCAGTACAAGTTTGCCATCAACCGCAATGGCACCACCTACTGGAAGAACGATGCACGTGCGCGGAGATTGACCAACTCGGTCGGCAACTCCGTCGTGTACAGCCCCTCCGCGTACGCGTGGCAGTCCGGCGCGTTCCAGATGCCTGCGTGGACCAAGCTGGTGATGTACGAACTGCACGTGGGCACGTTCTTCGTGCCGTCGGGCGGGGCGCTGCCGGGCACCTTCGCCACCGCCACGCAGAAGCTCGACCACCTGCAGTCCCTCGGCATCAATGCCATCGCGCTGATGCCTGTGGCCGAGTTCCCCGGCGACATCAGCTGGGGATACAACCCTGCCCACCCCTACAGCGTGGAGAGCTCGCTCGGCGGCCCGGATGCGCTGAAGGCGTTCGTCGATGCGGCGCACCAGCGCGGCATCGCGGTCATGGGCGACGTGGTGTACAACCACCTCGGACCGAGCGACCTGGACCTCTGGCAGTACGACGGCTGGAGCACGAGCAGCACCACCGGCGGCATCTTCTTCTACGAAGACGCCAACGTCAGCACGCCCTGGGGCCCCCGCCCCAACTACGGCCGCGGCGAGGTGCGCACCTACCTGCGCGACAACGCCATGATGTGGCTCGACGAGTTCCGGATGGACGGGCTGCGCTTCGACGGCACCAAGTTCATGCGCCTGCGCGACTTTGCCGGGCCGGAGATCCCGGACGGCTGGAGCCTGCTGCAGTGGTGCAACGACTCGGCGGACGCGCAGTTCCCGGGCAAGCTGATGATCGCCGAGGACCTCGGCGAGAACGCATGGATCTCGAAGACCACGGGCGCCGGCGGTGCCGGGTTCGACACGCAGTGGGACGGCGCGTTCGCATACCCCGTGCGCGCGGCCATCGAGGCATCGAGCGACTCGTCGCGCGACATGTTCGCGGTGCGCGACGCCATCCGCAAGAGCTTCAATGCCTCGATGCAGCAGCGCGTGATCTACACCGAGAACCACGACGAGGTCGCCAACGGCCGCACGCGCGTCACCGAGGCCATCTGGCCGGGGAACGCGGCCAGCTACTACAGCCGCAAGCGATCCACCCTCGGCGCGGCGCTCGTGATGACCTCGCCCGGCATCCCCATGATCTTCCAGGGCCAGGAGTTCCTGGAGGATGGTTGGTTCGCGGCCGAGGACCCGCTGGACTGGGCGAAGGCCACCACCCACTCGAAGATCACCGCGATGTACCGCGACCTGATCGCGCTGCGCAAGAACGCGAACGGCAACACCAAGGGCCTGACCGGCTACTCCACCAACGTCTTCCACGTGAACAACGGCGCCAAGGTCGTCGGCTTCCAGCGCTGGCAGGACGGCGGACCGGGCGACGATGTGGTGGTGCTCTCGAACTTCAGCAACACCAGCTTCCCGAACTACCGGATCGGCCTGCCCCGCGCCGGCCTCTGGCGCGTGCGCTTCAACAGCGACTCCACCAGCTACTCGTCGGACTTCGGCAACTTCGCCGCCTACGACGTGACGGCCGACAACTTCGGCTACGACGGGCTGTCGCACAGCGGCAACTTCCGGATCGCTCCGTACTCCACGGTGATCTTCAGCCAGTCGACGCCCAGCCGCTACGACCTCAACGGCGACTGGACGATCAACGGCTCGGACCTGGGGAACCTGCTGGCCCAGTGGGGCGGCCCCGGCAGCGCCGATTTCAACGGAGACGGCGTGGTGAACGGCGCCGACCTCGGCGGGATGCTGGCGTCGTGGGGCGCCGTGCCGTGATTCACCGAGCCATCGATCGCTGAGCCTGGGCCGATCCAGAACGAACGCGGCGGGCGCCCTTGGGCACCCGCCGCAGTTCATTTGATGGTGACTTGACTCAGGCGCGCGCGGCGGCGTTCGCCGGTGCATAGCCCCACTGGAAGTACTCGCCCACCATGCGGTCGGTGTTGAAGACCGCGGGCACGGTGGTGGCGGAACGGAGCGCGCGCTTGATCCAGCGATCCGGCAGGCCCGAGGCGCCGAGCTCGTAGAACTCCGGCACCACTTCCTGCTCCAGGAGCGAGTACAGGCTCTCGGCGTCCTTGGCGTTCTGGACCTCGTTGTCCGGGTTCTCGCTGCCGTCGCCGATGGCCCAGCCGTTGGTGCCGTCGTAGCTCTCCGGCCACCAGCCGTCGAGCACGCTCAGGTTGATGCCGCCGTGGAGCGGCGGCTTCATGCCGCTGGTGCCGCTCGCCTCGTAGGGGCGCAGCGGGTTGTTGAGCCAGACGTCGCAGCCCGAGGTGAGCATGCGGCCCACCTCCATGTCGTACTCCTCGATGAGCGCCACGCGGCCCTGGAAGCCGGCGTCGTGCGAGAAGCGCCAGATCATCTGCGCGAACTCCTGGCCACCAAGGTCCTTCGGGTGCGCCTTGCCGGCGAACACGATCTGCACCGGGCGGTCCTTGGGGGTGAGGATGCGCAGGATGCGCTCCACGTCGTGGAAGATGAGCGGCGCGCGCTTGTAGGTGGCGAAGCGGCGCGCGAAGCCGATGGTCAGCGCGTCGTCGCGGAACGCCTCGCCGGCGCACATGAGTTCCAGCGGGCCCTCGCCGCGCGCGGTGGCCTGGCGGCGCAGGCGGGCGCGCACGAACTGCACCAGCTTGCGGCGCAGCGAGCAGCGCATCTGCCAGAAGTCGGCGTGGCCGACCGACGGCACCGCAGCCCACGGGTTGGCGTCCGGCGCGGAGCGCCCGAGGTCGATGCCCACCGAGCGGCGCCAGAACGATCGCGCCTCGGGAGCGATCCAGGTGGGGATGTGCACGCCGTTGGTGACGCTGCCGATCGGCACGTCGTCCGGGCGGCGGCCGAAGATCTCCACCCACATCTCGCGGCTCACGCGGCCGTGGAGCTTGGAGACGCCGTTGATGCGCTCGGCCATGCGGAGGGCAAGCACGGTCATGCAGATCGGGCCGCTGCCCGGGTGCTCGCGACCGAATTCAGCGAAGCTCTCCTGCGTGAACCCGGCGTTGCGGAGCGGGCGGCGGAGCGCCTTCCAGCACATCTCGGCGTCGTAGCGGTCGTGGCCGGCAGGGACGGGCGTGTGCGTCGTGAAGACCGTGGTCTGGCGCACGCGCTGCACGGCCTCATCGAGCGACATGCCGCGGGTCACGAGCTGCGAGAGGCGCTTCAGGCCGGCGAACGCCGCGTGGCCCTCGTTCAGGTGGAAGACCGTGGTCTTCTCCTTGACCTTCGCGAGCGCCAGGATGCCACCGACGCCGAGGAGCACCTGCTGGCGCATGCGCAACTCGGGCTCGCCCTGGTAGAGGGCCTGCGTGAGAAGGCGATCGCGCTTGCGGTTCTCCGGGACGTCCGAGTCGAGGAGGTACAGCGGGACGCGGCCCACCTGGAGCTTCCAGATCTTGGCGCGCACCATGTTGCCGCCGATCGGGCAGTCGATGTGCGCGCGCGTGTCCACCACCGGGAAGCGCTCGAAGTCGTAGCTCGGGTGCAGGACACGCGTGGAGCCGTCGTTGCGGAGTTCCTGCAGGTAGTAGCCCTGCCGGTACAGGAGGCCGACGCCGACGAGCGGAATGCCCAGGTCGGAGGCGCTCTTGAGATGGTCACCGGCCAGGACGCCGAGGCCGCCGGCGTACTGCTGCATGCTTTCGTGGATAGCGAACTCGCTGGAGAAGTACGCGATCCGCATGCCCGGGGTCTCGGCGGCGTGCTGCTCCTCGTACCAGGAGGCGGTCTCGTAGTAGGCGCGGCGGGCATCGGTGGCGTCGGAGACGACCTTGCGGAATCGCTCGTCGGAGACCTTGGCCTCCAGGACGCCGAGGTCAACGCCGGTCAGCACTCCAGAGGGAGAATGCTTGGTGGACTCCCAGAGCACCGGGTCCAGCGCGGCGAAGGGCCGCTGGCCGATCTCGTTCCAGCTGAACCAGCAGTCGGTGGCCAGCGTGCGGAGCGAGTCCAGGGTGCCGAACGGGTCAGAGATGCGCGTCGTGGGGCGTCGGGGGGACATGGGGGGATTCCCGTGGGCACCCGCGGCGCGCCGCATCACAAGCGGGCGGTCGCGAGCACCGAGCGCCGGATGGTAGTGGCATCGAGGCCCCGGAGGGCGTCCGGGGACATGCGCCAACGCCATTGCCGGGAGGGCTTTCCGGGCGTGTTCATGCGGGAACGGCCATCAAGGCCCAGGTGGTCCTGCATGGCCACGATGGCGGTGCGCGCCGGGCTCTGGAGCGTGGCCTGGACCATGGAGCCGGGGAGGCCGCGGCGGGCGTCTGCCGTCGACGCGGCGCCCACGTAGGCCGCGTACCGGGCGCGCGCCGCGGGCGGCAGCGTCTTCCACCAACCGATGGTGGTGTCGTTGTCGTGCGTGCCAGGGTAGGCCACGCAATCCACCGGGTGCATGCAGGGAAGGTCGCCGCTGTTCGGGTCGTAGAAGGCGTTGTGTACGAGCTTCATGCCCGGCAGGCCGAAGCGCTCGCGGAGCGCGACCACGGCGGGCGTCACCGCGCCGAGGTCCTCGGCGACGAGCGGCAGGCGGCCGCAACCGCGCTCGACGGCCTCGAGCAGTTCCCCGCCTGGCGTCGGACGCCACGAGCCCTTCATGGCGGTCTTCGCGGTGCCGGCGATCTCGTAGGCATGCACGAATCCCACGAAGTGATCGATGCGCAGCGCGTCGAAGCGCGCCAGGTTCTCGCGGATGCGCGCGGTCCACCACGCGAAGCCGGTGCGGCGATGCTCGCTCCATCGGTAATGCGGATGACCCCACAGCTGGCCCGTGGCGCTGAAGCAG
>JBIIJH010000118.1:0-7680 GCA_044233905.1 Phycisphaerales bacterium
GCGTCTACAAGGCGTACGACCCGCGCGCGGGGTACCTGAAGACCTTCGCCAGGCAGATCGCCACCGACACCGGGAACCTCGGCCTGTACGAGATGTCCACGAAGATCGAGGAGATCATGAAGGCCGAGGTGGCCGCCAAGGGCATCTACCCGAACGTCGACTTCTACAGCGCGACCACGTACCACTCGATCGGCATCGACCTCGACATCTTCACCTGCATGTTCGCCATCAGCCGCATCAGCGGCTGGACCGCGCACTGCATGGAGCAGCTCGCGGCCAACCGCCTGATCCGCCCGATGGCCGAGTACACCGGCCCGCACGGCCTGCAGTACGTCGCGCTCGCGTCCCGCTGACGCGGCCGTCCCCGTGATCCATCGAAGGCGCGTCGCGTGTTCCGCGGCGCGCCTTTCGCATGATGTTCGTGTGCGGGATTCCCTCGTGAAGCGATGCCGGTCAGATGCGCAGCAGCTCGCCGTCGCGCAGCAGCCGGATCTGCGTCGAAGCCGGGTCGAAGTCATCGCCCATGTGGACGAGGGCCATGCGTGCACGCAGTTCGGGCGGCAGTGCGTTCAGGTACTCGACCGGCGTGTGCGCCGGTGCGGGACTGGTCTCGTGGACCACGAAGTCGGCCGTCTGCAGCCATTCGATGTGGCCGGGATCCCACGTCGTGTCACCGCTCCAGCCGAACGTCCGGGTTCCGTCCGAGATCCGGAATCCGCAGGTGGGAACCGTGTGCCGGCCCATGCGGTGCTCCACCTGGAGGCCCGCGATGCTCGCGGCCGACGATTTCGGCAGGACGCGCAGCTCGTAGTAGTCGCCGAGCGACGCCGTGCCGCCCTGGTCCATCGCCGGGGCGAGCCGCTGCCACAGCCGCTCGGCCACCTGCGACGTGGTGTGCAGGCGGGGCAGGGCGCGGCCGTTGCGGCGCCACTCCAGCCAGCGCAGGAAGCCAAAGGCCTCCAGGCCGTTGGCGTGGTCGCCATGCAGGTGTGTCAGCAGGATGTCGTCGATGTTGGCAGGCCCCACGGCGATGCCGCTCGAAGCGGTCGCATGGGCAAAGGCGCGCATGATGGCGTCGGGGGCATCGATCAGCACGTTGCCACCGGGCCCGATCACCACGGCCGAGCTGCCGAAGTTCCGAGCCGAGAATGCGTCGCCGGTGCCGAGCACCACGATGTCCATGGCGCCGAAGCCTACCGTGGCCACGACGGTGGGAGGCGTCCCGGGGTTAGACTCCTTCGAATGGAGCGGCTCGGGGTCTCTTCTCAGGAGTGGCGAACGACGATTGCCGCGTCCGGCATGTCGCTGGCGCTCACCATGACGGCGTACGCGCAGAACCCGGCGCAGGCCGCCGCCAACGCGCTCCGTCCGGCCACTGACCCCGCCCAGCAGCTCCAGACGCTCCTCAACGTCCAGGACGCCGAGTACCGGCGGCAGTACTTCGCCAACACGCCGATCGCCGAACGCCTCCTGATGGACTACGGCGGGTTCTTCCGCTACGGCTTCAGCTCGATCGACGACTCCAAGAGCACGGCGCAGTACCTGAACACCTACGACGCGCGCTTCTACGGTCGGGTGGAGCTCGACGGCTACGCGCGCTTCTTCGGCCGCCTCCGCTTCCAATACAACGACTGGAACACCGTCGGGGACTTCTCGACCTCCGACCAGGGGTGGCAGGATCCGATCGGCGAGATCTACTGGGCGGAGTTCGACTTCGCCAACTGGATGGCTGCCGAGGACGGTGTGGCACGGAGCTGGACCGCCAAGATCCGTGCGGGCCGGCAGTTCGTCTTCTGGGCCAACGGCCTGGCGCTCGCGGACTACATGTACGCGGGCCTGTTCGATGCCACGATGGATGCCTGGAGCGCGAGCACGCTCGTCGGCGTCTCTGCCGGCCACGACACCATCGACTGGGACACCTCGCGCCCGGGGTACGACCGCGATACCAGCCGCCTCTACGCGGGCGGCAAGCTCGAGTGCCGCTTGGGTGCGCACACGCCCTTCATCTACGGCCTGGCGCAGTGGGACCAGAATGCCGGCCAGACCGATCTGCTCCCGAAGGGCGTCGACCCCCAGTTCCAGGTGCCGACCACGTTCAACTACGAGAGCCAGTACTGGGGCACGGGCATCAACGGCGCCCTGGGAGGCGATTTCGTCTACCGCATCGAGTTCGCGGTGGAGACGGGCAACACGAAGACGGATTCGATCACCCACGATCCCAACGTGGCACCCGACGACCTCGGCGTGCCACAGGGCACCAGCTCGATCCTCGCGCAGGCGGGGCTGGTGGGCCTGTCCTGGCTGGCGCGCGACGCCTCCGATGCGCGCATCGACTTCCAGTTCCTGGCAGGCTCGGGTTCGCCGTACCGCCTCGACTCGGGCAATACCTACGGCGGCATCGAGCGCGGCAAGACCGACACGTCGTTCAACTCGCTCGGCTTCGTGAACACCGGGCTGGTGTTCGCGCCGGAAGCATCGAACATGTGCATCCCGGCGTTCACGCTCTCCTTCAGCCCATTCAAGGGGAACCAGTTCTTCGGCGACACGCGCATCAGCGGTTCAGCGTTCCTCTACGTGCGCTGGGACAACATGGCGCCCATCTCCCAGCCGATCAGCACCGGCGGATCCAACCTCGTGGGCAGCGAGTACGACATCAACGTGGACTGGCGAATCTTCAGCGACCTCAACATGAGCTTCCGCTACGGTCTCTTCGTTCCGAATACCTCGCTCTTCACCGACACCGAGAGCGAGGCACGCCAGTTCCTCTACGTGGGAGCCACCTATGCGTTCTGAGCGGTTCGCCGCCATCCTCGCCGTGGCATGCGTGGCGGTTGCCTTGCAGGGCTGCGAGCGATCGCGCGTGAAGGACAGCGCGGTGGAGCGCTTCCCTCGCTCGGCGCAGGAGCTTGACTTCCTGGAGGCGCTCGACAAGCAGGTGGTGGTGACGAACGACGATGCGTTCCATGCGTTGATCGCCTTCGCCGATGGTGCCGACCTTGCCACCACCTATGCCGGCCGCGTCCAGGTGGCACAGGCCAAGGGGTGGATCCCCGCGGGCTGGGACCGTCCCGCCGACGAGAGCGCCCAGGTGGGCTGGATGGCGGTGGCGGCATGCCGCATCGTGGGCATCAAGGGCGGCATGACGATGCGCCTGACCGGCCCGACGCCGCGGTACGCAACCAAGGAACTGGTCTTCATGGACGTGATCCCGCTCCGCACGGAGAACCAGGCCTTGTCGGGCCAGGAATTCGTCGACTTCGTGAACCGCCTGGGCCGGATCCAGAAGTCGGGCAAGGCGCTCGCCCTCGCCTCGGAGCAGTCGGGCCAGTCCGGGGAGGCCGTCATCCCGGCGGGTGCCCCCAACCAGCTGCTCGACCAGAGTTCCGTGGAATTCGGCCTGCCGGACTCTGCATTCAGCGCCCCGGCCGCCCCGGAACCCCAGCCAATCGAGGAACCGTGATGCAACTATCGGTCGCCCTTGCGCTTGCGTGCGGGCCTAGACTGGGCTCAAAGTGACGCTGCGGCCTCGAATGTTGCTTGACCGCCCTGCGGGCAAATCGGACCTTTTTGGACGTTCAGGCAGGAAAAGTGGGACGGGGTCCAGGCACGGACCAGTTTCATGCGTTTTCGGCGAACGCTCGCCGGATACAGCGGACTGACATCAGAGAGATGACTTCGACGCACCACAACTCCGCGTGGAACGGTTCCGGAAACGGAAGCGGACGCGTCGTCGGCATGGCAGCTGCCACCTTCGTCGCGCCGCGGCGGATGGGTCTTGCGGCGGCGCTCTTCGCATCGGCCGTTGCATCCTTTGCCAGCGCGCAGGATCCGGCGGCAAAGCCCGGCGACGCTGCGCCGGCCGCGGAAGCGCCCGCCGGTGAACCGTTGCGTGCCGTGTTCATCGACGTATCCGGCAAGGTGCAGTGGCGCCCGAACGAGACCGCTCCCTGGCAGGAGGCGAAGATCAATGACGTGGTCGCGGCCGGCGTCGAGGTGCGCACCGGGCTTCGCTCGCATGCCGCGCTCCGCGTCGGGCGCAATGCCACCGCGCTCCTCGATGCGGGCACGCTGTTCCAGCTCCCGACCATTGCGCAGGACGGCGAGACGCTCCGCACCTCCGCCGCCGTCAAGCACGGTCGTGCCGACTTCAAGGTCGACAAGGTGGGCCTCTCGAACGACTTCAAGGTCGTCACCCCCAGTACCACGCTGGCGGTCCGCGGCACCGAGTTCGCGGTGGCCAGCGGCGCGCTGAAGCAGGTGGAAGTGCTGGGAGCCCGCAGGAACGCCATCAACGCCATCGAGCTGAAGTACGCACTGAACAACAATGCGGTCCAGCTCTCCGGTTCCGCCGGGAGTTCCTCGACCATCCAGCATCCGGCGAATGCGGGTGCCGAGCAGGCGAGCGCGCCGGCCACGACTGCCACGCAGATCCCGTCCACCAGCCAGGGCGAGAAGGAACGTTCCGCCGGCAGCGGCCCCTCACCGGTCCAGGCCGGCGGTGCGGCGGAGCAGACCCGCGGCAACAAGGGCACGGCGGTTGAGCAGAAGGCATCGGGCAACGCCGGCGGCTCCAACAGCGTGCAGTCGCGCGTCGAGGAGCAGGTGAAGATCGCCAACGAGAAGATCGCGCAGGCGGTCGAGTACCTGCTGCAGGCGCAGGACGCGGTGGACGTGGTGGAGGCGCAGCGCGACGTGCTGCTCGGGCTCCAGTCGCTGGCGACCATGCAGCGCGAGCGCGCCCGTGCGGCCCTTGCCGAGCACGTCTCGGCCCTCGACGAGGCGCATTCGTTCGGCAGTTCGGCGGACATCGCGGCCGAGTCCTTCGACCGGCGTGCGGCGCTCGTCGCCGCGGACTTCACCCGCTTCGACCAGGAACGGCAGAACGCAGGAGCCGCGCTCGAGTCGATCCGGTCGATCCTCGACGGGATCGGCAACGGCGGCGACGGGACCAATCCTCCTGGCAACGACGGCGGGCAGGTGTACGTGCTTGGTTCCCCGGGAACCGACGGGGGCAATGGGAGCCCGAATGACCCGCTCTCCGAGTATGCCGAAGCGCTGCGCGCGGCGCTGCTCGCCATGGGCGATGCGCGTGATTCGGCCGGAGCCAGCCGCGACGAGATGGCCGCGGACCGCGATGCCGTCGTGGCGGCGGTGGACGCGATCGACGAGGGCGCGCGCACGCGCGCAGCCGCGGCGATCGGCGAATATGAGCAGGCCCTCGATGAGCTGCAGTCGGCCGTGCAGTCGGGCGAGTCTGCGGCATCCATCGCGGATGCGTCCAGGGCAACGGTGCTGCGACTGCAGGGGCTGATCGCGGCGATTGCAGCGGAGTCGCCGACGGAGGGCGCGAAGCTTGCCGCCTCGACGGCGCTCGCCCGCCTCGAGCAGGCCAACCTGGCGCTCTCGCGTGCGCTGGTTTCGCTCGATGCCGTCCGCAACGCGCGCACGGCGGCCACCGACGATGATCGCGCCGAGTCGCTTGGGCAGGTGGAGGCGCTCTACCAGCGATTGGTCGACGCGCGTCTGCGGATCATCTCCGACTGGGCCACCGTCGACTCGGGTGTGCAGCTCCGCGACGAGCAGCTGTCGGATTCCCTGGCGGATGCCGAGGGCGCGCTCGGTGACATCGGGACGAGTTTCGTGGGTCGCGCCTTCGTCGCGGCGCAGGTGGCGGATTCGGAGGCCTTGGCCGCGGAGGCAAGCGGCAATGCCGCCATCGACGCCACCGCGCGCGAGGAGGACGAATTCCTCCTCGCGGATGCCATGGAGGCCGCCGCGACCGAGCAGCATGACGCCATCGCCACGGAGACCGCCGCCATCGCCGACGGCCGCGTCTCGGTGCAGGAGTACGCAAAGTCTGCCTCGCTCGGTCTGGCCGCGCTCGATGGGGCTCCGGCCCTCGATCGCCTGGCCGCTTCCGATGCGGCCATTGCGTCGCTCGACGCGATGAACGACGCGATGGACGGCGTGCTCGCGCATGCGCTCTCGCTCGATGGGGTCGTTGGCAAGGGGATCGATCGCCAGGAGCTGGGAGCGATCGCGGAGCGCGCAACGCAGGCCATCGGCGACATCCTGGCCGCGCGCGACATGGTGGACGGCGCGGCGGCGCGCGGGGCCGATGCCGCCCTGGTGGCCGGTGGCGCTGCGGCAGCGGCGGAGCGCCTGCGCATGGCCACGCTCGAACTGAGCGATCGCTTCGGCCTGTCCGCGGAGTTCGTCAGCACCGCGGCCAACGCCGCAGCGTCGCTGGCGGCCTCCGCCGGGGATTCGGCGGCACGTGCCTCCGCGGCGCGGAACCTGGTGGCGGCGCTCGCGGCCGTCGCGGAACAGGATCGCGTTGGCGCGATCGTCACGCGCATCGACGCACTCCTCGCCTCCAACGTCAAGCTCGACTCCCAGGCCCGCGCCGACATGGCGGCGGCGCGCCAGGCCTACGTGGTGACCAACGAGGCCGGTGCCGGGACATTCGGGCGGCTGACCGCGGCCGCGAAGGACGAGACGCTCGCCGTTCAGGCCGACGCGCAGGCATCGCTCCTGTCGCTCAACGAGATGGCCACCGCCAGCACCGAGCTGGTGGCTGCCTTCGATGGTGCGGCCGATGCCGCCGGCAACGCGGAACGCGCCTTCGGCAATGCCACGCTGAGCCGCATCGACGCGGAGAACAACGAGCAGGCGGCGCACGGCGGCCTGGCCCGCACCCAGGGCGCGCTGGAGAACGGCAACGTCGTCGGCGCCGGCGAGCAGAGCAACCTGACGACGCTGGCGGCCCTTGCCTCGCGCGGGTCGGCAGATTCCGCCAGGGGCTACTCCGAGACCGCAAAGAGCGAATCCACGCGCGCCCAGGGCTTCCAGACGTCGGCGGACCGCCTGCGCCCCGTCGTCGAGCACTACGGCGCGAGCCGCGAGGCATTCGTGGCCGCGGCCGCGAGCCGGCGCGACGCGATCGACGCCGCCGACCTCGCCGCTGCGGACCTCTCCTCGCAGGCGCAGTTCTTCGACGACGTTGCACAGGTGCTTGCCGCCCGTGCCGGCACCGCTGCTGCCGCGGACTCGGCCGCCGGCAGCAGCAGCGCGCGAGCGCTGGCGCTGGCCGCGGCCTCGCAGCTGAGCGCAGCGGCCGTGCAGGCCCGTGAGATGGAGCAGACCGCGTCCACCAACGCCGGGCGGCTCTTCGGCAAGAGCATGGCGCAGTACGTGGCGCGCGCGCAGGCCGCCGCAGCCGGGGCCGAAGGACAGTCGCAGCTGGCGGGGGCCGCGGCGACGCGCGCCGAGGCGAGCGCCACCGCTGCACGGAACCTGGTGTCCGGCGTCGGCACCAACAGCCCGCCCAGCCGCGGCAACTCGCGCTGATTCCGTCCAGGCACCGCACGAAGCTCGGTGCGTGCGCGGCCCGGGCGTGGCATGCTCGTTCGCGGGCGCGCGGCCGGGTCTTGACCTTTACACTGCGAGCGTGAAGGGTCCTTCCCGCATCGTCCTCATTGCCGGACTCCTCGCCACGGTGGCCGTGGTGCTTGCCGGGATGGCGGGGCTCCTGAATCGCATCGAGTGGTGGACGCAGGACCAGCGCTTCCTGCGCGCGCGGGCGTCGGCCGAGCCGATGGGCGACCGAGTCAGGCTGGTGGCGATCGACGACCGCGCGCTGGACACCATCGGGCGCTGGCCGTGGTCCCGTGACGTGCT
>JBIIJH010000001.1:0-76589 GCA_044233905.1 Phycisphaerales bacterium
CGGCAGCTGGATTCCTGAGTACTCCCGGGTGCCGCCCGGACGAGCGGTTGTCGTCGAGGCCGAGAGGAGCCGGGTGGAGCGAGGCCGTCCGCGGGACAGGGGTCCCGCGCGCAGCGGAGGGTGCGGTGGAACTTCAATCGACCCGCCGAAGAGTGCATTCGAACGTCAAACGTCCGGCCCCGCCCGCCTACTGGCCCCGTCGCCTTGCGGGGCGGGCGGCATGGCGCCGCCACTGCCCCTCCGGCGAAGGGGCCAGGCACCCGATGCGCCAATGGCGTCGGTTCGGCAATGGCCTCACCGCCGCGCTTGGGTTTCATGTTGCGAGTGTGCTCAGGCCAGCTTCTTCACGGCCTCGACCACGCTCTCGGCCACCCAGTGGCGCTGGGCTTCGGACATCTCGCCGTAGATCGGGAGGGCGATCGTCTCGAGCGCGGCGCGCTCGGAGTGCGGGAAGACGCCCTGCGTGTAGCCCAGGAACTTGAAGCACTCCTGCATGTGCAGGCAGAGCGGGTAGTAGATCTCGGTGCCGATCTTGCGCTTGGTGAGCTCGTCGCGCACGGCGTCGCGGATGCGGCCGGGGACGCGGATGGCGTACTGGTTGTAAATGTGGCGACCCTTGGCCGGGGCCTTCGGGAAGCGCAGCGGCAGGCCACCCGCGTCGACGGCCACCGAGGTGTCGGCGGCGCCATGGTTCCTGAAGAACTCGTCGTAGAACTTGGCGTTCTTCTGGCGCGCGGTGCTCCATGCATCCAGGTGGCGGAGCTTGATGCTCAGCACGGCGGCCTGCAGCGCGTCGAGGCGCGAGTTCATGCCGATCTCCTGGTGGTAGTACTTGGGCTCCATGCCGTGGTTGCGCAGGCGCTTCATGCGCGCACCGAGCGCATCGGAGTTGGTGGCCATGATGCCGCCGTCGCCGAAGCCGCCCAGGTTCTTCGAGGGGAAGAAGCTGTAGGTGCCGATGTCGCCGATGCTGCCCACGCGGCGGCCGTGCACGTCCTCGGTGCCGATCGCCTGCGCGCAGTCCTCCACCACCGTCAGGCCGCGAGCCTTGGCGATCGCCATGATGCTGTCCATGTCGGCGGCCTGGCCGAAGAGGTGCACCGGCATGAGGCACTTGACCTTCTTGCAGCAGCCGAACGCCTCTTCCACCGACTTCGGGCAGATGTTGTAGGTGACCGGGTCGATGTCCACGAACACCGGGCGCGCACCCAGGCGATGGACGCTGCCGGCCGTGGCGAAGAAGGTGAAGGTGGGCAGGATCACCTCGTCGCCGGGGCCGACATCGAGCGCCTGCAGCGCCAGCAGGATGGCGTCCGAGCCGTTGGCGCAGCCGATCGAGTGCTTGGTGTGGCAGTAGGCGGCCACTTCCTTCTCGAGCTGGTCGATCTTGGGGCCGCCGATGAAGTACTGGCTCTCCATCACCTCGAGCACCACGGGCTCGACCTCGGCGCGGATGGTCGCATACTGCGCCTTCAGGTCCAGGAGCGGCACGGTGACTTCGGTGGCGGTCGCGGTGGTCATTTGGGCAATGATACGGGGGTCCGCATGGGGCGCCGGCCCGAGCCACGAGCCACGCAAGGGCTGCAGGCGCACGCCTGCGGGGCGCCGTTCAGCGCCCGGTGCTGCCGAACCCGCCCACACCCCGCGCAGTGCCGTCGAGTTCCTCCACCACGCACACCGTGGCACGCGCCACCGGCGCGATCACCATCTGGGCCACGCGCATCCCATGCTCCACGACGAACGGCGCGCGGCCGAGGTTGACGAGCGGCACCTTCATCTCGCCGCGGTAGTCGCTGTCCACCGTGCCCGGCGAGTTTGGCATGCCGATGCCGTGCTTGGTGGCAAGTCCCGAGCGCGGGCGGACTTGCGCCTCGTAGCCGTGCGGGATCGCCATGGCGAAGCCGCACGGGATCATCACGATGTCCCCCGGCGAAAGCGTCACCGACGCTTCGAGGCAGGCGTGGAGGTCGAGGCCCGCGGCGTTTTCGCTTTGGTACGCGGGGAGCTGCGCGCCTTGGTGGAGGCGGAGGAAGCGGAGTTCGACGGCGTGCATGCGGCGGAGGTTAGCGCCTTGACCGCGGCAATGACCTCTTCGGCGTGGCCCTCGGGGCGCACCTTGTCGATGCGCAGCGCCACCTTGCCGTCCGGCGCGATCACGTACGTGGTGCGCGCCACGCCCATGTACTTCTTGCCGTACATCGACTTCTCCTGCCAGGTGCCGTAGGCGGAGCAGATCTTCGGCGCCTTGCCCTTGGCCGGCTCGTCGACGAGCAGCGGGAACGGCAGGTGGAACTTGCGGATGAACTTGACGTGGCTCTCCGTACCGTCCGGGCTGATGCCGAAGACCTCGATGCCGGCCTTGCGGAACACGGCCCACTCGTCGCGGAACGAGCACACCTCCACCGTGCAGCCGGACGTGTCGTCCTTCGGATAGAAGAAGAGCACCACGTAGCGGCCCTTGCACTCGGCAAGCGTGCGCTTGGTGCCGGTGTGGTCGATGGTGGAGATTGCAGGGGCCTTCCGGCCCGGCGCGACGAGTTTCGATGCGAGGGCGGCCATGGGACCGACATCGTAGGTGACGGGCGGGGGCAGCATGCGTCCGGCACCTCTCCCCGCCCTGTCGGACGATCGCCGCTCGACGGCCCCTTGCGGAAACACCCAGCGGCTTCCGTCGTCGGTGGTGATCTGTGCGACGCGGAGGTCCGGGTAGATGCACGTGGAACGCCGGATGGCCTCCCGCTGGATGGGGGCCATGCAGAAAAAGTGCACGTGGCGCTCGCCATCGGCGGACTCGAGGTCCACCAGGAAGGTGCGCTCAGGCGTCAACGGCGGCTGTGGCGAACGGGATCGATGTGGCATGGGACGGTGCTCCGGAAACGCAGTCCAACGCGCCATCCACCGTCCCCACCCTCACAATGGAACGTGATTATGAATGCCTCCGCAGGGATACCTGCAGGAGAGCCCCGTATGTGACGGGGAAATACCCGCAATAGAGATAAGTTGAATAGATTCCGAGCCAATACGCCGGCAGGGAACCCACGCCCTATCGGTCGCCGCGCCGGTACTCGAGGCTCGGCCGCCGATGCTTCTGTGCATCGAGCTCCGGCGTGCGCCAGCAGCCCACCCAGCGGTTCGGGCGCACTTCCACCAGCACGTGTTCGTCACGCCCGGGCGCCGTCTCCGGTCGCGTGCCTGCCGGCATGTCCGGCCACCACGGCGTCACTCCGGGGATCCTGCGGAACTCCGCGGCATCGTTGGTGACGTCCTTGATGGTCACCAGCCGGTCCTTGGTGTCGCGCAGCATCGGGATGGAGCGGAACAGGCCGCGCGTGTACGGGTGCAGCGGCTCGTCGAAGAGCTCGAAGACGTTGGCGTACTCCACCACGCGCCCGGCGTACATCACGCAGACCACGTCGGCGTTCTCCGCCACCACGCCCAGGTTGTGGGTGATGAGCATGATGCCCATGTCCCGCGTGCGCTGGAGTTCGCGCAGGAGCTCCAGGATCTGCGCCTGGATGGTCACGTCGAGCGCGGTGGTCGGCTCGTCCGCCAGCAGCACCTTCGGCCGGCACGCAAGCGCCATCGCGATCATCACGCGCTGGCGCATGCCGCCGGAGAACTGGTGCGGGTACATGTCGAGCCGCTCTTCCGGCTTCTTGATGCCCACGTCCTTCATCGCCTGCACGGCGATGCGGCGCGCCTCCTCCGGGCCCACCTGCTGGTGCAGGAAGATGGCCTCCATCAGCTGGTCGCCGATGGTGTAGACGGGGTTGAGGCTCGTCATCGGCTCCTGGAAGATCATGGCGATCTTCCCGCCGCGGATGGTGAGCATGTCGTCCTCGGAGAGCGCGCAGATGTCGCGGCCCTCGAAGTTGATGCTGCCGCGGTCGAAGCGGCCCGGCGGGCGCGGGATGAGCTGCATGGTGCTCATCGCGGTCACGCTCTTGCCGCAGCCGGACTCGCCCACCACCGCCAGCGTCTGCTGCGGGAAGAGCGTCATGTGCACGCCGTTCACCGCCTGGATGCGCGGGCCGCCGTTGGAGTTGTCGAAGCTGACGGCCAGGTCGGCCACCTCGAGCACGGGACGCGAGAGGCGGTCCGCATCGCCCATCGCGCGCATCGCGTCGACGGTGGCGGGATCGTTCGATGCCTTCACGGCGGATGGGCTCATCAGTGTGCCGCCTTCCGGAGCTTCGGGTCGATGGCATCGCGCATCGCTTCGCCGAGCAGGTTGTAGCTGAGGACGGAGAGGAAGATCGCCAGGCCCGGGAAGACAGCCAGCCACCAGACGAACGTGCCCGTGGCGGCGGTGGCGCTCGAGAGGAGCTTGCCCCACGAGGCCTGGCCGTCGGGGCCGAGCCCCAGGTAGCTGAGCGTGGCCTCGATGGAGATGGCCGCGGCGATCGCGAAGCTCGCGTCCACGAGCACCGGCGTCACGCCGTTGGGCAGCATGTGGCGGAACAGGATCGCGCGCAGCGGCAGGCCCGTGGCCTTGGCCGCCTGCACGAAGTCCTGGTTGCGGAGCTTCATGAACTCCGCCCGCGTGAAGCGCGCCGCGCCGGTCCAGCTGAAGCAGCCGATGATCGCCATCATCACGTAGGTGTCGCGCGGCAGGACGCCCGCGGCCACGATCAGGAGGAAGAGCACCGGCACCGCCATGAAGATCTCGACGATGCGGAAGAGCACCATGTCCACCTTGCCGCCGAAATAGCCCATGATGGCGCCCATGGTCACCCCGATCAGCACCGAGATGCCGGTCGAAACCAGGCCGATCGAGATCGAGAGCCGGCACGCCCAGAGCATCTGCGAGAGGACGTCGCCGCCCAGGGCATCGGTGCCCAGGATCACGCGGCGCTCACCGAAGGGCGTGCCCTTGAACTGCGCCAGACGCTCCACGTCGCCGATGCGCTCGCCCGGGGCGATGGCCACCATGTCGCTGCGCGAGTACTGCGGCGACCACGGGATGAGCGTCCACGTCACCTCGCGGATGGCGCCCGACTGCTCGTCTTCGAGGTAGCGCTCGAAGTTGACGAGCGTTGCCCCGCCGCTGACGCCGGAGAGGCCCCAGCCCACGAGGAGCGCCACGATCGCCGCACCGACGCGCACGCGGCGCGAATCCACCGACGGCACCCAGGCCGCGCCCATCGCCAGGAGCACCGCCACCGCGCCGATGATGGTCCACGGCCCCGCAGCGCCGCGCGCGAACGCCTTGAGCCACTCCGCGCGGGCCGGATCCTGCGCCCAGGCGACGATCGCCCCGGCCAGCACGATGGTGAATCCCACCTGCAGCGCGGCCACCACGAAGATGCCCAGCCGCTGTGCGCGCGTGAGGCTGCGCGGACCGGCGAAGATCCACGGCAGGCCCACGAAGAAGCCGATCAGGAGCGCCCAGTCCGTGGGCGTCAGGTTCGCCAGGAGCGGCCACTCGCGCACCGCCGTGCCACCCGCGCCCACGCGCAGGAGGGTCAGCGGATGCGCATTGGCCACGATCGGACCGAACACGGCGAAGAACGCGATCACGCCGATCCAGCACAGCCCGAACACCGCGCCCGGGCGCTTGAGGACGCGCTCCCAGGCGTCCGCCCAGAAGCCCTTGGCGCGCACCGCGCCCACGCCGCGCATCACGTCGATGCCGGAGATGGCCGCGGGCATGGGGGTTGCTTCCTTGCGCTCAGTCATAGCTCACCCGCGGGTCGGCCGCCGCATAGAGGATGTCGGCCAGGAGGAGCGCCAGCATGTTCACGCAGGCGATCAGGAACGTGTCGGCCAGGATCAGCTCGCGGTCGCGCAGGTCGATCGCCTCGATCACCAGGCTGCCCATGCCGGGCACGCTGAAGATCCGCTCGATCACCACGCTGCCGGCGAGCATCGCCGGGAAGATGCCCACGAACATGGTGATGAGGGGCAGCAGGCTGTTGCGGAACACGTGGCGCAGCACCACGTCCTTGCGCGGCACGCCCTTCGCCTTCGCGGTGCGCACGTAGTCGGCGCTGAAGTTGTCGAGCATCGAGGCGCGCGTCTGCTTGGAGAGCACCGCGAAGCTGCCGTAGACCAGGCACAGGACCGGCAGGCCCACGTGCCACAGCGTGTCGAGGAGGTACCCGCGGTGCCAGGCGCCGGCGTCGTCCGTGAACGGCATGAAGGTGAACGCCTCGGAGCCGCTCTCGTGGAGGCCGCTCACCGGGAACCAGCCCAGGTACTGCTTGTTCGCCAGGAAGCCGATCGCGAACACGCCGGCCAGCACCGTGGGGATGGAGTAGAGCGAGAGGTAGAGGAACCCCGAGAACACGTCGAACCACCCGCCGCGACGCACGCTCGCCAGGACGCCCGTGGGCACGGCGATCAGGTACGAGATGGGGAACGCGATCAGGTTAATGAGGAGCGTCACCGGCAGCGCCGCCGCGATCAGGTCCCACACCGGGCGGTTCTTCGAGAACGCCACGCCGAGGTCCGGCGTGTCGAGGCTCACCACGTCCGGGATGATCGGGATGCCGCTCGGCGGATACGGGTGCGCGCGGAACGCCTCCATGGCCTGCGACTGCGCCACCACGGCCGCGGAGTGCGCGGCGTGCATGTCGGCGACGGCCTTCTCGAGCTTCGGCCACGCGGCGTTCGCGTGGTCGAACGTGACGTCGGCAAAGTCGCGCGGGTCCGCGCCGCCCTTGCCGTTCAGGCGCTCCGTGAGCGGGCTGCCGGCGGCACGCGCGTAGTCGGCGATGGCGTCCTTGAAGAGCCGCACCTTGCCCACGTACTCGCGGCGCGTGCCCTCGGCATCGCGCTGCAGCTTCTTGAACTGCGGGACCGCGTCGTCACCGGTGGCGAGCGCGATGGCCGGCACCTTCACCTCGGCCTCCGGGAACGCCTTGGCGAGCGGCGGCGCCTCGATCGCGCGCGGCGCGGGCACGCGCTCGCCGTTGCCGTCGCGCAGGTCGCGCGTGCCGAACTTCACCGGCGACAGGCGCCCGAGCCACCGCGCGTACTGCACGATCACCGGATCGTTCAGCCCGTAGCGGTCCTCCAGGTACGCCTGCATCTGCGCCACGCGGCTGGTGTCCGACATCTGCCCGCCCTGCACCGCCAGGCCCGCGCCGATGCCGCCCGGCGCAAGCGCCAGGAGCATGAACACCATCAGCGTGATCCCGAGCAGCGTCGGGACCATGAAGACGAGGCGTCGTACGAGGTAGGAGAGCATCGGTGGCGCCGGGGCGCGTCAGTTGGCGGAAGGGGCGGGTTGGGCGCGGCCGGAGATGTAGAAGTACTCCTGCAGCTCCAGCCCCGTCTTGTAGGTGTTGACGTTGCCGAAGTCCTTCTTCACGAAGCGCAGCCACGGCGCCACGCGGACGAAGGTGTACGGCTGGTCCTCGGCGATGCAGGCCTCGAACTGGCGCCACACCTCCATGCGCGTGGCCTCGTCCATGGTGCGGCGGCCCTTCTCGATGAGCGCGTCGCAGTCCGTGTTGACCCACTGCGTGAAGTTGTCGCCGCCCTCCTTGATGCTCTCGGAGTGGAAGATCTGCCGCGGGTCGCTCTCGGGCGCGTTGGCGCCCCAGCCCATGGTGATGGCGTCGAAGTCGCGCAGCTTGAGGAGCTCCTGGTAGCGGCTCCAGTCCACCGGGCGCGTGGTGACCACGATGCCGGCCTTGCCGTAGCTGTCCTTCACGAAGCGCGCCAGGCGCTCGGAGATCTCGCCGCCGGTGGCATACGTGTATTCGAAGGTGAACTTGTCGCCCTTCTCGTTCTCCAGGATGCCGTCGCCATCGCGGTCCTTCCAGCCGGCCTCGGCCAGCAGCGCCTTGCCCTTCTCGGGGTCGAAGGGAAGCGGCTTCACGGCCGGGTCGCTCGCCGGGCTCTCCGGGTTGTTCGGGCCCTTGGCGACGATGCCGATCCCGTCCCAGATGTCGCGGATCATCCGCTCGCGGTCGAGCAGCATGGTCATCGCGCGGCGCACGCGCTTGTCCACGAAGGGCGTCAGGCCCTTGCCCGCGCGCGGGCCGCACTGCCACGCGATGAAGCTGTAGCCGCAGCGCATGTTGGTCCACTTGAGCGCGTAGTTCGACTTCTCGAACTCCGGCTCCTCCTTGAGCACCTTGTTGAACTGCGGCGACGTGGGCAGCATCATCGAGCCCTCGCCGTTGCGGTACGCCACCAGGCGGCCGAGGTCGTCCTTGATGCTCTTGAAACGCAGGCGCTCGAGCGATGGCTTCTCTGCCCAGTACTGCTCGTTGCGCACCAGCACCACGTCCTGTCCGGGCGTCCACTGGTTGGCCAGGTCCTCGGGCCCGGAGGGAAGCTTCGCCAGGCGGAACGGGCCGGAGCCCATCGTGACGCCCGTGCCCTGGTTGATCTGCGAAGGCTCGAACCTGGCGTAGTAGTGCTTGGGCAGGATCGGGTTGCCCAGGGCGATCAGGATGTTCGTGAAGAACGCCTCCTTGAACATGAAGTCGACGGTCAGCCCGTCCACCACCTTCACTTCCTTGAGGTTGTCCTGGGTGCTGCGGGCGCGCTCCGCCTCGATCAGCGGGTTGTTGATGAAGTCCATGTACGTCCAGCGGACGTCCTCGGAGGTCACCGGCGTGCCGTCGCTGAAGCGCGCGCGCGGGTTGATGTGCGCGCGGATCCACAGGCCGTTGGGGTCGATCTGCCAGCCGTCGGCCAGCGCGCCGACCATGCGCAGCGTCTTCGGGTCGAATCTGCTGAGGTTCTGGCAGACGCGGTCGAGGACGCGCGTCGAATAGACGTCGCTCGAGATGTACGGCGTCAGCTTCGCGGGCTGCGCCTCGAAGAGCTCGGTGAACTCGCCGCCCACGGCAAAGCCGGGAATGGTGGTGGGATCGATGGCGCAGTGCGGCGCAGCCCAGTGCTCCACCTTGACGCCGGGGCGGGCCCACGACTCGTCCGTGGCAACACCGTTGCCGGGGGCGGCACCGGCGGATGCGCCGCGGGCCACCGCTGCGCCCGATTCCAGCTTGCGGTTCACCTGCGCCACCTGCTGCTCGATGTCCGCCAGCTTGGCGGACATGGACTGCTGCGCAAGCTCCATGCGCGTCTTCTGCACCATGGACAGCCAGACGCTGCCGAGCGTGACCAGGAGCACCACCAGGAACAGGAAGTCCTTGATTCCGAATCGATTCTGCATGATTGCCTCGCGGGGGAACGCGCAAGCGTAGCGGAACGCAGAGCGTCCCGGCCACGTGCCGAGCTTCAGTCCGCACGCGTTATCAGCGCATTACCAGCGTGCCCGGCTCGCCGTCGGATCAAAGCGCGCCCGGAGCGAATCGCCCACGAAGTTGAGCGCCACCAGCGTGAGCGCAATCATCAGGCATGGCGCCGCCAGGAGCCACCATCGGCTGTTCACCAGGTTCACCTCGCCGAGCCCCGTGCTCGCCAGGTTGCCCCAGCTCGGCACGGGTTCACGCACGCCGATCCCCAGGAAGCTCAGGAAGCTCTCGCTCAGGATCGCGGCCGGCACCGTGAGCGTCGCATAGACCACCATGGTGCCCACGAGGTTCGGCAGCACATGGCGGAAGAACTGACGCGAAGCCGGCACTCCCACGGCACGGCACGATTCCATGAACGGCTGCGCGCGCAGGCTCAGCACCTGCCCGCGGATCACGCGCGACATGGTCAGCCAGCTGGTGCCTCCGATCGCCACCAGCAGCACCGCCAGCCCAAGCACCTGCGACTGGCCCGCGGAAAGCCTGCTGCCCGCGCGCCCGATGATTCCTTCCACGGCCACCGCCAGGAGAACCACCAGCAGGATCGATGGAAGCCCATACAGCACGTCCACGGTTCGCATGAGGAGCGCATCGACGCGTCCGCCGGCGAATCCGGCGAACGAACCCCAGAGCGTCCCGATGGCCACCGCCACCGCCGCGGAGCTGAGCCCCACTGCCATGCTGAAGATGCCGCCCGCCAGGAGGCGCGCAAGCATGTCGCGCCCCAGCGCGTCCGTCCCCAGCACGCGACCCGGGATGTAGGCCTTCGATTCCTCGGCGGTCCGCAGCCGCTCGGCCTCGTCGGGCGCCAGGTCACGCCACACGGGCGGCAACCGGTTGAGCTGCAGGTTGGATGCGGCGTAGCGCGGAACGTCGATCTCGCTTATGCGCACGGCGCCGAAGCTCCACGGGGCCGTCAGCACGCAGAGCGCGACCACGGCGGCAAGCGTCCACCAGCCGAATCGGGCCCAGCGTCGCTGCGAGCGTTCCATTCCCGAAGTCTACGGATTGCACGAAGCGTGCGCGGCGCAACTGCCGCGCTGGGCGGAAGGCAGCAACGCCAGGTCGCCGTACCCACGGGTTCGACTGTCCGAAGCACCCAGCCGCAGGGGTCAGCCGGCAGTCTTGGGCTTGTCGCCCTTCTCGCCCTTGGGCCGCTCGCCCTCCGGCGAATCACCGCGCTGGCGACCACCACGGCCGCTGCCTTCGCCGAACATCCCGCGCTCCTGGATCGGCTCGCCCTTCTTGACGGCCTCGGTCCGCTCGACCACACGCTCGGCGGTCCGCTTCTGCTCCTGCACGAGATCCTCGCGCATGGTCTGCATCTGCTCGTCGAGCGCCACCAGCTCCTGCGCGCGCGCCCGCAGGTCCACGTCCACCTGCGCCTTCACCTTGGCAG
The DNA here is from genome assembly GCA_044233905.1 of Phycisphaerales bacterium. GTDB lineage: Bacteria > Planctomycetota > Phycisphaerae > Phycisphaerales > SM1A02 > UBA966. The sequence goes on from JBIIJH010000001.1 coordinate 10,615, forward strand.
CGATCTGCGTCTCGAGCGCCTTCGCCTTGGCGGCGTCGCCGGCGGTCTGCGCCGCGCGGAACGCCTCGCCGAGCGTGCGCAGTTCCAGCTGGAGCCGCACGTCCTCGACGCGGATCGCGTAGAGCCCGGGATTGCGATCCTTCAGCACGGCAAGCGCCACCAGGCGCCGCGCGCTCTGGCGCATCGCCTGCGACATGTCGTCGGGCGCAACGCTCCGCTTTTCCTCGAGCTGCTTGGCAAGGTCGGGCGAGACGTCGCGCGCCACCGCAATCACGCGGTCGATCATCTCCTGCGGCATCGGGCCATCGGGCCGCCAGCGCATGCCGTCGGTGCGGCGCTGCTCGCTGCCGGCGCCGGCGGCCTCGCCGGCCTGGCCCGCCACCTGCACGCGGGGCTGCCCCGGCGACTGGGCGGCCGCCTTCGCGTCCGTGCCGTTCGCATCCTTCGCACCGCCTGCCGGAGCAGCCGCGGGCGCCGCGTTCTGCGGCATGGGCTCGCCGGCAACGCACACGGCACCGATCCCATGGAGGGCGGCACACGCAACGATCATCCGGAGTGCAGTCGCGCGGAGCGCGTGGCGCGCGGCGTTCACCGCTTGCCTCCGGCCGCAAGCAGTTCGTCGAGCTCGACGGTGACGTCGTCGACGGAGTGTCCGGACGTGAGGACGATGGCGCTCGCATCGAAGCTGCTGCCGCCCTCGGTGGACTTGAGCGCGGCGTCTGCATCGATGAGTGCCACGAGCAACGCCTCGGAACCTCCGACCGGCGCGATCTCGGCCGCACGCACCGAGACGAGCTCGGGCGCAGCGACGGACGGGCCGCGGCCATTCATCATCAGGAACGCCGCAGTGGCACCGACGACCAACACCGCCGCCGCGGACATCGCCCAGCGGCGCACGGCGTGGAGCACCAACGGCGGCTGCGCACCGCGCAGGTCCGCCACGCTGGCGGCAAACACCCGGTCGGCCAGGCCCGCACGCTCCCGCGCGAGGTCCGCGCCGGACGCGTCGAGCCGCGCTGCGAGCGCACGGAGTGCGTCGTCGGACAGGTGGTCGTCGGGGTGCTGCTGGTGCATGTCGTTCATCCTTGGGTCACTCACGGCTCGTACCTCCTGCGAAACGCCCGTTTGCGGGCTTCGATTGCATGGCTTTTCTCCGGCACAGCCGGATAACCGGGCTTGCCGGCGGTTTCTTCGGACCGACCGTCATGGCCGACCATCCCGGCCCGGGGCATCCGCCGCCGGACCTTCCAGGATGGCGCGCAGCTTGGCCAGGGCCCGGTGATGGCGCGCCAGCAGGGTGCCCAAGGGCTCACCAAGGTGCTCGGCCATCTGCTTGAAGCTCATTCCGCCCACGTGGCGGAGGTCGATGATCTCTCGGTCGGAGGCGGAAAGCTTGGCCACGGCGAGCTGCAGCGCAGAAAGCTCCTCCGCACTCGCGCGCCCGGCGGACCGATCCGGCGCCGCCCCCGCCAGGCCCTCCAGCACCTCGTTCTCGCCCGCCGGCTTCGCCTGGCGACGCTTGCGCCGGGCATCGTCCCGCAGGCGATTCATGGCAATGCGGAACAGCCAGCTCTCGAAGCGGCCGCCCTCCACGTACTCGGGCAGCTTGGCCGCCAGCGTGCAGAAGACCGACTGCGTCACTTCCTCGGCCAGCTCCGGGTCGGCGCCCTGTGACCGCAGCAGGCCGTAGACCCGGCCGGAATACTCGCCGACGATCGCCCGCCACGCGGCTTCGTCGCCGCGCGCCGCGCGCGAAAGGACTTCGGGGGACGATGGGCCGTCCGCTTGCATGCCGGCGGGTGAACGCGGCTCCCGCCCTTCCCTTGCATCACGTCCGCTCACGCGGGGATGTCCCCGTACTCGGCCACCGCCTCGGAACGGCCGACGTACTCGACGCCGCGCGCCATTCCCTGCGCCGCCAGGTTGCGGAATGCCGTGGAACTGCTGTCCCACATGAGTTCCACCGTGCCCGTCGGGCCGTTTCGCTGCTTGGCCACGATCACCTCCGCCACGTTGGCGCGGTTGGGGTTGGCCTCGAGCCAGTTGGGATCCTGCTTGTGGTAGTAGGCCTCGCGGTGGAGCATCATCACCACGTCGGCGTCCTGCTCGATGGAGCCCGACTCGCGGAGGTCGCTCATGCGCGGCCGATGGCCTTCGCGGCCTTCCGCCTGGCGGTTGAGCTGGCTCAGGCAGATGACCGGGACATCCAGCTCGCGCGCCATGGCCTTGACGCCGCGGGAGATCTCGCTCACCTCCACCTGGCGGCTCTCGACGCGCGTGCCCGAGCTCATGAGCTGCAGGTAGTCGATGACGATGGCGTCGATGTTGAACTTCTCCTTCAGGCGGCGCGCCTTGGAGCGCATCTGGAGGAGCGTCATGCCCGGGGAGTCGTCGATGTAGATCGGCGCGGACGAGAGGCTCTCGCAGGCACCCATGATCCGCTGCCATTCCTCGCGCGACAGCATGTTCTTGCGCAGCTTCTGGCCGTCCACGCCGCCCTTGGCGCAGAGGATGCGCTGCACCAGCTGCTGCTTGCCCATTTCCAGGCTGAAGAACGCAACGCCGTTGGAGGCCGCCGCCATGTTCTCGGTGATGTTCAGCGCGAACGCGGTCTTGCCCATCGAGGGACGCGCCGCGAGGATCACCATCTCGCCCTTCTGCAGGCCGCTCAGCATCTCGTCGAGCTCGTCGAAGCCGGTGGGCACGCCGGTGACGTGCTTGCCCTCGTTGCGCTCGAGCGTGCGGATGGTCTCGTCCAGGATGTCGCGCAGCGCGGACGCGGCGCGCGCCTCGCGGCGCTGCGCGATCGCGAAGATCCGCGCCTCGGCCTCGCCGAGCGTGAGCACCGGGTCCTGGCGCGACTGGTGCGCATCCACCAGGATCTCGCCGGCCGCGCGGATGAGTTCGCGCAGCGTGGCCTTCTCGCGGACGATCCGCGCGTATTCCGGCGCGTTGGCTGCGGTGGCGACGCCTTCCGCAAGATCCATCAGGTACGCGGAACCGCCCACGTCGTCGAGGACGCCGTGGTCCTTCAGGCGCTGCACCAGCGAGACGATCTCCACCGTCGCGGTGGTGTCGTAGAGCGACACCATGTGCTGGAAGATGGTGGCGTGCCCGGCCTTGGCGAAGTCGTCGGGCTGGCTCACGATGCCGATGACGTCGGAGATCACCTTGGGATCGACGATCATCGCGCCCAGCAGGCTCATCTCCGCCTCGGGGGCGGCAGGCGGGAGCGCCGAGAAGAGGCGCGCCACCTCGGCGGGATCGGCCACCGTGCGACGCACGGCATCGCGCCGGCGGTTGGAGCGGTCACCCGGGCGGGCGGCATCGCCGCGACCGTTCGACCCTGTCTGCTCTTCCATGGCTCTGCTGCTCCTGTCGGGAACCGGGTCCCGCGTCGCGCAAACGCCTCACGCGCGCAACGTGCGTTCGATCACTCTTCGCCGCCGGCAGCGCCGACCAGCTGCGGCACGGTGGAGCCGCTGTCCACGCACTGCTTCATCAGGCGTCCCACGCGGAAGCGCGCGGTGCGCTTGGCGGGAACGGTGACGCGCTCGAGGGTCTTGGGGTTCTGCGCAACGCGCTCGGCGCGCTCACGCACGTCGAAGACGCCGAAGTCGCGGAACTCCAGGCGGTTGCCCTTGCCCAGCTCGTTGATGATCTCGTCGAGGAACCCCTGGACCACGCGACGCACGTCCTGACGCTTGAGCCCGGACTGCTCGGCGATGCGCTCGATCAGTTCCTTCTTGGTGACGGTCGACATGGGTGCCTCCTGGTCTGCGTTGGAGCGGGCAATCAGCGCCCGCGTCGTGGGGTGCAGTATGGAAACGACCGCGGGTCCAGTCAAGCAACGAATGGCGCAAGTGCGCAGATTGCAACGGTTTGTAGTCGCGGAGTTGACAGGCTGTCCCCCGAACGTGCGCCGGGGCGCGAATAACACCCTGTCAGTTCCCCCGAGAAACGGCTCCGGCTCCCAACCGCCCAAGCGCGTGCCGCACGAGGGCCTCGCCATCGAGGAAGTCGATCCCCGCCCGAACCACCAACCATTCCACCCCCGGCGGATCGAGGAACAGCCGCCCGAACTTCGCCCAGTCCTTCCCCGAGCAGAGGACCGCTGCGTCCTTCTGGCGCGCGCGCACCACGATGCGCTGCACGTCGGCGGCAGTGAACGCGTGATGGTCGCGGAAGCGGATGTCGTCCGCGATGCGCGCGCCGTGCGCGATCGCATCGGCAACGAAGGCGTCCGGATGCGCAAGCGCCGTCGCCACCACCACGCGCTTTCCGGCCAGCGCCGACAACGGCATGTCATGCCCACCCGCACCGTGGCGCTCGATGCGCGTCCATGCGTGACGCGTCCACGCAACGGGCGGCCGGCCATGCAGCATCTCGATGGACTTCGCAAGCGCCGGGTCAACGCGGTCGGCACGGGTCACCACCACCATGCCCGCGCGCCGCAGCGCGGAAGCGGGTTCGCGCAGCCAACCCGCCGGCAGCAGCGCGCCGTCGATCGCCGGACGCGTGGCATCCACCAGCACGATGTCGAGGTCGCGCGCGATGCGCCGATGCTGAAATCCATCGTCAAGCACCACGCAATCGATGCGCGGATCCTCTGCCCGTGCCTGCGCGATCGAGGCCACGCGGTCGGCACCCACGGCAAGCGGCACGCCCGGGAGCATCGCGCGGTATTCCTCGGCTTCGTCGGAGATCCCATCGCGCGCGCCGTAGCCGCGGAGCGCGATCGCAGGCCGATGCCCCGTGGAAACCAGCGCCTCCGCACACCAGCGCACGAACGGGGTCTTGCCCGTGCCTCCCACCGACACGTTGCCGACGCTGATCACCGGGACGCCGACGCGCTCCGCCGTCCGCATGTCCCACATCGCATTGCGCGCGCGCACGCCCACGCCGTAGGCGAGTGCCGCAACGTGCGCCAGCGGCGCAAGTGCCGGATGCAGGGGACCGGAGGCAGTCATGCGCCACGCCCCTCCGAAAGGAGCGGGAGCACGAGCCGCGAGGGAAGCCCCATCACGGTCTCCGGATCGCCGTCGCAACGCAGCGGCCATCCGGCGGCCACGCAGTCGGAATAGTTGTAGCCCCCTGCCTTGCCGCGCCACGCGTCGGCGTCCAGGTGGCGGACGAGCGCTTCGGGATCCAGCGCACCCAGCGACACGGTCGCGGAATCGGCGAAGATGCTCCGCGCCCCCGAGACCCGGTCAACGAGGCACACGCCGGTGACCACGTCATGCGAGCGGGATTCGAACGAACGGATCATGCGCTCGGCCGATTCACAATCGGCGGGTTTTCCGATCACCTTACCCTCGCAAACGCACATCGTGTCCGCGGCCAGCACCCAGGGCGGGCCCCCGCTCCCGAAGCGCGCGATCGCTTCCGCCAGCACCTGCCGCGCCTTGAACCATGCCAGGCTCATCACGTAGCGGCCCGGATCGCTGCCGTCCGCCGGCGCGTCCGCATCGTCGATGGATGGCACCAGCACCGTGAACCCGATGCCCGCCGCAGCGAGGATCTGTGCGCGGCGCGGCGACCCACTTGCAAGGATGACGTGCGATTCGGGCATGCAGCCGCGCGGTGCGCGCGGCGGGGCGAGTATAGTTCCGCGCCCGACCACTCCCGGGACGGCCGACGCACCACGATGCCCGATCCAGCGCCAAACCCGAACGATTCCCGCGGTGCCACCGACCGCGCGAGGCTCGGCACCACCATGGCCGGCGCCAGCGCGCGGCACTCGGTGGAGACGCTGATCGGCCGCGCCGCCGTCGAGCGCGGCATGGCCACGCGCGAGCAGGTGCTGTCCGCGTTCGAGGTGCTGAAGGCGTTCCCGAAGGAAGAGCGGGCCGCGAACTTCGTGCAGGTGTTCGTGCAGCGCGGCGTCCTGAGCGCCGAGCAGATCGAGCAGCTCCGCGGCTGGGTCTCGGAGGACGAGTCCCCGTCGGCGAAGTCCGGCTCGGGCATGGCCGCACCGACCGTGTCCTCGGCGCAGATGATCCCCGGCTACGAGATCATCAAGAAGCTCGGCGCGGGCGCCATGGGAACCGTGGTCCTGGCCAAGCAGCTCAGCCTCGACCGGATGGTGGCCATCAAGCTCCTTCCCAAGAAGTTCGCGAGCGACGCGCAGTACATCGACCGCTTCTACAAGGAAGGCCGCGCCGCGGCGCGCCTCAACGATCCGAACATCGTCGGCGCGTACGACGTCGGCCAGGCCCCGGGCGGCGAGTACTTCTTCGTCATGGAGTTCATCGACGGCGACACCGTCTTCGACCGCATCCAGGTGAAGCGGCGCATCCCCGAGCGCGAGGCGATCCACATCGCGCGCCAGGCCGCGAGCGCCCTCAAGCACGCGCACGCGAAGGGCTTCATCCACCGCGACGTGAAGCCGAAGAACCTGATGATCAACAAGGGCGGCGTGGTCAAGCTCGCCGACCTCGGACTTGCACGGGCGGGCGGCGACACTGCGGCCGCCAGCGAGGAAAAGGGCAAGATCTTCGGCACTCCGTACTACATCTCGCCGGAGCAGATCCGCGCCCGGGACGTCACGCCCGCCACCGACATCTACGGGCTGGGCGCCACGCTCTACCACATGGTCACCGGCCGCGTCCCCTTCGACGGCACCGCCCCGAAGGAAGTGATGCAGAAGCACCTGCGCGATGCGCTGGTGCCGCCCGACCAGATCGCCACCGACCTCTCCGGCGGACTCTCGATGATCATCGAGATGATGATGGCGAAGGATCCGCGCGAGCGCTACCACTCCGCGGACGACCTGATCGAGGACCTCGACCACGTTGCCGAAGGCGAATCACCGGTGCACGCGCGCCCCAAGTTCGATCCCCCCGCCGCGGGCGGGATGGACGGCCTCGGAGGTCCCGCGGACGGGGAGGTTGCGATCGCCTCGGTGTCGCGCGCACCCAGCCCGTGGTCGACGACCATGGGGATCGTCATCCTCGCGCTGCTGGGCATGAGCGTGGTGGCGAACCTCGTGATGGTCATGATGCTGGCGCGGCGCTGACCGCGCCGCTCCGCCTCGCGCAACTCAGCGCACTTCCACAAGCAATTCGATCTCGACGCTCGCGCCGAGCGGCAGCGCGTTCGTGCCGACGGCCGCGCGGGCATGGCGCCCAGCCTCGCCGAAGAGCTGCTGCAGGAGCTCGCTTCCGCCGTTGGCGACCTTCGGCTGGTCGGTCCAGCCGTTGTCGGACTGGATGAAGGCGCCCACGCGCACCACGCGCACCACGCGCGAGAAGTCGCCGCCGATCTGGTCACCGAGCACCGCCAGGCCGTTGAGGACGCACTGGCGGGCCGCCGCCTGGGCCGCCTCGAACGAGCACACGGAGGGAACCGGCCCGGTGGCCATGAGCTGGCCGTCCTTCATCGGGAGCTGGCCCGAGATGTAGACGAGGTTCCCCGAGCGGACGGCCGGCACGTAGGCGGCCACGGGCTTGGGGGCGGGCGGGAGGGTCAGGCCGAGCGCCGAGAGCTGCTGTTCGAAGGTCATGTCCGCATCGTAAGGAGGGGCACGCCTCGCCGGGGGCCCTTCCGTTATTGGATGTCGGAGTGAAGAATTTCAGGGAATCGGCACCGGCAGGCGCCACCCATGGAACCGCGCGGCCCGTATCTTTCTCTTGGACACGCAGCGCGATTGCGCCGCCTGCCCGACATCCCGACGCGCCTGGAGCCACACGTGCCCCGGCTCACCACTCGATGCGGCATCCCCCGCGTCCTGCCACGCAGGACGGTCCCAGATGGGACTTCACGGAACATGAACTGATGCCATTCCTTCGCCGCATCACTGGTACCCGGCACACCCGGAACCCCGCGGACGCCCCGTCCTGACCGACGACGACGCCCGCCCCCGAAGGCCCAGATGCCCGTGCAGTCTGCCGACTGCCGCCCCACGCACGCCGTCGGGCGTGCAACGGTCGTCGTTCACAGCACCCGGCATCCCCCATGCGCACCGCAATCTGCCTTGCAGATGCCCCGCGGGCATCGGCGCTCCAACGCCGACACCCCCGGGACATCACGAAGGGTGGCCCACGGGCCACCGGCGAAGTTCACAAAGCCCGCGCGTGCGGGCCGCCGAGACCGAGAAGCCGTGCTCACTGCTACAGGAGAGACTGACCCATGAAGAAGCGTGCATTTACGCTGGTCGAGCTGCTGGTGGTCGTTGCCATCATCGCCCTGCTCGTCGGCCTGCTGCTGCCGGCGCTGGCCAAGGCCCAGCAGACCGCCAAGACCGTCAAGGACTCGAACCAGATCAAGCAGATCCACACCGCCATGGTGGGTCGCGCCAACGAGACCAAGGGCAAGATGCCCACCCCCGGCCTGATCAACCGCCTGTCCTACAACGGCCAGCAGATCCCCGGCGAGGGCGAAGAGGACTTCGCGCAGAACAGGACGCAGAACCTGTACTCGGCGTGCGTCGCGCAGCAGCTCTTCAACACCGACATCCTGATCGGCGCAACCGAGGTCAACCAGGTCGTCAAGCCGTACACCAACTACAACTACGCGGCCTACCGCCCGGCCACGGACGTCTACTGGGATCCGAACATGAAGGCCAAGATCGACGCCGCCCCCGGCGCCGACGAGTGCCACACGAGCTACGCGCACCAGATCCTCTGCGGCCTCCGCAAGTCCCAGCACTGGCGCAACAACCTCGACTCGACACGCCCGCACTTCGCGACGCGCGGCGTCAAGAACGGCGTTGTCACCGGTGACGACTACGAGCAGAGCCCGACGCTCCGCCTCCACGGTCCCGGGAAGACCTGGGAAGGCAACGTCTGCTTCGGCGACACCCACATGGAGTTCGTCGAGACCTTCCGCCCGGACGGCGTGTTCTACGAGTGCGGCACCTTCAACGGCGGCAACCTGACGAAGGACAACCTCTTCCAGTGCGGCGGCACCACCCCGGCTGAGTTCACCGGCAACGGCTGCGTCGACGTCAACGCGACGAACGCTCCGCAGCCGTGGGCCGGCGGCGACGCCATGCTCGGCATCCACCCCAACACCCCGACGAAGTGGATCGCCATCCCGGTGTACGACCGGCGTGACGACCAGTGATCCCAGATCAACGGCACCAACACGAAGGAAACCACCATATGAAGAATGCACAGAACCGAAACGGCAGCAAGGGCTTCACGCTCGTCGAGCTGCTCGTCGTCATGGCGATCATCGCCCTGCTCCTCGGCCTGCTCCTGCCTGCCCTCGCCAAGGCCCGCGCCACGGCCCGCCAGGTGAAGGACCAGACCCAGGTCAAGCAGATCCACCAGGGCTGGCTCACGGCCTCCAACGACTCCGGAGGCGTGCTCCCGCTCCCCGGCGAGATCAACCGCGCCGGCACCGTGCCGGGCCGCGGCGACATCGACGAGATCCAGAACAACCACGCGAACCTGCACGGCGCCATGATCGGCCGTGGCTACGTGAACGCGCAGATCCTGGTCTCGCCCGCCGAGGTGAACTCGAAGGTGGTCGCATGCGCGACCTACAACATGAACCGCATCAACCCGGCCACGGATTGCTACTGGGATCCGATTGACCAGGCGGGCGCGGGCTCCGGCGGCACCCTGCCGAACCCGGCCACGGGCTTCCGCGCGGACCTGACCACCCAGTGCAACACGTCCTACGCCGTCATGCCGCTCGACCCCGCGGCGCGCCGCAGGACCGAGTGGCGCAACACGGGCAATTCGCGCTTCGCGATCATGGGCAACCGTGGTCCGAAGGCGGGCAACCCCACCAGCGCCGATTACACCAACTCCAAGACCCTGCTCATCCACGGCGGCTCGAAGGAATGGGACGGCAACATCGGCTACAACGACAACCACGTCGAGTACGGCCGCACGTTCTATCCCGAGAACGTGAAGCCGCTGAACCAGGCCTCATGCAGCGGTGGTGGCGCCGACCTGATCGTGAACTCTCTGTCGCAGGACAACATCTTCAAGAACGACACCGGCTGCCAGGCCAACGCGAAGAAGAACGTCGACAGCGTGCTCTGGATCCAGAGGCGGTCGACCAACACCACGGCCAATGGCATCGTCACCGCCGATGCCTTTGACGGTGGCGACTTCGCCTCCTGGGACTGAGTCGGCCCTGCACACCCACCTGCTCACGGCAACCTTCCCGAGGCCGGCGCCAGTCGCCGGCCTCGGTGTTTTTGGCCCGGATATCCTGCAGCCATGATCCGACGGGCAACCACGCGCATGCTTCGGGCGGTGATGGCGGTTGCGCTGGCGGTGATCGCCACGCCGGCGCACCCTGCACGGGCACAGGAGCCCGCCATCGCCCCGGTAGCCGTCCCGGCCTGGCGCCAGGCCTCGCGCGTGGCGGTCGTCACCGTGCACGGGGAGATCGATGCGGTCACGCGGGCAAGCACGGAACGGCGAATCGCGGCGGCGGCCGCGGCCGGTGCCGGCGCCGTGGTGCTGGAGCTCGACACCCCGGGCGGCGACATGTACGCGACGCTCGAACTCTGCCTCTACCTGAAGGACCGCGCCACGGTGCCGGTCTGGGCCTGGGTGCATCCGAAGGCGTACAGCGCGGGGGCGATCATCGCGCTCGCATGCCGCGGCATCCTGGTCTCGCCGGGCGGCGCATTCGGCGACGCAGCGCCGATCTCGGTGATCCCGGGCCTTGGCCTGCAGCCGATGCCGGTGGCCGAGCGCGCGAAGATGGAGGCCCCCGTGCTCTCCGAGGTGGTCGACAGCGCGCGCCGGCGAGGCTACGACGAGAACCTGGTGCGCGCCTTCGTGAGCGCGCCTGACGAGATCTGGCTGCTCGAGCGCAACGACCAGGGGGCCCGCATGTTCGTGGGCCGGCAGGAGTACCGCGAGGCCTTCGGCACCGATCCGCCGACGACACGTGCAGCCGGCTCGGGGCGCGGCGAATTCTCGCCCGGAGCGCCGGCCGTGCCGTTCGTCGACCTCCGCCTCCGCCGCAGGGCGGACGAGGGACCGAGCAATCAGGCGGAGCGCGATGCGCAGGTCGAGTACGAGCAGACGCGCCCGCCGGTGCGCGAGCGGCTCACCGCCGAGGGGGCACAGGACTGGCACGTCATCGCCCAGGTCGACGGCGCGGAGGAGCTGCTCGTGACCTATGCGCCGGAAGCCATCGCATTCGGGCTCGCGGAGCGCACCGTGGCCGACGACCGTGAGCTTGCGGCACACTTCGGCGCGCTGACGGTGACGCGCAGCGACGAGAACTTCGGCGATGCGCTGGTGCGGTTCCTCACCAGCTGGCCGGTGCGGCTCGTGCTCGTGATCGTCCTCCTGGGCGGGTTCTTCGTGGAGATCGCCGTGCCGGGCGTCGGCTGGTTCGGTGCGGCTTCCACGGCGGCGCTGGTGCTGCTTGTGGGCGCACCGGCGCTCGGCGGCGTGAGCACGTGGTGGCCACTGCTGGTGGTCGTGCTGGGGGCGCTGCTCGTGGTGATCGAGGTGTTCCTCATCCCGGGCGTCGGCCTCGTGGGCTTCCTCGGCGGCGCGTGCATTGTGGTGGGACTGGTCGCCAGCTTCCTGGACGCACCGATCGCCACCGAAGAAGGCCGTGGCGACCTCGCCACCGCCATCGGCATCGTCGCGGGCGGCGGGATCCTGGCGGTCGGTGCCGCGTGGGCACTGCTGCGGACGCTGCCTCGTTCGCCCTTCATGCGCGCCGCGGTGCTCGAGGCCACGGCCGGTGGCGGAGCAATGCCGTCGACAGCGCCGGGCGGGATGGTGGCGGTGGGTCGCAGCGGAATCGCCCTGACGCCGCTGCGCCCGGTGGGCAAGGCCGAATTCGGCGGTGCAATCGTCGAGGTGCAGGCCGTCGGCCCCTTCGTCGACGAAGGCACGCGGATCGTCGTGGTGCGCTCCACGGCGTACGCTGTGGAAGTGGAAGAGGACAGGCGAACAGCATGATGACCGCGCTCACGATGCTCGCAGAAGCCGGCACCGTCGCGGGCGGTGACCAGTCCGCATGGATCGCGGCCGGGTTCATCCTGCTCGCAGCGGGATTGGTGCTCGGCGTCCTGGAGATCTTCGTTCCGACGGGCGGCCTGCTCGCCGCGGCCACCGCCATCTGCTTCGTGGCCTCGATCGTGATGTTCTTCCTGCACGGCGCGCTCTGGGGATTTGCCGCGCTGCTCGCCTACTCGGCAGGCGCGCCCTTCGCGGTGGTGTTCGCCTTCCGCATGTGGACGCGCACCCCGATTGCCCGCAAGATGGTGCTCGGGGGCACGCAGGCGGGCATGCCGGGCGAGGACGGCCCCGCACCTGCGCCGAACGCGCCGGGCGCGGTCGCCGTCGGCACCGAGGGAACGGCCGAGACCACGCTGCGCCCGGTGGGAATGGTGCGTTTCGGCGAGCTGCGCGTCGAGTCGGTGGCCGAGATGGGGATGATCGAGGCCGGCACCGCCGTGACGGTCGTGGAGTCCACGCCGCTCCGCGTGGTGGTGCGGGCCCGCGGATAGCATCCCGCGCATGCAACCGAACTTCGCAACCGGAATGGTCGGACCGTCGCTCGCGCAAGCTGCAGCATCCTGGTCGGACAGCCTTGGCGTCATCTTCTGGGTGGTGCTCTCCGTGGTCGGCCTGATCGGCTTCGTGATGCTGATCGTCATCAGCCAGTACATCCAGCTGGCCGTGCAGGCGTGGCTTTCCGGCGCCCCGGTGAGCCTGCTGAAGCTCGTGATGATGCGCCTTCGGAAGGTGTCGCCCGCGGACATCGTCTTCAACCGGATCTCGGCGAAGAAGGCCGGGCTGGAGGTCGATTCCGACCAGCTCGAGAGCCACTACCTGGCGGGCGGGAACATCGAGCGCGTGGTGCGCGCGATGATTGCCGCGGACAAGGCCAAGATCGAGCTCCCGTGGGACCGCGCCACCGCCATCGACCTGGCCGGCCGCGACATCCTGGACGCGGTGAAGACGAGCGTCGACCCCAAGGTCATCGATTGCCCGAACCCGGCGAGCGGCAAGACCACCGTGGACGCGGTGGCGCAGGACGGCATCCAGCTGCGCGCCCGTGCGCGCGTGACGGTACGCACGAACATCGCGCGGCTCGTCGGCGGCGCCACGGAGGAGACCATCATCGCGCGCGTCGGCGAAGGCATCATCGCCACCATCGGCAGCGCGGAGAACCACAAGGCGGTGCTCGAGCACCCCGACCGCATCTCCAAGACAGTGCTCGCCAAGGGGCTCGACAGCGGCACGGCGTTCGAGATCCTCTCGATCGACATCGCCGAGATCGACGTCGGCGAGAACATCGGCGCCAACCTGCAGACCGCGCAGGCCACCGCCGACACCAAGCGCTTCCAGGCACAGGCCGAGCAGCGCCGCGCGCTGGCCGTGGCGCAGGAAGCCGAGTACCAGGCCGAGGCCCAGAAGAACCGCGCGTTGGTGGTGCTGGCCGAGGCAGAGGTCCCGAAGGCGATTTCCGACGCGCTGCGCAGCGGCAACTTCGGGCTCATGGACTACTACCGCATGCAGAACCTGATGGCGGATACCGGCATGCGCACCGCCCTTTCCAAGCCGGAGCAGCAGCCCTGACGCGCCGCGCCAGGGCTCCGCACGCATGCCGACCCTCCATGTGGTGATGCCCATCTTCGACGAGGGCCCGACCCTCGTGGAGATCGTGCGCCGCGTGCTCGAGGCTCCGTTGCCTGCCGGATGGGCAGTGGACCTGACCATGGTGGACGATGGCAGCCGATCGACGGCGGCGGCGCTCGCGGCCGAGTGCGCCCGGTCGCACGGCAACCGCGTCCGGCTGATCGTGCACCCCGCAAACCGCGGCAAGGGTGCAGCGCTGATGACGGGGTTCGACGCGGTCCTCGCGCGCGCATCGGACGCCGATGCCGTGCTCGTGCAGGACGCAGACCTCGAGTACGACCCCGCCGACTATCGCGCGCTGGTGGCGACGCTCGGCGATCCCGCCGTCGGCGCTGCCTTCGGCAATCGCTGGGCGGGCACCGAGCCGCGCGCCGGATACCGACGCCTGCACGCGATGGCGAACGGCCTGCTCACTGCCGCAAGCAACCGAGCCACGGGACTCGGGGTCCACGACATGGAGTGCTGCTACAAGCTGCTCCGGGTGCCCATCCTGCGCGCCGCCCGACCGTGGCTCTCCGAAGAGCGCTTCGGCATCGAGCCGCAGATCGCGGCAGCCCTCGCCCGCGCGCGCGTGCGGGTGGCCGAGGTGGCGGTGCAGTACGCGCCGCGCACCTTTGCCGAAGGCAAGAAGATCCGCTGGACGGACGGCGTGCGCGCGCTGTGGGTGATCGCCCGAGAGCGCGTCCGCCGGACGCCGCCGGCAGCGGCAGCGACCGCAGCGAACCCCGGGGGCACCCCGTGAACGAGCCCACGGCCTTCCGCTCCGTCATGAAGGGCATGCTTGCACCCCGGCGCGCCGCCGTGCAGGTGATCGGCTTCATCGTCGGCCTGGCGCTGGTGGCGTGGGTGGTGAAGGGCGCCATCGAGACCGCGCAGGACCCCACCCGTGCGGGCATCCTGGAAAGCGTCCGCGCCGCGTGGGATGCGCGCCCGTGGCTGGTGGCCGGACTGGCCATCACCACGGCGCTGAGCCTGGTCATCGACGGCGCGCTGTTCTGGCTGGTGCTTCTCCCCGTCCGACGGCTGGGCTTCATGGAGATCCAGTGGCTGACGTTCGTGACGGCCACCAGCAACTTCTTCCCGGTGCGCCTCGGCATTCCCGTGCGCTACGCCTACGCGTTGCTCGCCAACCGGCTCACCTTCGTGCAGGCCACGGCATGGTTCATCGCCGTGACGCTCGTGATCCTGGTCTCGCTCGGCGCCGTGGTGGCGGCCACCGCGCTCGTGCCGGTGCCCGGTCCGATGTGGGCGGGACTGGTGGTCCTCGCACTCGCGATCGGCGGATTCGTCCTCATGCGCGCCGCGCAGCTCCCGCCGGTGCAGCGCCGCATGGGCGAGTGGACGCGGATGCTCACCACGCCGCGCACCTACTGGACGGGCACCGTGCTCCGCGTGCTCGAGGTGCTCCTCTGGATCGTGCGCATGTGGTGCGCGGCCGAGATCCTGGAACTCGGCCTCTCCTTTGCCACCGTCACCGTGCTCGGCGTGGCCGCCATTGCCGTCATGCTGAACCCGTTCGGCAGGATCGGCTTCCGCGAGGCCACCACGGTGCTCGTGGCCAACTGGATGGCAGGTGGCGGGATCGACGTCGCGCACGCCGACGGCGGGTTCAAGCAGCTTGCGCTCCTGGAGAGCCTGGGCGAGATGTTCACCACCATCCCGATGGGACTCGCCGCGATTCCCTTCCTGGCAGCGTGGTACCGGCTGCGCCGGCGCGAGACGTCCGTCAGCCGGCCGTGACGAACGAGGGCGCCAGCACGCGCCGCAGGCCGTCGTCGATTCGGAGGAATCCCATGCGCATCGATTCTGCGCGGCTCCCGAGCCACGGCGCGCGGCCGCACGTGCGGTCGACGCGACCGATCGCGGCACGCACGTCCGCGAGCCCCGGCGCAGCGCGCCCCGACGCCGCCGCATGCGCGCGCGCGAGCCACGCCGCGCACGCCACGTTGAGCGCCATCGCCTGGATGCCGTCCACCACCGGCCAGCCGTAGTAGCCGCTGCCCCACGCGCGTCCGCCGAGCACGGTGGCGCGCATCCAGCGCACGAACAGTTCCTCGATGGCGGCAAACTCGGCAGACTCGCCGAGCGCTGCGGTGCGCTCCACGGCCGCGAAGTCGGCCGACGGCCAGCGATCGCCCATGGCGGGCATGACGCCGCGCCCCTTGGAGAACGAACGGCTGCGCATGTACTGGCCCAGCACGGCACGCACGCGCCCCACGCGCCGCAGCTCGCCGATCTTCGGGTCTTCCAGCCGGAAGAACGCCGCCTGGCGGAGCGTGGCGCGCTGCGCACCCGACGGGGGATCGATGGGATGCAGCGGCAGCTCCTGCGGCAACGCGTCCACCAACGTGTCCATCAGCTCACGCAGGCGTGGGCCGCGGACCGCGGCGAAGCGCGCCCCCGAAAGCTGCTGCCCGAGCCACGCCAATCCATCCACCCGCATCGCAAGCGGCAGCGCGGCATTGCGCAGCCAGCGGTCGACGGCCTCCGCCACCATGGCCGCCTCGTCGGGCGTTGCCTCGGTGGATGCATCGAGCAGCGTGCGCACCGGCCCGAGCTCGGGGACGTCGCGCGACATGCGGCGCACCTCGGCCCCATGCGAGGCGAGCGACGCACCCTGGTTCCCCAGCACGCTCGCGCACGCGAAGCTGATGCCGACGCGCGCCTCGCGCGCATCGGGCGCCAGCGTGAACGGGAACATCTGGCACGCGAGCGGCTTCGCCTCGAGCCCGTGCTCGGCATGGATCCGGCACTTGCCGTCCGCCAGCAGGAAGACGCATCCGCCGTCCGCACGCTGCTTCAGGTAGCGCTGGCCGCGGAACTCCACGGTCACCTCGCCGAGCTCGCGCTCCCAGCCCTGCGCGGCGATCTTCGCCAGGTCCGCCTCGCGGAGCTGCACCGTGAAGTCCCGGCAGCAGTCCCCGCAACCGTGGCAGGAATAGCGCTGCGCACCAAGCGGCAGCACCGTCAGCGGGATACTCGGGGACGCGGCCACGCGGTCACCACTCGATCCGCTTGTGCGTGATCAGGTACGCCAGCCGGCGCACGGCGCGTCCCCGGTGGCTCACTTCGTTCTTCTCGTGGGGCGGCAGTTCCGCGCTGGAAACGCCGCGATCGGGCAGGAAGAGATGCGGGTCGTACCCGAAGCCATGCGCGCCCCGCGGCTCGTCGGCGATCACGCCCTCGAACTCGCCGCGCGTCTCCACCAGCACCGCGCCGTCCGGCGTGGCAACGCACATGGTGCAGACGAACCGCGCCTGGCGACGGTGCGCCGGCACGCCGCGCATCGACTCCACCAGCTTGGCGTTGTTGCGCGCATCGCGCTCCGCGCGCGAGCCTTCCGTGCCGGCCCAGTACGCGCTGTGCACGCCCGGCGCGCCCTGCAGCGCGTCGACCTCGAGCCCGCTGTCGTCGGCCAGCACCGCCTCGCCCAGCGCCGCCGCGTAGTAGCGGGCCTTGATGCGCGCGTTCTCCTCGAAGGTGACGCCCGGCTCATCGGGCTCTGCAGGCACGGGCCGCCCGAGCTCGGGCAGGGCTACCACCGTGAAACCCATGGGTGCAAGCACTGCGCGGATCTCGTCCACCTTGTGCGGGTTGCCGGTTGCGATCACGATGCGCATGCGATGCCTCCTGCGGCTCAGGTCTGCAGTACGCCGGTGCGGAACGGCTGGTCTACGGGGGCCTGGTACGCCACGCGCACGGCCGCCAGGAGCTCCGCGCGCGTCCGCGATGGCTCGATGATCCGGTCCAGCCAGCCGCGGCTCGCGGCGTAGCGGATGTCCTGCTGCTCGGAATAGCTCTTGGTGATCGCATCGAGCAGCTGCGCCCGCACCGCGTCGTCCACCTTCTCGCCCTTGCGCTCCCGCGCGGCCAGGTCGATCTGGAGGAGCGTGCCGGCCGCCTGCGCGGCACCCATCACGCTGCACTTGGAATTCGGCCAGGCGAGCGTCAGCAGCGGGTCGAACGCGCGTCCGCACATCGCGTAGTTGCCGGCACCGTAGCTGCCGCCGACGATGAGGACGAGCTTGGGCACCACGCAGTTGGCCATGGCGTTCACCATCTTGGCGCCCGCGCGGATGATCCCGCCCTGCTCGCTGTCGCGGCCCACCATGAAGCCGTTGGTGTCATGCACGAAGAGGATGGGCACCTTGCGCTGGTTGCAGTCCATGATGAAGCGCGCGGCCTTGTCGGCGCTGTCGTCGTAGATCACGGCGGGCATGTTGGTGGCCACCGAGGGCCCGGCCTTGCCGCCGGCCATCTTCTTCTGTGTGAGCTTCTTCTGGTTGGCCACGATTCCCACGGGGAAGCCGCCGATGCGCGCATAGGCGCAGACGAGCGATCGCCCGTACTCCGCGCGGTACTCGCCCATGCTGGCGGCATCCACCACGCAGGAGAGGAGCTCGGTCATGTCGTACTGCTGGCCGGGCTCGCCGCGGAAGATGCCGGCCACGTCCGATGCCGCGCGCGCAGGCTCGGCCGCCGCCACGGGCGGCTGCGGCGTCGCCATCGCCGCGCGGTTCGCCTGCAGCAGGCTGCGCATGCGCAGGATGCACGACGGGTCGTCCTTCTCGCGGAAATCGATGGTGCCCGAGATCTGCGCGTGCATCTCGGCGCCGCCGAGGTCCTCGCTCGAGACCTCCTGGCCGATCGCAGCCTTCACGAGCGCGGGGCCGGCCAGGTACAGGCCGCTGCCCTCGGTCATGAGCAGCGTGTCGCACAGCACCGGCAGGTATCCGCCGCCCGCCACGCAGTTGCCCATGATCGCCGCGTACTGCGGGATGCCCATGGCGCTGAACACCGCGTTGTTGCGGAAGATGCGGCCGAAGTCGTCGGTGTCGGGGAACACGTCCTCCTGGAGCGGCAGGAACACGCCCGCGCTGTCCACGAGGTAGAGGAGCGGCAGGCGCGCGCGCTCGGCGATCACCTGCGCGCGGATGATCTTCTTGCAGGTCATCGGGAAGAACGCGCCCGCCTTCACGGTGGCGTCGTTGGCGATCACCATGCACTGCCTGCCCTGCACGATGCCGATGCCCGTGACCACGCCCGCAGCCGGTGCGCCGCCGTACTCGCGGTACATGTTCCACGCCGCGAAGAGGCCGAGCTCCATGAACTCCGTCCCCTTGTCCACGAGCAGCGCGATGCGCTCGCGCGCGGTCAGGCGGCCGTGCCGGTGCTGGCGCTCGACACCCGACGAACCACCTCCCTGCTCGATCCTGGCGGCATCGGCAATGAACTGGGCGATGGCTCCCTCGAATCCGGCGGGCGTGGCTGGAGTGGCTGCAGGCATGATCCGGCGCAGGATACGGAGCACGGGCGCATGCCGATAACGCGGAGACACCTTCCCCCTTGAGTCCGGCGGGGTTTCCACTACACTGCGTGGCTCAAATTCAAGCAAGGAACCACAGAAGCAATGTCGATCTCCGCAACCAAGAAGGCCGCCGTGATCAGCGGCAACCGCACCCACGCCACTGACACCGGTTCGCCCGAAGTCCAGGTGGCCATCCTCAGCGAGCGCATCGGCGCCCTGCAGGAGCACTTCAAGACCAACCCCAAGGACCACCACGGCCGCCGTGGCCTGCTGTTCATGGTCGGTCGCCGCAACCGCCTGCTCACCTACCTCGCGCGCACCGACCGCGAGCGGTACCAGAGCCTCATCAAGCGTCTCGGCCTGCGCAAGTAAGCCGCGCAGCCCCGCCGCCCGGCGTTCGCGCCGGCGCGGCAGTTGGCACCGCGCAGCCTGCCCTCACCGGGTCAATTCCTGCGCCGTGGCACCTGCCCCGAAGGCGGTCGGCCATCGCCCATCCACTGGGCGGACGCCATCCCGTACATCAATCACAGAGTCCAGAGCAGTCACCACGCCATAGAAGGCATCACGAAAGAGGAATGAACACCATGTCCGACACCACCAAGAAGCACGTCATCGTCGAGCGCGAGATCGGCGGACGCACGCTCCGCTTCGAGACCGGCAAGGTCGCCAAGCTCGCCAGCGGCGCCATCGTCACCAGCTACGGCGACACCGTCGTCCTGTGCACCGCCGTGCGCGCCAACCCGCGCGCCGGCATCGACTTCTTCCCGCTCACCTGCGACTACCGCGAGCGCACCTCGGCCGCCGGCAAGTACCCGGGCGGCTTCAAGAAGCGCGAGGCGGCTCCCAGCGAGAAGGAAGTCCTCACCATGCGCATGATGGATCGCCCGATCCGTCCGCTCTTCCCCGAGGGCTTCATCGACGAGATCCAGCTCCAGTGCATCGTCCTGAGCCATGACACCCAGAACGACAGCGACGTGATCGCCTGCACCGGCGCCAGCGCCGCGCTGAGCATCACCGACGCCCCGTTCCAGGGCCCGATCGCCACCGTGCGCGTCGGCCGCGTGATCACCGAGCAGGGCTCGCAGTTCATCGTCAATCCCACCGTCGCGCAGCTCGACTACAGCGACATCGACCTGGTGATCTCCGGCCACAAGGACGGCATCAACATGATCGAGGTCGGCGCCGCCGAGGTCGACGAGAAGACCATGCTCGAGGCGATCCGCTTCGGCTACGACCACGGCGTCAAGCCGATCCTCGAGATGATCGAGGAACTGCGCACCAAGTGCGGCGCCCCGGCGCACGCCATGGGCGCCCCGGTCCTCCCCTCCGACGAGGTGATGAAGCTCCTCAAGGAGAAGGCGTACGACTCCATGAAGGAGGCGCGCAAGATCAACGGCAAGAAGGACCGCAACGCCAAGGTCGACGAGATCAAGAAGTACGTGCTCGACACCTTCTTCGCGATGCCCGCCGGCGACGTCAGCTTCAGCACCTGGCAGGCCGCCGACAAGCGCGCCAAGGAAGCCAAGGAAGGCATGCGCATCCTCGAGAAGAAGATCACGCATGACCTGGTCTCCAACCACGGCATCCGCCCGGACGGCCGCTCCAAGGACCAGATCCGCAAGCTCGACATGGAGGTCTCGGTCCTCCCGCGCACGCACGGCAGCGCGTTCTTCCAGCGTGGCGAGACGCAGTCCATCGTGACCTGCACCCTCGGCACCATCAAGGACGAGCAGATCGTGGACGGCCTCGTCCCCGAGTACGCCAAGAAGTTCTACCTCCACTACAACTTCCCGCCCTTCTGCACCGGCGAAGCCGGCCGCATCATGGGCCCGGGCCGTCGCGAGATCGGCCACGGCGCGCTCGCCGAGCGCAGCCTCCGCGCCATCCTCCCGAACCCCGAGGAATTCCCCTACACCGTCCGCCTGATCAGCGAGATCACCGAGTCCAACGGCTCGAGCTCGATGGCCAGCGTCTGCGGCGGCTGCCTGGCCCTGATGGACGCGGGCGTGCCGATCAAGGCCACCTGCGCCGGCATCTCGGTCGGCCGCTTCACCTCCGCTGAGGGCAAGGTCGGCCACGTGATCGACATCATCGGCGAAGAGGACTTCTTCGGCGAGATGGACTTCAAGGTCAGCGGCACCCGCGAGGGCATCACCGGCATCCAGCTCGACCTCAAGGCCCGTGGCCTCAAGATCGACGAGATCGAGACCATCTTCGAGATCGCCCGCAAGGGTCGCCTCGACATCATCGGCCAGATGGAAGCCGTGATCCCGACGCCGCGCGCGGACATCAGCAAGTACGCGCCGCGCATCATCACGGTCAAGATCGACCCCGAGAAGATCGGCAAGCTCATCGGACCGGGCGGCAAGACCATCCGCAGCATCCAGGAGCGCACCGGCGCGCAGATCGACGTCGAGGAGGACGGAACCGTCTTCATCGCGTGCTCCGACAGCGAGAAGGCCGCCATCGCGCGCGCCGAGGTCGAGGCGCTGGGTGCCGAGATCAAGCTGGGCAGCATCTACGAAGGCAAGGTCATCTCGATCAAGGACTTCGGCTGCTTCGTCGAGCTGGCCCCTGGCACCGACGGCATGTGCCACGTGTCCGAGCTCGCGCACGGCTTCGTGAAGACCGTGAGCGAGGTGGTCAAGATCGGCGACGTCATCAAGGTCAAGGTCATCAACGTCGATGACAGCGGCCGCATCAAGCTGAGCCGCAAGGCGCTCATGGAGCGTCCGGCGGGCAGCGAAGGTGACGAAGGCGGCGAGCGCCGGGACCGTGGCGATCGCGGTGACCGCGGTGGCCGCGGTGGCGACCGTGGCGGTCGCGACGGCGGTCGCGATGGTGGCCGTCGTGATGGCGGACGCCGCGATCACGAAGGCGCCCCCGCCCAGGGCTGATTGAGCCACTGCAAACCGCTCAATCCATGACGACTCAAGGTGGCCTCCCGAAACGGAGGCCACTTTTCTTTTTGCCCCGGACGGAGCGAACGAACGCCCCCCCTGCGGCGTAACCCTCTCATGGATAGGGATCTGCGAAATCCACGGAGAAGGGCCCGGAACCAGACCTTGGACGGGAGCACGGACTTGGCCTGTTCAGACTTGCATAAGTCCGGGAACGGAGGCACAATACAGGCCGTCCCAAGTAGTTCGGGGCAATTGGGTCACGAACCCGCGCTTCCTTGCGTCAACAGGAGCAAGGAGACCTCCACGACGGAGCCCGCAACTATGGCGAACAGCACACTCGAGAACATCGAAGGCCAGGTGAAGTGGTTCGATCCCCGCAAGGGCTTCGGATTCATCGTCGGCCCCGAAGGACAGGACATCTTCGTTCACTTCTCCGTGATCGATCAGGAGGGCGGCTTCCGCACCCTGAACGACGGCGAGATGGTGACCTACTCGGCGACCCAGGGCGCCAAGGGTTGGGCGGCCACCAAGGCCCGCTCGCTGACCCGCGTGCCGGCCGCCGGCAGCGGTACCTGATCCGCGTGTTGATACATCCCGCATTCGATGCGACTCCGGCGGTGCCACTGGCACCGACGGAGTTTCACATGTCGGACGCTCACATGTCGGACGCTCACATGTCGGACGCTCACATGTCGGACGCATACGTGGCGCCGAGCCCGATCCTCTTCGCACTCCTCGCGAGCATGGCCAGCATCGGCCTGACTGCCTGGTGGGTCAACCGCTCGCTGCGCCGCCGCGTCGAGCGTGCGGAGCGCGCCGCCGCCGAGAGCGCGCGCAATGCCGAGATCGCGTCCATGACGCGCGGCCTGGCGCACGAGATCAAGAACCCGCTGTCCACCGTGGCCCTCAACGCGCAGCTCCTGCGCGAGGAGATCCTGGACTCCGCCCTGTCGGAGGAGGACCGTGCCGGCATGACGCGCCGTGTGGACACGCTTGCCCGTGAAGCCGGTCGCCTGCGCGACATCCTGACCGACTTCCTGCGCTACGCCGGACGCATGCAGCTTGACCTCCGCGACTGCGACCTGCGCGACGTCGCCGGCGAGATCGCCGACTTCTTCATGCCCCAGGCGGAGCAGGCGCGCGTCCGGTTCGTCGTCGAGGCGTGCGACCGCCCGGTGGAGGTCCATGCGGACCCAGCGCTCCTCAAGCAGGCCTTGCTCAACCTCCTGCTGAACGCGGTGCAGGCCATGGAGGCGCTTCCGGAGGACCGCCCGCGCACGCTGCGCATCGCCGTCCGCGAAGAGCAGCCGGAAGCCCGCGGCAGCACGCCGCAGGCGGTCATCGAGGTCGACGACACCGGACCCGGCATCCCGCCCGAGATCGCCACCGACTGGTTCGAGCCCTACCGCACCACCAAGCCCGGCGGCAACGGCCTTGGCCTTGCCACCACCCGCCGAATCGTGGAAGCGCACGGCGGCAGCATCGAGGCGATGAAGTCACCCGAAGGCGGTGCGCGCTTCCGGATCACCCTTCCCGAGGCAGGCGGGACCGCGGCGGGCACTCCCGCCCGCTGAACGCCCCCACCGCCGCCCGGCGCATCAATCGAGCCAATCCTTCTTCTTCAGCCGCTCGGGCACGTACGTCTCGGTGACGTACGAGATGTCCTTGGTGATGAGCGATTCCACTTCCATCTTGAAGCCGTTGTTGAGGAGCCCCTCGATCTCCCTCTGCCAGCCCTTGTGGCCCTCGAACCACGGGTACGCGGCGATCTCCCGCGCGCGCTTGATGTCGGTGTCGTTGAGGGCGATCTGCACGTCGTCGGTCAGGCCGCAGGCGCGGTAGTCGGAGGCGCGGATGCCCAGGTACTTGGCCTCCGGGATCGCCAGGCGCTCGCTCTCGAAGGCCAGCGAGATGCTGCCCTGCTTGATGACGCTGTAGATGTAGTGCCCCCATGGGTCGCAGTCGAGCAGGCAGTAGACGGGAAGGCCCAGCTCCTCGTTGAGGCGACGCAGCAGGCGACGCACGCCGCGCGGGGGCTGGCCGCCGCCCTCGGTGAGGATGCAGTTGTGCTTCTCCCAGAACCGGTCCTCGTTGAAGCGGCTCCAGACGGTGTTCTTCTCGACGTGCAGGACGAACTTGGCGTCGCACTTCTTGAACTTGATGACGTCGGGCTCCACGATGGACGGGATGGCGTAACCGCCCGAACCCATGCGGCGGCAGTCGATCTCGTCGCCGGAGTCGATGATGGTGATGTTGCCCACCATGGTGCCGGCCTTCTTGGCGAAGATGTGGAGCTCCTCGCGCAGCGCGCCGAGCGAGACCTCCAGGTCCTCCAGGATGCCGTCGGACTCGTCCTGGTCGGCGAAGGTCTTCTCCTTGGTGCCGGCCACCGTGTGCAGGCCCTTGTAGAACATTCCGCGGAGGCTGAGCGTCTTCTCCGCGCCGATCAGGTCCTTGATGCTGGAGGAGTGCAGCATCGTCTGCATGAAGCTCTTGGCCTGGCCGAGGTTGAAGAGCTGCCGCTCCTGGGCGCCGTCGCCCATCTGCAGGATGCCCTTCTTCTTGTTCCAGATGGTGTTGCTCTTGGCGCGCGTGGGGACGCGCACGATGGGCTCGCGCCCGCCGAGCGAGCGCTTCGCCACGTCGGTGGCGAGCGCCACGATCTTCTTCTCGGTGGCCGCATCGCGGTCCTTCTTGCTGGTCGCGGTCGCGGTCTTCTGCTTCGCCATGTCTCGTGTTCCTCATGCTGGGCCCGCAGGCCCGCGTATGCGTTCCGTGATCGATCTCAGAAGAGACGCGCGCCGTCCTCACCGCCCGCCTTGCCTCGGCCGGCGGCCTTGGCTGCGCGGGCGCGGAGCTCGGCACGCGCGGCGGATTCCGGCGCGGGCTTCGCGGCCCGCTTCGGCGCGGCGGATGCCTTCGGCTCGGAGGCCTTCTTGGCACCGCGCTTCGATGCAGCCTTGGCCTTGCCGTCGAGGTCGAGCGGCGCCAGCGGCGTGCTGGTGGCCGCCGCAACCGCCGGGGCGATGGCGTCCGGGATGATCAGGACGCCCTCGTCGTCGGTCTCGGCAAGGTCTTCCTTCACCACCTTGCCGTCCTCGTCGAGCACCTGGTCTGCCACCGCGGTGCGCGACTTGGCCTGCTTCAGCAGCGCCTCGTAGATGGCCTTCGGATCGTCGCCGGTGATGGCGTTGATGGCCTTGGCGATCTCGCCGATGTAGCGCTCGAAGACGTCACGGCGCTCGCCTTCGCGGCGCATCTTCTGGCGCTTGCGGAGGTACGTGCCGAGCTTGCGGCCGCACTCCATGAGCGCAAGCTTCATCTCCTTGCGGATCTCGTCGTAGTCGGCGATGGCTTCCTTGCTCTCGCTGGTGAACGGCACCCACACGGAGGCCATGTGGATCATGATCACGAGCGGGCCCACGGGGAGCGTGCCGCGCGGCTGGGAGAGGTTGTAGTTCTTCCATGCGGTCTCCACCACCGCCTTGAAGCTCGAGCATGCGCTCTGCTGGAAGAGGAGGGGCACGCGGTTGGCGAACCGGATCACGCGCGCCGTCTCGTCACCCGGCAGCTCGCCGCCGAAGGCGATCGCCGCCTCGATCTGGAACGGCCGGCCGCGGTAGACCTCGGCCTCGCGGCTCGACGCCGCGTAGAACTCCGCGCGCACGCCCTTGAGCATGCCCGCGAGCATCTGCCGGACACCGATCGGCGCCAGGCAGTCCGTGGGCGGTGGCGCCAGCTTCGATTCCTGGAAGACCTTGTAGAGCTTCTCCGCCTGCGGAGGCTCGATGTCGCCGGCCTTGGCGCGGCTCGAGACGCCGATGGCGTCGCACATCGAGCTGGCCGTCGAGGCGCTCACGCGGCAGAACCGCTCCTGCAGGAAGTTGTAGAGCGTGCCACCCTTCTCGGCCAGCTCGTAGTCCTTCAGCATCTGCAGCAGGATGCCCAGCTCGATGCCCTTCGGGTGCGGCTGGATCTCCTTGGTCTCCGGCGGCAGTTCCTGCACACCGCGTGGGTAGACGATGACGCCGTTGGTCTCGGTGGTGACGGTGGCCTTGGCGGCGGCGCCGGCCTCCGCGACGGCCAGCACGTCCGGCTCCTCGTCCTCGGTGACGCGCGATGGCGGCACGAAGACGAAGCGCGCATGCGGGTTGGCGATGGCGGTGAGCTCCAGGAACTCATCCACCGAGCCGCGGCCGCGCTGGTACTTGCCGTCGAGCTCGATGCTCACCGACGTCCCGGTGGGGAACTCGCTCTCGGTGAGGAACCCGCCCTGCTCCGCGAGCGCGCGCGTTCCGGGGGTCAGGTCGCGGAATCGCTTCGGCGGGAACTCCTTGACCTCCTTGTCGAAATTCACCTCGGCGCGGTTGGTCTTGGTGTTCATCGCCAGCTCGATGTGGTGGGTCGGCTGGCCCGCCTTCGGCTTGGTGAAGATGGTCATCGGGCGGCCCGTGGTGATCAGGCCGTACATGCCGGCGGCGCTGATGCCGATGCCCTGCTGGCCGCGGCTCATCTTCAGGCGATGGAACTTCGAGCCGTACAGCAGTCGGCCGAAGATGTTCTCCACCTGCTTGCGCACGATGCCCGGCCCGTTGTCGATGATGGTGACGCGGTACCGCGAGCTCTTGGCCGTGGCGGGACGCCCCGGCTCGAGGTCCTCGACGATCACCGCGATCTCCGGCAGGATGCCCGCCTCCTCGCACGCATCGAGCGAGTTGTCCACCGCCTCCTTGACGGTGGTCAGCATCGCCTTGCGCGGATTGTCGAAGCCCAGCAGGTGGCGGTTCTTGGCAAAGAACTCGCTGACGCTGATGTCGCGCTGGCGCGCGGCCATGCTCTCGGCGTCTGCCCGAGGGGCGACGGAGTTCTTCTTCTTCGGTTCAGCCATTGCAACGGCTTCCTTGGCTGCCATGGGGCCTCCTTGCATCCCTGCGCGGATCCATGCTTCCCAAGGCCCAAACACGGGGTCCGAGGGCCGCGCAGCCCCCGCCCGGAGTCCGGGCGAAGGGCGGGTACGGTAGCAGCATCGGGCGAAAGGTCCGGCGAACTGGGTATTTTTGCTATCCTCCGCCCCCTTACCCCCAACCGGAGAACACCATGGAAACCAGCCTCATCATCCTCAAGCCCGACGCCGTCCAGCGCGGCCTCATGGGTCGCATCATCAGCCGCTTCGAAGAGAAGGGCCTCCAGATCGTGGGCGCCAAGCTCATGCACATCTCGCACGAGCTCGCCGCGAAGCACTACGCAGACCACGCCTCCAAGCCCTTCTACCCGGGCCTGGTGAAGTTCATGACCTCGAGCCCGGTGCTCGTGCTCGCCATCCGGGGCAATGGCGCCGTGACCATCTGCCGCAACCTGATGGGCGCCACGTTCGGCTCCAAGGCCGCCGGCGGCACCATCCGCGGCGACTTCGGCGTCTCCAACAGCTTCAACCTGATCCACGGCTCCGACAGCCCCGAGGCGGCGGTCCGCGAGCTCGGCCTGTTCTTCAAGGACGGCGAGGTCCTCGATTTTGCCCGCGCCGGCGATGCCTGGGTCTACGACATGTCCGGCGGCAAGCCGGAGTGATTGCCTGCGGCGGCCACGCCGCCACTGGTCAGAATGTCCAATAATAATTTTCGCGGCGCGCACCTTGTTCGGTGCGCGCCGCGATGTGCTTTTGGCCCTCCGCGGCCCCCGCACGCCAACAGGCCCCCTGACGCCCATGAGTATGGGGGCATGCTGATTCCGGAGGCATCCCTCATTTCAGATTCCATTGAATCCGAAACGAACTTCCGGCGAACGATCACGTAGAGACCTGAGGAGCGCCCCAACCGGCGAAGGACTTGCCATGACCACCCTGCCTCACAGCATCTTTGACGACGGCTCACGGCTGCCCCGGACGAACTTCCGCCAGCGGCGCGAGGTCACGCCCACCGGCGGTGGGGTCGGCGCGACCCGGCCCATCGCCGCGCCCGCGACGGTGGTGGAACCCAAGTCGGACCGAACCCGCCGCCGCGCGGAGGACGCCGCCTTGGTGACCGAGCTCCTCTCCGACGAAATCGACTTCATGGACCATCCCGACTTCCACAAGGCGGGAGCGGAACGTCGCATCTACCAGGAGGCCCCGCCTGTGCCGCGGCCCACCGTCGGTTGGTACCGCCCCATGATGGACGACATCGGTACCACGTCGCCGCGCCGGCATGAAGGCATCGTCCTGACGGCCGCGCAGGAGCGCGTCATCTTCATGCAGTTCAACTACGCGCGCTTCCGGATGCGGAAGATCCAGAAGGCGCTGCGCGGACGCGTGCCGAACGCCGAGGAGTCGAAGGACCTTCTGCGCTGGCACCGCACCGCCACGGGCTACCGCGAGCAGATCGCCGAGACCAACCTGGCGCTGGTGCTTGCCATGGCCAAGCGCGTGCGCCTGGGCGAAGGCGAATTCGCCGACCTCATCGGCGAGGGCAACATGGCCCTCATGCGCTCGGTCGACAAGTTCGACTGCGGCCGCGGCTTCAAGTTCAGCACCTACGCCTGCCGTTCGATCCTCAAGGCGTTCAGCCGCCACGGCCTGAAGCTGGCCAAGCACCGCCAGCGCTTCCCCGTCGAGTTCGACCCCGCGCTCGAGCAGGGCGAAGGAGTCGCCGCCATCCGCGCCGATTCCGAGCGTCAGGACGCCGCCGAGGTGCGGCAGATCGTCGAGACGAACCGAGCAGCGCTCAACGACGTGGAACGCGCCGTGGTCATGCACCGCTTCGCGCTCGCGGGATCGGACCACGGTCGCCAGCCGACGCTTGCGCAGGTCGGCAAGCTCATCGGGCTCACGAAGGAACGCGTGCGCCAGATCCAGAACCAGGCGCTCGAGAAGATCCGCGTCGCGCTCGAGGGCAATCCCCGCAACGGGGAGCACGGCCTCGATCACGCGATTGCCGTGAACTGATCACCTGCCCGGGCGCTCGCCCTCGCTGCTTCCATCGGACGAACCGCCCCGATTCCTCAGGAGTTGACGCGCTTCGTGCCGCCGCGCGCCGCCATCGCGGCGATCGCCACCGTGGCCAGCGCATGCAGCGCTCCGAAGAGGACGATCACGGCGGTGTAATCCGCGTACGTCGGCTCATGGTCGCTGCCGAGCGCCCCCACCAGGATGATCGAGAGCATCGTCCCGGCAAAGAAGCCCACGTCGCCCGCGGCGCGGAATGATCCGAGCGCCACGGTGGATCCGCCGGTCTCGGCGGCGATGGCAAGCGAGCTCGAGAACAGCGCTCCGGCGGAGATCCCCACCGCGAACATCACCACCGCCATCGCGGCCTGGTTGGAAGCGGCGAACGGGATCGCCGCGAACGCCACCGCGTAGACCACGCCTGCCAGCAATCGCACGCGAAGGCTTCCGAAACGGTCGCACAGCGCGCCGGCAGGTCCGGTGCACACGGCCATCAGGAGAAGCGGCAGGCCGATCAGCCAGCCGCGCTGCTGCTGCGAATACCCGAGGAATCCCGCGAGCACCAGCGGAAGCGTGGTGGTGATGAGACCGCCGGTGGCGCGGTCGAAGAAGGCCATGGCGCAGCTCCACGCAAGCGGCCGCGGCCGATCGTCGAGCGGGCCGTGCGGCACCAGCTCCGCATGGGTCTCGCCGCTTGCGGCCAGCGGGCCGGAATCAGGCTCCACCACGGCGATGCCGCCGAGCGCCCGTCGGAACACCAACGAGCCGATCGCCACCAGGAGCCCGGCGAACGCCGAGACGCCGAACACCGCCAGCGCCACGTCCCCGCCGGCCGCGGCATCCGTGGCACCCTCGGAGACCCGGTGCGCGGCGATGCCTCCGGCCACGGCCCCGAACCCCAGGCCCAGGAGGAGTGGCGTCGAGGCTGCGCCGAGCCCGCGTGCCGCATGGGTGCCGGAATTGCGGCGCACCAGGTCGAAGAGCGACGCAAAGACCACCACGTCGGTGACGCCTTCCGCGGCGCGCACGGCCAACGAGGGCCACAGCCCGATGGGCGCGGCAAGCACCCCGAGAAGCGCGGCGTCGGCAAGCGATCCGGCCACCAGCAGCCAGATGGGCCCAACGCGCCGGCGCGCCCACACGAGGAGCGGAACCGCCGCCACCGCACCCAGCAGGTTGATGGCCATGAAGAACTGCGCCTGGCGCACCGTGGCGCCGTAGCGGTCCACGAACATCTCCTTCAGGACGGGCGCCGCCATCGTGTCAGGCATCGCCGACAGGAGGAGGAGAAGCGCAATCAGGAGGCGGGTCGACCAGCGGGTCACGGCTCGGCAAGCCTAGCCGGGGCTTCGATACACTTGCGCGCCCGCACGCAGGAAACGCAGGAGAAACCACCATGAGCGCCACCAAGGTCTACGAATCGCCCGCCCGCGCGCTCGCGGGCATCGTCACGGACGGCATGAGCGTCGCCGTCGGCGGGTTCGGCCTGTGCGGCATCCCGGAGCAGCTCATCGTGGCGCTCCGAGATTCCGGCGTCCGCGGGCTCACCTGCGTCTCCAACAATGCGGGCGTGGACGACTGGGGACTCGGGATCCTCCTGCAGACCCGGCAGATCGCCAAGATGGTGTCGAGCTACGTGGGCGAGAACGCCGAGTTCGAGCGGCAGTTCATGAGCGGTGAGCTGAAGCTCGAGTTCACCCCCCAAGGCACGTTGGCGGAGCGCATGCGCGCCGGCGGCGCGGGGATCGCCGGCTTCTACACCAAGACCGGCGTCGGCACCGTGGTGGCCGAGGGCAAGCCGCACATGGAGTTCGACGGCGAGCAGTTCGTCCTGGAGCGCGGCATCCGCACCGACCTGTCCCTGGTCAAGGCCTGGAAGGCGGACCCGGCAGGCAACCTCATCTACCGGAAGACTGCGCGGAACTTCAACCCGATGGCCGCCACCTGCGGCAAGGTGACCGTGGCGGAGGTGGAGGAACTGGTGGGACTGGGTGAACTCGACCCGGACCGCATCGATACCCCGGGGATCTTCGTGCAGCGCATCGTGGTGACCACGTCGGTCAAGCGGATCGAGCAGCGCACGGTGAGCGCCTGAGCCCCCAAGCACAGCCGACAAACCGCGTCCGCGTACGGTTATTGGTCGTACGGCACAGAACACACTCGACTCCTCCTCACAGAGCGTCGATCCATTGGCATATCGCGCCGTATGGCGCGTTGGGCCGATCGATCCAACGGCCTGCCGCGTGAGAGAATGCGGCCTCGCCACACCTTCCCGGAGAAGAACCACGATGCTCGGAACGCTCAACGCAACGCTCGCCATGCTCGCACCGCGCGTACGCACCCTCATCGCCACGGTTGCCGTGGTCACCGCCATCGCGACGGCCGCACCGGCACATGCGCAGTTCGGCGGACGCGCCGGCTTCGCCGAGGCGTTCGTCCCGGACATCCTGCAGCGCGACCTGCCGCTGATGACCTCGTCGCTCGGGCTCGAGGAGTGGCAGCGCCCCGTGGTGGAGGCCCTTCTCCAGGACTACATGACCGGGTTCAACACCGGCGTCGAGGCCATGAAGGACCGCATGAAGGCAGCGTCGCAGGACGCGCAGCGCGGCGACCCGACCAACGCCGACGCGATCCTCGAGAAGGTGATGAAGCCGATGAACTCCTGGCGCGACGAGAAGCGCCAGATGCTCGACAAGTTCATGTCGGACCTGAAGAGCCAGCTCAGCCCGCAGCAGATGGAGCGCTGGCCGACCTTCGAGCGCGCGCTGCGCCGCGAGCGCATGCTCCATGACGGAGACCTCTCGGGCGAGAGCACCGACCTGTTCGCCATCATGGCGCGCATGCAGCTCGACCCCGCGCACGAGGAGGCCGCACGACCCACCGTGGCGGTGTACGAGGTGGCGCTCGACGAAGCCCTGGTCAACCGGGATCGAGGGATGCGCGCGATCGAGCCGGAGCTCGCTGACGCAATGCGCGCGATGAACCACGAGAAGGGCGCCGATGCCCAGGACCGCATCATGGTGCTCCGCGTGGCCGTCCGTTCCGCCAACGACGTCGGCATCGAATCGATCGCGAAGGCGCTCGGCGATCGCGGCGATGAATTCCGCATGCTCGCGCTCGAGGCGGGCTACCGGGACGTGTACCGCCCGCATCCGGTGACCATCCTCATGCAGCAGGCCCGCGCGCTCGATTCGCTCACGCCCGAGCAGGGACAGCAGATCGACGCACTGATGTCGGAGTTCGCCGGCGTGTGCAACCAGCAGAACATGCAGCTCTACGAGGCCGTGCGCGCCGAGGAGCCGAAGGCACCGCGCAAGCGCGCGGAGGCTTCTGCGCAGCGCCGTTCCGGCGGTGCGGCGCCCTCCATGCCGCAGGCTTCGAACGCATCGGACCCCGTGGTCAAGGCCCGCGTCGAGCGCGAGCGCGCGGGTGAGCCGTTCCGCGATCGCCTGATGGCCATCCTCACCCCGGAGCAGCAGGCCGAGCTCCCCGGCGGAATGAAGGTGGATCCGGCCAACCAGCCCGTCGGCAAGGACGGTGCGCCGTCGCCGAAGCGGATGCAGATCGACTCCGTGCTGTCCGCGGCGGACACCGACGGCGTTGCGTCGGACCGCCAGTCCAAGCGCCGCGACCCGCGCGCCGCGATGGGCGGCACCAAGGGCGCCGGCGCAGGATCGAAGGAAGAGCCCGCTCCCGAGGGCAAGGACAGCAAGGCACAGCCCGCACCCGCGCCGACCACCCCGGAATGACGGAGACCCCGCGCCGCCCCATGTGCGCCGCGCGCCACTGAAGCAGCACACGATGGACCACGACCTGCACAGCACCCCTGTCCCCGCCGACGGCTTCGATGCCGCGGCGTTCGCATCCATCGCCGGCGATGCGTCGCTCCGTGACAGGTGCAGGCTGTTCGGCATCGCATGGGCGGACGCCCTGCCGGAGTCGAGCGTTGAGGCCGCGGCCCGGCTGGCGCCCGACGCCGCGGTGCGCCTGCGCGTGGTGCCGCTGCGCGAGGAGCGCGGACGGCTGGTGGTGGCCATGCTGGATCCGCTCGACATCGCCGCGGTCGACGAGACCGCGTCGCTCGCCCGGATGCCGGTGACGCGCATCGGCCTCGACCAAGCGCTCTTCAGCGAACTGATGCGCGACATGTACGGCACCACGGCCGCGCGCATGGCGGAGAGCCTCGCAGAGGACAGCGAGGTTGGCGGCGGCGACGTCGAGCACAACCTCGACGCCATCGAGGCGGACGACGTCCACCGGATGGCCGAGCAGCCCACGCTCATCAACCTGGTGAACCTGGTCATCCTCGAGGCAATCCAGAACCGCACCTCGGACATCCACATCGAGCCGTTCGAGACCGAGCTCAAGGTCAAGTACCGCATCGACGGCGTGCTCATCGAGCAGCCCTCGCCGCCGAAGCACCTGCAGCCGGCGCTGATCGGTCGCGTCAAGATCATGGCGCACATGAACATCGCCGAGCGCTACGTGCCGCAGGACGGGCACATCACGCTGCGCTTCGAGGGGCGCAAGGTGGACATCCGCGTCAGCACCGTGCCCACCGTCTACGGCGAGAGCGTGGTCATGCGAATCCTCGACAAGAGCTCGCTGCCGCTGGACCTGGTGAGCCTCGGCATGCGCGAGCAGATGCGCGGCATGATGGACAAGATGATCCAGAAGCCGCACGGCATGGTGCTCGTGACCGGTCCCACGGGAAGCGGCAAGACCACCACGCTCTACGCGTGCCTCAACAAGCTCTACGACCCGCGCAAGAAGATCATCACCATCGAGGATCCCGTCGAGTACGAGCTCAGCGGCATCAACCAGATCCCGGTGAACCCCAAGCGCGGACTCACCTTCGCCACCGGCCTGCGCGCCATCCTGCGACAGGACCCCGACGTCATCTTCGTGGGCGAGGTGCGCGACAATGAGACGGTGGACATCGCCATCCGCTCGGCGCTCACGGGCCACCTGCTGTTCACGACGCTCCACACCAACGACTCGATCTCCTCGGTCGGCCGCCTCGTCGACATGGGCGCCGAGCCGTTCCTCATCGCCAGCGTGCTCGAAGGGCTGCTCGCGCAGCGACTCGGGCGCCGCCTCTGCAAGGAGTGCGTGACCCGCATCCCGATGACCGAGGAGATGGCTGCGCGCATCACGCCTGAGGAGCGCCTGCTCTTCAAGGACGGCGCCGCCATCGGCAAGGGCTGCGAGAAGTGCAACGGCTCCGGCTTCCGCGGCCGAATGGGCTTCTACGAGCTGGCACGCATCAACGCGCGCCTGCGCGAGGGCATCAGCAAGAATCGCACCACGCTCGAACTCCGCGAGATGGTCGATCAGGACTTCCAGTCGATGCGCGACGACGGCATGCACAAGGCCGCGGCCGGCCTCACCACCATCGACGAGGTGCTCCGCGCCACCCAGGACATCGACGACGCCTGATCGGCGCGCCCTCCACCCATGCCTTCCTTCCGACACCAGTCCATGGACCGCGGCGGCGCGCTCGCCACCGGCACCATCGCCGCGCCCGACCGCGCGTCCGCGATGCGCCTCCTGCAGGGGCAGGGATTGCTGCCGATGCAGCTCGACATGGCGGAGGCCGAGGCGCCGGCGAAGGCGGCGGCCAAGGCGGCGCCGAAGTCCGCGCCGCGCGGGCAGGAGCCCGCGGAGACGCGCTCGGGCGGCATCGACCTCGGTGCGCTCGCGCG
The DNA here is from genome assembly GCA_044233905.1 of Phycisphaerales bacterium. Taxonomy (GTDB): domain Bacteria; phylum Planctomycetota; class Phycisphaerae; order Phycisphaerales; family SM1A02; genus UBA966. The sequence goes on from JBIIJH010000001.1 coordinate 45,030, forward strand.
TGCATTCACGGGCAACACCACCGGCCGGCCGCAGCTCAAGCGCACCGAGCTCGCGAACATCATCCGCGAGCTTGCCACCGCCATCGAGGCCGGCCTGCCGCTCCTCAATGCGCTCAAGACCGTGCGACGCCAGGCCGCAGGCAAGGCGCAGCCCGTGATCCTCGACTTCATCATCGAGCGCGTCGAGAGCGGCCGACCGCTGCACGAGGCCATGGACGAGTACGGCCCGCCCTTCGACGAGATGATCGTCGGCATGGTGCGCGCGTCCGATGCCTCGGGCCGCATGAGCGAGGTGATGCACCAGCTCGCCGACCTGCTCGAACGCTCCGTGGAACTGCGCCGCGAGATGGTGGGCGCCACCATCTACCCGCTCATCGTGGCGTGCATGATCGGCGTGAGCATCATCATCGCGGTCACCTTCCTGCTGCCGCGCCTGATGGCGCCGATCCTGGGCCAGCCGGGAGTCACCATCCCCTTCCCCACCATGGTGCTGCTCGGCTTCGCCGACTTCATGCGCGACTGGTGGTGGCTGGTGCTGCTGGCCGCCGTCGGCGCGGTCATCGGCTTCCGACGCTGGATCGCGGTGTATTCCAACCGCCGCAAGCTGGACCTCGTGCTGCTGAAGTCGCCCATCATCGGGCCCCTGCTCCGCGACGTGGCCGTGGCGCGCTTCACGCGCACGCTGGGCACGCTGGTCTCGGCGGGCCTGCCGATCCTGTCCGCGCTCAAGATCGTCCGCGACACCCTCGGCAACGTGGTGCTGATGGAGGCCATCGACGGCGTCCAGGAGAAGGTCACCACCGGCCAGTCCCTGGCGGAGCCCCTCGAGAAGTGCGGGTTCTTCCCGCCGCTCCTGGTGCAGATCGTGAACATCGGCGAGAAGTCCGGGCGCCTGGAACCCATGCTGATCCACGCCGCCGGCGCCTTCGACCGGCAGGTGAACACCTCGCTGAAGCTGTTCACCAAGCTCCTGCCCCCGGTGCTCCTGGTGTTCATGGCCCTGATCGCCTCGTTCGTGCTGGCGGCCATCCTGCTGCCGCTCCTCGAGATGCAGAAGTCGCTGGGCGGGTGAAGATTCCGGCCCCTTCCTGACAGGTTATTGGTCACTATTCGGAATTGCCGTGATGGCCGATGTCACATGGCCCGTACTGGTGCGTTCAGTCGTAGAACACCGATCTTCCGAATCCGCCCCCTCCCCTTTCCGAAACCCGTGGAAACCATGCGAATCGACCGCCTCCGCCGCTCCGCCCGCCGATCCCGCCGCGCCTTCTCGCTCGTCGAGCTGATCGTCGCGGTGACCATCATGGCCATCCTCGCCGCGCTGGTGGTGCCGCGCGTCTCGCAGTGGATCGGCTTCACCAAGTCCAAGACCGCGCGTGCCGATGCCGAGACCATCTCCAACCAGGTCCGCATGTACATGACCGCCAAGGGCCTGAGCGTGCTCCCCGATGACTTCAGCCTGGTGGAACTCACCGAGGGCGACACCGCGCTGCTCAACAAGAACCAGCTCACCGACCCCTGGGGCAACCAGTACCAGATCAAGACCCGCGGCGAGGTGAACCTCGACTTCGACGTCTACAGCTACGGCGCCGACGGACAGTCCGGCGGCGAGGGCGAGTCCGCAGACATCATCGCCGGCGACAAGCGCAACTGACGCACGCCGCGCGCGTGCGCTTCCCATGACTTCCGCACGCGCACATCACCTTCACATGCCACGCGCGTTGCGCGGCGGGCGACGCCCGCTGCGGGGGGGCTTCACGCTCATCGAGCTGATCGTGGTGATCGTGGTCCTGGCCATCGCTTCGGTCGCCATCGTCCCCAAGTTCACGGGCACCGCACGCCAGGAAGCCGACAACGCGGTGGACCAGGTGGCGGAGATCATGCGGCTCTTCGCCTACCGGCAGTCGCTTGGATCGCAGCAGGTCGCCATCTGGCGCGACGGCGCCGACGGCCGCATCTACCTGCTCGTGAAGGACGGGAACCCCGAGGATCCCACCGCTCCCGCGGAATGGCGCACGGACCGCTTTGCGGCGCCGGTCAGCCTGCCGCAGGGCGTGGAGATCGAGGACGTGCGAAACAACGACCAGCGCGTCGACCCCTCGGAATGGACGATCACCAGCACGCCCGGCGGCGAGCGGCCGAAGATCGAGGTGCGGCTGGTGGGACTGGGCATCGACTCCACCGTGGTGCTGCCGACCGGATCGCCGAGCGTGGTGCGCGTGGATGCGGACAAGCCGGCACCGTTCGCGCGGGCGCCCATCGACCTGGACCGGTCGGGACGGGACCGCGAGCCATGGTGATCGCGCGGACACGAAGCCTGCGACGCGGCTGGGCGCTCATCGACGTGATCGTCGGCGGCGTGATCCTCGGCATCGGCATGGCGGCGGTGATCTCGATCGCGGAACGGTCGCTCGCCATGCAGCAGCGCTCCGAGCGCGAGCTGGTGGCCGCGCAGCTCCTCGACGGCCTGCTCAACGAGGTGCTCTCCACCGGCGTCATCGAGTGGCAGCTGGGACGCGCCACCGACGGCACGTTCGACGCGCCGTTCGAGGAATTTAAGTGGGAGCTGGACATCCGCAAGCAGGGCCTGGGCGACCCGTACGAGGTGACCGCGATCGCCCGCGACATCCGCGGCACGGAGTACCGCGTCGACACGCTGATGGCGCCGCGCCCGGAGAACACCGAGGAACCCACCCGAGCACCGACCACCCCCATCGACAGGCAGGCACGCTATGACGCGCAGACCCAACCGCAGCAGTGAGCACGGGCCGCAGCGCGGCTTCACGCTGATCGAGCTGGTCGTGGCCGGCACGATCGCGGCGTTCGTGCTGACGGCGGTGACGTTCGCGCTCTCGCAGCTGAGCAAGGGCAGGAACATCGCGCGCGACCGCGTCGAGGCATTCCAGCGGGCAAGCACCGCGCTCGAGGCCCTGCGGCGCGAGGTCTCCTCGACGATCCGCAGCGACGACCTGTTCGAGACGCGCTTCCTCCTCACCACGCGCGAGGCCAGCGCGCGGACCGGCGGCTACGAACGCAGCGACCTGCTGCTCTTCAACGCGTCGATGCGTCCGACGCGCCCGGTGGAGTACCAGGGCGAAGGCCGCGAATACGAGACGCAGTTCCGCGTGGAGGATGACGAGCTCGGTTCCGCCATCTGGCGCCGCCGGGACTTCATGCCGGACGACACGCCCGATGGCGGCGGCACCGCCGAACCGCTGGCCGACGGCGTGGTCGGGTTCCTGGTGGAAGCAAGCGACGGCGAGGCGGGGTGGCGCACGGAATGGGATTCCGACGTCGACGGCCTGCCCAAGCTGGTCCGGATGACGGTGATCGCCACGGGCATCCCGCTTGGCGGCGAACGGAACAGCATGTCCGCCGAGGTCACGCTGCGAACCGCAGTGGCCGTGGACCGCGTGATCGGCCCGAAGGAAGATCCGCCGCCCGAGGAGCAGGCACCCACGACCGACGGTTCGGGCGGTGCCACGGCGCAGAACGGCGGCACGGGCGCGCAGGGGAGCGGAGCACGAGGCGGCGGCGGCCCAGCAACTGCGGGCGATGCCGGCGGAGCGGCCGGCGATGCCGCCGGCGGCGGCGCGACACAGGCCGGAGGCGGTCGCGGCCAAGGCGGACGCGGCGGCGCCGGTAGCGGAATGGCGCCTCCCGGACGTGGCGGCGGCGGTTTCCCGGGTGGTGGCACTGGCGGCGGTCGCGGCGGACGCGGCGGCGGCTTCAACGGCGGCGTCGGTGGCGGCGCAGGCGGACGAGGAGGCCAGGGATGAGGCATCGCGCACGGCGAGGAAGCGTGGTCGTGGTGGTGGTGTGGGCGGTGGCCATCGCTGCAGTGCTGGTGGCGGCCACGCAGATCGTCACGTTCCGCCAGGCAGTGGTCGGCCGCGAGACGCTTGCACGCGTGCAGGCGCGCTGGGCGGCACGCGCGGGCGTCGAGCAGATGATCGCGATCATGGAATTCCACCTGGAGAATGCGGATCCGGACGACCCGATGGCACCGGTCCGCGACATGGAGGAACACGCGCTCGGCGGCACCTCCACGGGCACCTGGGACATCCGCCACTTCCTCGACGGCGTGGAATGGGCCGGCCCGCTCGATGAGGGCGCCAAGCTCAACATCAACACCGCGACGCGCACGCAGCTCACCAACCTGCCCAACATGACGCCCGACGTGGTGGACGCCATCGTCGACTGGCGCGATGCCGACGACAACGTCGGACAGCTCGGCGCGGAACGCGACTACTACACCGGACGCTCGATGGGCTACGCACCCCGCAACGGGAGCTTCCGCAGCGTCGCCGAGCTCGAGCTGGTGGCCGGCGCGTGGCCGAAGTACGTGCGCGGCGAGGACTGGAACCTGAACGGCAGGCTCGATCCCAACGAGGATGACGGCCCCAAGTCGTTCCCCGAGGACAAGCCTGACGGCAAGCTCGATGCCGGATGGGCGGGATACCTCACCGCCTACAGCAAGCAGAGCAAGATGTCACTGAGCGGCGAGGACAAGCTTCCGCTGAAGGGCACGGACCCCGAATCGCTGGTGAAGCGGCTCGCGGTGACCGAGGACCAGGCGAAGGCGCTGACCACGTACGGCGCACAGGCGAACGCGAAGCCGGAGAACCTCCTGGTCACGCCGCTGAGCCAGCTTGCCGCGGGCTCGAGCGGCGCCGGCGGAACGGGCGGGACCGGTGGAGGCCGCGGAACGGGCGGCGGAAGCACCGGCGGGAGCATGGGCGGCGCGGGCCGTGGCGGAAACGGGAACAACGCGGTGGGCGTCAATGTGCAGGTGGGCGGCTCGACCGGGTCCAAGGGCGGCGGCTCCGGCGGATCCACGGGTGGCAGCGGCGGCAGCGGCGGCGGCAGCGGCGGCGGCAGCAGCGGGCGCTCATCCGGCGGACGTTCGGGGGCCGGAGGCACCTCTGCGGTGGCAGACCTGAACCCCGCGCAGCTGCGTGCGGTGCTGCGCGAGATCACCAGCGACGACTTCTCGAAGCCGGTGCCCGGAAGGATGAACATCAACACGGTGCCGGAATCGGTCCTGAAGGAAGTGCTCGATTTCGACCCCCGTCTGGCCGACGCCATCGTGGCGCGCCGCAAGTCGAAGCCCGAGGGCATCGTGAGCCTGGCGGACCTCTCCGGCATGTCCGGCGTGAATCCCCAGGTTCTCAGCCAGATTGCCACGCAATTCGACGTGACCAGCAGCGTGTATACCGTGACGAGTCGCGGACGCGCAGCATCGACGGGCGCCGAGGTCGAGATCGAGGTGGTCATCGACAAGTCCGAGTTGCCCGCCAAGATCCTCTCGTACCGAGAGCAGTGAAACACGCATGAATCCGTTCCGCAGGAAGCCCACCGAAGAAGCACCGCAGCGCGATCCCGCCATCGTGGCGATCGCATGCCGCACGCGTGCCGGATGGGACCTCATGACAGTCCGGTCCGGCGCCGCTGCGCTGGAGCTCGTGGCGACCGAACGGTTCGCCGCCGAGGACGCGCGGGCGTCGCAATGGATCGACGGGCAGCGCGCCGGCCACACCGTGGTGGCGCTCCCGGGCGCCGACGTGATCGTGCGCGCGGTGCAGCTGCCCAGCGCGGACGAAGGACGTCTCGAGAGCGCGCTCCAGCTCAACGCCACCACCTTCGTGCTGGGACGCACGCCGTTCTGGCGCGTGGCCTCCGCACTGCTGCCGCGCGAGCGCGGCGACGGCATCCGCACCGGCCTCGTCACCGAGTGGCCCGAGGACGCCGAGCGTCCGCACCTCCCCGCCGGCATCCACGAGGGTCGGAACACCTCGTTTGCGCCCGCCGTTGCCGGACTTGCAGCCCTGTCGGCCTGGACCGAGGGCACGCTGGTCTCGGTGGATGCAGCCAACGGCGTGCTCTCGATCTGCGTGCCGACGAGCCAGGGACTCCTGATGCGCACGGTCCGCGCCGGCGGCGCGGGCGAATCCATCGAACCCAGCGACGTCGCGCAGGCGGTCGGCGAAGCGTGCGTCCACGCATCCGTGCCCGCAGCGGAAATCCCCGCCGCGATCGCCGGCGCGGTGCAGTCGGCGTCGAGCGTTCTTGGCGGCGGGTTCGGCTGCAGCAGCGCCGACCTCCGACGACTTTCGCAGATGCTCACCGGCGTGACCGCCTCGGATGCATCGGGCTGGTGGCGCGAGCACGGCCTGGCCATCGGCCTGGCCGCGGCGGCCACCGGGCCCATGCTGGCGCTCACGCGACTCCAGTCCACCGACCTCGGCGCACGGCCCGACCGCACCAGCGTGTTCATCAACCGCCTGTCCGAGCCGCGGACTGCGAGGCGCGTGCTGATTGCAGGCGTGCTGTGCTTCGTGCTGGGCCCGTTGGTGATCGAGGGCGCGCGGCTGCTGCTCCTGCGGTGGAAGCTGCCCGATCTGGAGGCCTACCAGCGTGCGGAAGACACGGACCGCAAGAAGCAGGCGATGTACCGCGTGCTGGGCCGCCAAGGCGCCTCGATGACGAAGACCCTGTCCGACATCGCATGCTGCGCACCGGACGGCGCCGAGATCGAGTTCATCAACGTGGCGCAGTCGGCCAAGGGCCAGTCCGTGACCCTCCGCGGCAAGGCACGGCCCGCGGGCGGGCAGCAGAGTTCCGAGGTGATGATCGCCATGGAGCGCCAGCTGCGCGAGTCCGGTGCGTTCGAGTCGATCCAGCGCAGCTCGGAAGCGCCCGACTCCCGCGGGTACCAGGAGTTCACGCTCAACGCCACCGCGGTGCGTCCCACCTACCCGGTGAGCTTCCCGGAATCGCAGGACTTTGCGCGCAAGTCGATGCGCGTCCGTCGCTACGGCCCGCCGCCGGCGGACGTCGATCCCGTGGCGTCCGGCCTGAATCCGAAGGACATCGAGGCGTCGAAGGCCAGCGGGGCGAAGGCCACGCAGGAGGACGCGCAGGCGGACGGCGCCGAGGCCGGGACTTCGGATTCGGACGAAGCGACCGTGGCGCATGCCGGCGATGCGTCGGCCGGCGCCTCGCTGAAGGGTGCGGAGACCAAGGCACCGAGCGCTCGCGTTGCGGACGCGAAGACCGCGGATTCCAAGGGCGCGGGCGACAAGAACGCCGACGGCACGGTCGCGGATAGCAAGGCCGCGGATAGCAAGGGCGCCGACGGCAAGAGCAGCGAAACGAAGACCAGCGACAGCAAGACCGCCGAAGCGAAGACGGACGATGCGAAGTCAGGCGATGCGAAGGGCGAGGATTCCAAGGCCGCCGCCCGAGCGGCGCGCAGTTCCGGCAGCGGCCGCGGCGCGCTCGCCACCAGGAGCAAGCCGGGCGGCAGCTCCGAGCCCGAACCGGCGCCGACTCCGCTGAGCGCGAACGAGATCAACCAGATGAGCAAGGAAGAGGCCCGCGCCGCACTGGTGCTGGTCTCCAAGGCACGCAACCGAGCCGATCTGGCAGATGACGTGCAGGCCCGGCTGAAGGAAGAGTTCAACCTCCTGCTCGAACGCTGCAAGCGCGACTGAACGACCACGCAATGACGAACCTCCCAGCAAACGTCGACACCGCCGAACGGCCCCGCACGCGGGCCACGCGCCGCCCACTGCGCGCGCAGGCGGCCGACCTCCGCGCGCGTTACGACGCGCTGCCCAAGCGGCAGCAGTGGCTGGTGCTGGGCGCGATGGTGCTGGTGGGATGGCTCGCGGCCGATGAACTGCTCTGGTCGCGCGCGCGATCGTGGAGCGCCGAGAGCTCGCAGATCGAAGCTGCGCTCGACCGCGGCGCGCGGCGGCAGTCGAGCGTCAACACCGACCTGCGCCGCGCGGTCGGCACCTTCGGCCCGGTGGAGCCCCCGGGCGCGGCGGCCACCGGACGCGAGGAGCTGGCAAGCGCCATCGACGAAGTGCTGCGCAAGCACAAGGTGGCCGGCTACAGCTACGAGGCGCGCAACGGACAGCGCGTGAAGGACAGCGATGCAGGCGTGCTCGGGACGGCCATCGACCGCCTGCAGGCCGAGGTGAAGTTCGAGACCACGGCGGAGGAATTCCCGCGCCTGGTCGCCGACCTCGAGGCACACCCCGTGATCGACGGCGTGACGACGCTGCGCATCCAGAAGAACGAGCAGAGCCGCAAGCTGGTGGTCCAGGCCACCATCGAGACGTGGGTCGTCTCCTCCGGCGGAAGGGGCGGGCGATGAACTTCCGACTCGATCTTCCCTCGGGTATCCGCTGGTCGCCGATGCTGATCGCCACCGCGATCGCAGGCGTGGCGGGCGCGTTCGTGGTCGTCGACCATGGCTTCCCGCTGTTCGTGGATCTGTTCCGGTCTTCTTCCACCGTGGAGTCGGTGGACGTCACCACGCCGTTGCTGACGCAGCACGACGAGACGCACGGGCTCTACGAACGCCGTTTCGAGGGGCGCTCGCTGTTCTTCGCGCCGCCCGACTGGAAGCGGAAGGTCCCGCCGCCGCCGCCCCCGCCGCCGCCGCAGCCCCCGCCGCCGCCGCCGCCGCCCCCCACCGAGTACATGGGACCCAAGCCGATCGGCATGCTCGGCAGCGCGGTCTATTTCGAAGGCAACAAGGTCATGGAAATCGGCAAGGAGTCCGATGGCGTGACCGTGCTCGAGGTGATCTCGCCCTGGCAGCTGAAGATCAAGCACAAGGGCAAGGTCTATGACGTGGCGGTCGGCCAGAAGCCGAACGACACGCTCTTCAAGCCGATCACCACCGCGACCCCCCCGAGCGGCGTCACGGTGACGGCCGGCGGCGGCACCCCGCCGACGACCTCACCCGGGTCCGGGGCCGCGGCGAAGCCCCCGGTCCTGAACGCCAGCCCCGCCGTGCCGGCGCCCGTCCCCAATGCGCTCTCCGAGGAGGGCGTTGGAAAGATGGGCATGGACGCCGCCAGAAGCGCCCTGGCGGCCGTTTCGGCGGCCCAGGGACGCCAGGACCTCGACCCGGCGGTCCGCCAGCGCCTCGAGAACGAGGAGCAGTGGCTGACGCAGCGGCTCGAGACCATCGGCCGCTGACCGCCGGAATTGCCCCCGGGCGACCGCGGAATGCCCCCGGACGGGGGTATCCAGGATTCCTCCCCGCTACCCTTCCCAACCCGCAATCATGCCCGGGGCCCGGCGTTTCCCCCGAGGCACCAGATTGCGCCCATGGCCCCATCCGGAGCCGATGAAGGACTGATGCGCCCGGCGCGCCTTGACCCCCTCGACACCCCGGCAACCCGCCGCGGAGACCCCAAGTGAAGACCTGCCAGCCCACGTCACTCGCCCTCCTCGTTGCGATGCTCGCGTACCCCTCGGGAGCCGCCGCCATCGCAGCGTTCCAGGATCCAGCCGCAGCGCCGGCCGCGGACGAGGGCAGCGCCATGAACCAGCCCATGGAACTCCCGCCGGAGGCACCCGCACCGTCGCCGGACCAAGGGCCAGCCAAGGGCCGCAAGGCCGACGGGCGCGACGAGCTCGTCGGGCTCCAGTTCCGTGACCAGGAGATCAAGACGCTCATCGACACCATCTCGCTGTGGACCGGCAAGGTGGTGATCCCGAAGCAGACGGCGCTGTCACCCATCAAGATCACCATCGTCAGCGACCGGAAGATGCCCAAGAGCGAGGCGCTCAACCTGATCTTCCAGGCGTTCCGCCTGAACGGCCTGGGCGTGGTCGAGACGGAGGACATGATCCTCATCGACAACCTGACCGAGCTCAACACGCTGCAGCCCGCCAAGGTGCTTGGCCCGGACGTGGACATCTCCGACCTGCCGGAGAACGGCAACATCGTCATCAAGGTGTTCCGCATCAAGAACACCAAGGCTTCCCAGGTGTACGAGCGCCTCGGCGACTCGCTGCCCGGCTACGCCACGCTGCAGGTGGACAACAACTCCAACCAGATCATCCTGGAAGGCGACATCGCCCTCGCCAAGCGCGTGCAGCACCTGATCGACCTGCTCGACCAGCAGGCGTACGTGGACGTGCAGACCAAGACCCTGCGCCTCAAGTACCAGGACGCGCAGACGATCTCCGGGATCATCACGGACCTGTTCTCGTCCCGCGCGCCGACCGGTGGCGCGTCGACGCCGCGCCAGGGCGGCGGACAGCCGCAGGTACAGCAGAACAACCGCGGCCGCACGCCCGCGGCCGGGGGCGGCGGCGGCGCCGTCGAGGTCGGCACCAGCGAGCAGCTGGTGGTGACCACGCTCCCCACCACCAACAGCCTGACGATCCGCGCAGAGCCGACGATCATGCACGAGATCGAGAAGCTGATCTCGGAGCTCGACAAGCCATCATCCGAGAGCAGCGGCCAGATCTATCGCCTGTACGACCTCAAGTACACCGACCCGCTCAAGGTGCAGACCGTGCTGCAGTCGCTGCTGGAAGGCGGCGGCGGTGGCGGCGCGCGACGCACCACGGGCGGCGGCGCAGGCGGCCGGAGCACCGGCATCCAGCGCGTGCAGGGGATCGGCGGCGGCGGCGGCGGTGAGGCTGGCGCGGACGTCGCCATCGCCAACATCTTCCGCATCGAGGCGTACCCAGACTCCAACCGCCTGATCGTGGTCAGCAAGACCCCGGACAACTTCAAGTGGCTGGACATGCTGATCGAGCAGATCGACCAGCCGCTCCAGGCCGGCATGCCGCGGAACATCCCGCTGAAGCATGCGGGCGCGGTGGAGCTCGCCGAGATCCTCAACGCGCTGCTCGCGCAGTCCGGGTCGTCGGCAACCATCCGCAGCCCCGAGGAGGGCCTCACCGGCATCGACTTCAACGTGGCGAGCGGTGGGCAGAACGGCACCACCAACACGAACGCATTCACGAGCGGCAACACGAACCAGGCGGGCGCGGGCGGCGGCGGCGGCGGCATCCAGTTCCCTTGGCAGTCGGGCCGCGCCGCGGGCGAGGACCAGACCGAGGTCAGCGCGCTGGTGGGCAAGAGCCGCGTCGTGCCGAATGCCGGGCAGAACTCGCTCCTGATCCTGGCACCGCCGGAGATCCAGGACAGCCTGGCCAAGATCGTGCAGGACCTCGACAAGCCCGGACGCCAGGTGATGATCGCCGTGGTGCTGGCCGAGGTGCAGCTGGGCGATGACTTCCAGCTGGGCATCAAGTGGGGCCAGGACCTGAACCTCACCAACGGCAACAACGCCATCGTGGTGGACCCGAAGTTCGTCGGCTCCAAGACCGACATCTTCGCACCGGACCTCTCGACCTCCGAACTGACCTTCACCGCGAGCGCCCAGGTGATCCTGCAGGCACTCTCGGAAGAGACCACGGTGCGCATCCTGCAGGAGCCCCGTGTCTTCACGAGCGACAACAAGGAGGCGAAGTTCTTCCAGGGCCAGGACGTGCCCTTCCAGAGCTCGAGCCTGAGCGACCTGAACACGGGCGGCGGCGTGAACGCGACGTTCGACCAGATCCCGGTGGGCATCGGCCTCAACGTGCGGCCGCGGATCACCAAGGACCGCAACGTCAACATGCAGATCGAGGTGCTGCTCTCGAACGTGAACAACACGAGCCCGGTGGGCGTCGGCGGCAACCCGGTCATCGATCGCCGCCAGACGAATACCTCGGTCACCGTGAAGAACGGGCAGACCATCGTGCTCTCCGGCATCCGCAAGGAGACGGAGAACAAGATCAAGAGCAAGGTGCCGCTGCTCGGCGAAGTCCCGGTCCTCGACTGGGTGTTCGCCAGCACGAGCGAGACCAAGGCCACCACCGAGCTGCTGGTGTTCGTGACCCCGACCGTGGTGGACAACCCGGACGAGAACGACGCCAACTACAACAAGGACGAGCGCAAGCGCCTGCGTGAGCTGGAGAAGCCCGTTGCCGAGATGTCGAAGGAGCTCATCAAGAGCCGCAACCTGAGGAGCGACGATGAAACGGTGCTCCCCGGTCCGACGGATCCGCTGGCGCCGATCGAGGCTGGCCAGGAGCTTCCCGTTGCCCCGGCACCGGCCCCTGCCCCGGCACCACCGGCTGCGGCAACGCCGGAGGGATCGGCGCCAAGCAAGCCGGCAGACCCCGCTCCCGCGACACCGAAGTGAACGGCCTCTCCTGAGGGCGCGCAACGTGACTGAGACAGGCAACACGCACAGGGCGGCTCACGCGGCCGCCCTGTTCGTTTTGGGGGCAGCGGCATGGGCAAGCTCGGTCGGCTGCGAGAGCCAGCGACTTTCCACCAAGGAGCGGCTTTCACTGACGTCGGATGTCGCGAGCGACGGAACGCGCACGGTGGTCATCGACGAGAGCAGCGTGATCGTCAAGCGCACCCGCATGATGCTCACGCCCGTGACGCAGATGCCATGGGATGGGCAGACACTTCCGCTGGTTTCGCCCGATGGACGGAAGATGGTGGTGCAGACGTCCGGCACCGCGACGTGGGCGGAACGAGTGGGCGATCCGCTGGGGCCCGAGGGGTTCACGAGCCGCATGGAGGCCGTCTCGCTGGCGGGCGACACGCCGGGATTGCCGCTCTCGCGCCTGGATGGGCCGTGGGTGCTGGGCCGAGGGGCAAGCGACGAGGGCTACCTGGTGGAGCGGCCGAGGAACGATGGCGGGCGAGACATCGCCATGCAGCGGTGGTCGGGGAGCCTGGTGCCGATCGTGCAGGACGAGTGGTGCAACGCCTTCGCAACGGTGGCGCGGGACGGAACGCTTGCGTGGAGCCGCCGCAATCCCGAGGGTGGCGACTGGCAGCTGGTGTGCCGACGCGATGGCGTGACGCGCGTCCTTGACGGGGCCCCCGGAAGCAGCTGGCTCATGCCGGTGTTCGGTGGCGATGGCACGGGAATGTTCGCGTTCCGCCTCGAGGGAGGGTCGTTGGTGGTGGCATGGCTGCCCTTTGCGGCAGACGGGCTGCCCGCCGCGGATGCGACACGGGCACCTGCGATGCTGGCGGTGGTCTCGCTCAAGGCAAACCTGACGTGGGTGGTGCGGGCGCTGGCGCCGGTCTCCGGCCTGGCCGCCTCGCCGCCGACCCGCGAACGCGTGGCGTTCTGGGTGCCGGACGCCGGCCGCATGGCACTCTGGGCGCCCGGAGGCAGCGTGGAACAGCTCCTCGAAGGATCGTTCGCCGCCACCGTGGTCGATGCCGACAACGCGCTGGTGACCATGCCGGACGCCCTGATGCGGGAACGGCTGGGCGCGAGCAAGAGCCGCGCCGAGTTGATGGCGAGCGGCGCGTGGATCACGCGGCCAACGACGATGTCCGCCGGGGAGCTGGTGGCGTTCCGGACTGCGAGGAACCGGCTGGACGTGGCGCGACTGGTGCTGAATCCGGAAGCACCGGCGGATTCACCGGCACCGTCGTCCAATGCGCGCTGACGGAAGGCACGGCGAGCATCGACTGACGAGCAAAAAGAAATGCGCTGCCGGCAAAGCCTGGCAGCGCATGCGTGTTTCGTGATGGAGACGCGGAATCAGTCTTCGTCTTCTTCCTCTTCCTCGTCTTCGTCCTCGTCTTCGTCTTCGTCTTCGTCCTCGTCTTCGTCTTCTTCCTCGTCCTCTTCCTCTTCCTCTTCCTCTTCCTCGTCCTCGTCTTCGTCTTCGTCCTCGTCCTCGTCTTCGTCCTCGTCCTCGTCTTCGTCCTCGTCTTCGTCCTCGTCTTCGTCCTCGTCTTCGTCCTCATCGTCGTCATCAAAGACGAAGTCGTCGTCCTCGTCGGACGCGGCGAGCACCGCGATGGACGTGGAGGCGGAGAAGGGAAGGAGCGCGGCCGAGCCGAGGTCTTCGAACGACGGATCGACAATGCTGGACGATGTGGCGATGAAGGTCATGGGGTCTCTCTGCGTGAAGTGGGCGCAGTGCTTGGCTGCGGCGCGCGGAAGTGTAGCGATCGGATTCCAGCCCGTGAGGAGATAGCCATCCAGCGAGGGATGAAGGCGATTCATCGGCCTGCAGGGGCGGAAACAGGAGAAAATTCGACGGCCTGGACCACGGATCCGTTGGAGACCGCCACGATGCCGTCGGATACCGCCATGTCCCGCGAACGCTGGCCAAGGGAGCGGACCATGAGGGGCGGGGCGGACTCGAGGCCTCCGCGGGAGACATCCAGGTCGTGCAGGAGGATGGGGAAGCGCAGGGGGACGGGATCGCTGCCGGCAACGCCGGCGTCCAGGACGAAGAGCCGCGTGGCGCTGGCCGCAGCAGCGAGGTAGGCACGCTCGGAACCAGGGGCATCGCGGCCGAGGTGCGCGCCTTGGAGGGAGAAGTAGTCGGCGTGGGAATCCCGGACCGCCGCGATCCAGCCCTCGCCGACCGCGATCTGCCGGACGGGAGACTGCGCAACCACCCCGGACGGCGCGAATGCGCCGGGCGTCACGCGACCGGTCCACGCGTCGATCGCCAGGAGCGCGTCCGAACGATCGAGGACGAGGAGCCAACGGCCAACATGCCAACAGCGCGTGGACGCGCGCGCGTCGACGGCGTCGATCGACCAGTAGGGCGCCGACTCGTCGCCGCCGGCGAGCCGTCGCGCCTCGATGCCCACGTCCGTTCCCGCCACCAGCAGTCCGCCGTCCACGACGTGCAGCCAGCGGAGCTCGGTGACGCCCTCGAGCGCCCAGGAGCGGACGACGTGACCGTCCACCGGATCCAGCACCGAGATCTGGATCACCGGGCCGGAGCCATCGTCAACCTCCCCGGCAACGATGATGGCGAGCGCTTCATGCGTCCACATCACCGGGACACCACCATCGCCCGGGCGGCTCCACGCCTCCAGGCCACGATCGGTGCCGAAGGCCGTCACCGAACCGTCACGGCGGAGCGTGGCCACCACCGGCGCGGTGAGGATGGGCACCACGGCCGGGCCCTGGCGTGCATCGACGGGATCCACGACATCGCCGGAGATCAGGTCCGGATCGGCGCCCGACGCAGGATCCGGCACCACGGCGCGCGTCTTCCAGCGCACGGCGCCCTCGGGCGAAATGCTGCTGATGGCCCCGGTGCCGCCCGGGCCATCGTCGCAGACGAGGATCGACGGCTGCGTCGCAAGCACGGAGCAGTCCGCGGTGCCGATCGGCACGCGCCACTGCGGCGCGAACGACGGCGGCTTGCGGAGGACGAGTTCCGTGCCCTGCACCGTGAGCACGCCGCCCGGCATGCTGCCGGCGTTGTGGAGCAAGCGCGGCAGGCGGCCGGGGAACTCGACGATGCGGCGCGCTCCCCCTTCGATGCGCGGGGGCGCTGGAGCCGAGCCCTGCACGAGGGTGGGCCCCCACCGCGGATCGAGCGAACGGAGGAACTCCTGCGAAGCGGGCGACGGCGGAACGAGCGCCCCGCACTCGCGCACGAGCCGCGCGGCATCGACCCGTGCGGGGACCCCGGATGCCGCGGAGGTGAGTGCGGAGAGTGCGTCGGCACCGGCGCGCGTCCCGATGCCGAGTCGAGCGGCGGAACGCAGGATGCGCGCACGGGCGTCACCCGATGCCTTGGACACGGCGGCGGCCACCGCCTCCTGGACACCGTCCATGGCACGTGGATCCGCGGCCGTGGCGGCGATGACGATGCGACGGGCCTCCGCGTCGGCGGAGAGCGATGCCCCGGGACTGGGGAGGCGCCCGCCGGCGGCGTCCATGGCAGTGGCCACGGCGATGCGGGCGGCGGCGACGGGATCGCGGCGACGCAGCGCACGGTCGGCGCGCGCAAATCCGCCGCGAAGCGGGCTGTCGGCGAGGACCGCCGCCTGGTCGACGGCCGCGTCGAGCGCCCTGCGATCGGCACCGGACGCGAGGTCCATGGCGTCGAGCGCCAGGAGCAGTTCGAGGAGCTCGCTGCGCTCGGCCGCATCGGCAGGAAGCGCGGCCACGCGACGGACGCACTCCGCGGCACCTTCCGCAGCAAGCGGCCCGGAGCGAATCTGCCGAGCGAGGTGGACCAGCGCCATGGCGGCGTCCGCGGTGGGCGTGGCGGCCATGCGCCCGCGGATGATCCGCTCTGCCTCCGCGGAAGGCATCCATCCGGAGAGCTTCGTGGTGCCGGCGGCGAGCAGCTGGTCGCCGACCAGGATGGCGTTGGAGTTGCCCGCACCGGCAAGGCGCATGCGCTCCTTGCCATCGAGGGCATCGCGGATCACGATGTCCGACTGGTCCGCCGTCAGGACGACGGGCGCCTGCGGATCCGCGGTGCGCGCGAACTGGACACGGCCATGCACCTCGGCATCCATGGATGCATCGGCGGCGGGAAACGACCATCGGGTGGACTGCGGCGCGGAGGCGGAGAAGCACGCCACGCGCGAGCCGACCGCGAGCACCAGGCCCGAGGCTTCATCGCCCACGAGGTATGACGGCGCGCCGAGGCCGCCGTCCGCGCCGGTGGGTACTTCCGCGACGAGCGCGCCGGAACGGCAGTCGAGGGCCAGAATCCTCGAGTGATCGGGGGAAACCGTGAACACCCGATCGCCGACGACGGCAGGCGTCAGGACATCGAACGGCCCGGTGGCAGTGGCGACATCGCGCACCGGCACGGGGAAACGGCGGACCCAGCGCACCAGGCCGTCCCACGGGTCGACCGCCGCCACGGCGCCGGTGGAAGTGGAGAGGTAGAGGACGCCGCCTGCGAGGACCGGCGCGTCCGCCGAGCGACTGCCACCCATGCGAGCGCTGCCGCTGGTGGCGATGACGCGTGCCCAGGAGGCGGGACTCGGCTGCTCGAGGTCGAGCGCCAGCAGCCAGCTCACCGTCTCGAGCCGCGGCGACGTGCGACGTGCGGCGATGATCACGCGACCGTCGACGATGATCGGCGCGCCTTGCCCCACCATGCCGTCGAGGTCGTTGCGGCCGTCGATGCGGTCGATGCGCGACTCCCAGCGCATCATGCCGGTGGCGGGGTCGATGCAGGTCACGCGGCCGATGCCGGGGCGGGCCATCGAACCGGACTGCGTGGAGAACGCCACCACTGCATCGTCCGACGCGGCCACCATGCGCATGGACGCCATGGACAGGTCGGTGCCGCCGGCGGGCATCGACCACACCGGGCGACCGCTCAGGCGATCGAACGCGCGGATGGCGATGCCGTCGTCGACGTAGACGCGGTCGCCCACGGCGGCGGGTGCGCTGCCGGAGGCGGGACGCGGACGTTCCGCGCGGCCGATTTCGTTGCGCCCTGCCCCGCCCGACATGGACATCGAGTCGATGGGCACGGCCCACGTCTCGCTCCAGGGCGACGTGGACGTGGCGGCATCGAACTGCCCGGCGCCAAGGGAGCCAAAGGCCGGGCGAGACGATTGCGGCGGAACCGACATCGCGGCAGCGCGGGCGGCGGCAACCTCCGCGGGATCGAGGCCAGCCACCGGCAGTGCGTCGATCCGCGCCACGGCCTCGCGCGCCTGGGCCCCCCGCCCAAGCCGCACTGCCGCGATGGCAGTCATCGATGCGTGGTGCAGCGCGCGGCGGCCGACGAGGAGATCGTGGTCGGCCGTGCGGTCGAGGTAGGCCGCGGCGGCGGCGAAGCGCCCGCGCGCGATGGCCGACTCCGCCAGGCGGAGCGCCGCCTCGAGGCCGGCGTCGGTGTCGAGCCGGCGGGCAACCAGCTCGCGGAGCTCGCCGCGCGCCAGCTGCGCGTCGGCATCCGGGGAGAGCTCGCGGCGGAAGGCCGCCAGGAGCGCAGGGTCGGCGCGGAGGATCGCGTGCACGCGGCGCGAGAGCGGGACGAAGAGGTCCGGATCGTTGCCCGCGCGCACCAGGCGCTCGGCGCCCGTGTCGAGCGCCTGCACCAGGAGCCGGACCGCCTCACGGGGGTTCGCCTTCGCCTGGTCGCTGCCCTGCTCCACCAGGAGCTGCGCAGACGGGGAATCATCGACGACCGGCAGCGCCATCTCCTGCGCGCGTGCCTGCGCGACCGGCAATGCCGACAAGGCGGCCGCCAGGAAGGCAGCAGGCGCGCGGACGGACATGCGGTTGAGCGGGCGATGCATGCGAGGCGTTGGCCCGTGGCGGGCTCCCACCCGGAAGGTGATACATTCTCTCGCCGATGCAGGCCACGCGCACAACCCCGATTCCGTGGATTGCC
This sequence comes from Phycisphaerales bacterium, assembly GCA_044233905.1. Lineage (GTDB taxonomy): Bacteria > Planctomycetota > Phycisphaerae > Phycisphaerales > SM1A02 > UBA966. The sequence goes on from JBIIJH010000001.1 coordinate 63,006, forward strand.
GCCGCGGCCCTGCTGGCGGCGGGATGTGCCGCAAGCCCGTCGGTGCGGGCCGTGGAGGCTCGGACCGTCTCCAAGACGGCGGAGGGTTCCTCGATCCACATGAAACTGGAGCTCGAGAACCCGAACGACGCGCCCGTCGAGCTGACGATGTGGGACTACTCCGTCAGCGTGAATGACCAGTCGGTCTACTCCGGACAATGGGTGGCGTCGCTCACCGTGCCGCCGAAGGAACGCATGCTGGCCGAGCTCCCGGCATTCGTGCCGGCCTCGGCGGGCGATGTGCCCGGCGCCAGTTGGCGCGTGAGCGGGATCCTCTCCTACCGCGCCACCGGCAAGCTGGACAAGCTGCTGTACCAGCTGGGCATCAACCGGCTGAGCACGTTCTTCGAAGGCAAGGCGACGGGGATCGCGGCCATGCCGGCTCCGGTGGCTGCGCCTGCGGCTGCACCCGCGGCGGCACCTGCGCCTGGCGCACCGAACTGACATCGAAACAAGGAAGTAGCCCGGAGCCGCCGGAGGGGAGCGCCGCACTCAGCGGCTGTGCGGAGACTCCGACTGCACCGCACGACGGTCCGCCGCGCGGTCCGCGTAGTAGGCGATGAGCCGCGCGTTCACGCCGAGCGCGCGCGGGTCGTCCGGAGGGAGGTCGGCGCACTCGAGCTGGCGATACGTGCCGTCGGGCTGCATCTGCCAGGAGGAACGCCGGTCCTCGAGGCACATCTGCAGGCAATCCCAGAGCGTGCGGCGCGCATCGGCACTGCGCACGGGCGTGGCGGCCTCGACGCGCGTCTGCAGGTTGCGGTACATCCAGTCGGCGCTGCCGATGAAGAAGTCGCCCTCGAGCGGGTCTTCCTTCCCTGCACCGAACCAGAAGATGCGGCTGTGCTCCAGGAAGCGGCCCACCACGGAACGAATGCGGATGTTGGCGCTGAGGCCCGGCATGGCGGGGCGCAGGCAGCAGAATCCGCGGACGACCAGGTCGACCTGGACACCGGCCTGGCTCGCGCGGTACAGCGCATCCATCACGCCGCGGTCCTCGAGCTGGTTCATCTTGGCGATGATGCGGCCCGTGCCACCCTCGGACGCGATGCGCGCCTCTCGGTCGATGAGCTCGAGGAACCGCTTCTTCATGGCCACCGGCGCCACCAGCAGGCTGCGGTACTCGCGCTGCCGCGATCGGCCGGTCATGTAGTTGAAGAGGTTGATCAGGTCCTCGGTGATCTCCGGATCGGCCGTCAGCAGGCCGATGTCCTCGTAGACGCGCGCGGTGCGGCTGTTGTAGTTGCCGGTGCCGATGTGCGCGTACGAGCGGAGACCGCCCTCTTCCTGGCGGATCACCAGCGCGGTCTTGGTGTGCGTCTTGTAGCCGACCACGCCGTAGGCGACGTGCACGCCCGCGTCCTCGAGCTTGCGCGCCCAGAGGATGTTGCGCGCCTCGTCGAAGCGCGCGCGGAGCTCCACCAGCACCGCCACCTGCTTGCCGCTCTCGGCGGCGCGGATGAGGCTCGAGATGAAGGGGCTGTCGCCCGAGGTGCGGTACAGGCTCTGCTTGATGCAGAGGACCTTCGGGTCCGCGGCGGCGTCCTCGATGAACTTCTCCACCGAACCCTCGAACGACTCGTACGGGTGGTGCACCAGGATGTCGCCCGCGCGGATGGCGGCGAAGATGTCGGCGTCGGCATCCTCGAGCCCCGCGGGAGCGAGGACGTTCATGCGCGGCCAATGCAGCTCGGCGATGTCGGTGTCGGCGATCTCGTTGAGCGCGCTGTAGTCCATGAGGCCCTCGGCCTCGTAGACGTCCTCGGCATCCACCTGCAGCTCGTCCATGAGGAACTTGAGGATGCGCGGGTTGGCGCCGGCGGCGATCTCCAGGCGCACCACGCGCGCGAAGCGGCGCTCCTTGAGGAGGTGCTGCGTGGCTTCCAGGAGATCCTCGGTGTCCTCGTTGTCACGCTCCACCTCGGCATTGCGGGTGACGCGGAAGGCGAGCACCTTCAGGATCTCCATGCCGGGGAAGAGGTCATCGAGGTTGTGCTCGACGATCGCCTGCACGGCGATGAAGTCGTTGCCTCCCTCGAAGCGGAAGAGCCGCGAGGGGATCTCGGGCACCTTCACGCGCGCGAAGAGCTGCTCGCTCTCGCCGGGGCGGCGCAGCATGACGCCGAGCGAGACGCTCATGTTGCTGATGAACGGGAAGCGGTGGCCGGGGTCGACGGCGAGCGGCGTCAGGATCGGGAAGACGCTGCGGCGGAACCACGCCTCGGCCTCCACGCGCTGCGAATCGTTGAGCTGCTCCCAGCGGAGGATGCGGATGCCGTAGGGCGCAAGGCCCGGGAGCACGCGGTCGCGGAACGTGACGGCCTGGCGATGGCCGAGCGTGGCCACGCGGGCGCGGATGCCGTCGAGCTGCTGCGCGGGGGTCAGCGCCTCGGGCACGGGGCCGGAGACGCCGGCCTCGATCTGGCGCTTGAGGACGCCGACGCGCTTCATGAAGAACTCGTCGAGGTTCGCCGAGTAGATGGAGAGGAAGCGCAGGCGCTCGAGAAGCGGCGTGCGCGCGTCGGCGGCGATGTCGAGGACGCGTGCGTTGAACTCGAGCCACTCGATGTCGCGGTTGAGGAAGCGCGCCGGATCGGTGTAGTCGACGGTGAGGCTCGGCTGGCCTGCAGACGTGGCGGTGGCGGGGGCTCCGGCCGGAATGCTGGCAGCGGCGTCGCTCATCGGCCCGTCCCCTGGAAGGGGCTCAGGTAGGTGGCGGTGCAGCCGGGGGCCTCGCCGACGCTCACGGACTGGACGCAGACCCCGCGCGGCAGGTGTCCGGAGAGCTCGACGGCGATGAACTGCGCCACCAGCTCGGCGCTCGGGTTGACGCGGTCGAAGGGCGGCGTGTCGTTCAGGTTGCGGTTGTGGAAGCGGCCGATGATGCCGTCAAGCGCCCGCTCCATGGCGTGGAAGTCCACCAGCAGGCCGTCGGCATCGAGGCTCGGGCCGGCCAGCGTGGCGCCCACGGCCCAGTTGTGGCCGTGGATGGGCTCCCGCACACCGCCGATGTCGAGCGAGTGGGCGGCGCTGAAGGAGCGCTCGATCCGGATCAGGTACATGGACCGCGCAGTATAGGGAAACCTTTCATGGATTCCGATAGCCTGAAGGTTCAAATGCAGCACACCGAAGCACCCCTGATGCTCTCCGTTTCCGGCGCCCGCGGCATCGTTGGAAAGACCATGACCCCCGAGGTGGCGGCCGCGTACGGCGCGGCGTTCGGATCGTTCCTCAAGGCCACCACCGGCAAGAAGCGGCCGAAGGTGGTGGTGGGGCTCGATGGGCGAATCAGCGGTCCGCCGCTCGAGGCGGCGGCGATCGGCGGCCTGCTGGCCACCGGGTGCGACGTGATCGACATCGGCGTGGCGATGACGCCGACGGTGGGCGTGATGATCGGGCACCACCAGGCCGACGGCGGGCTCACCGTCACCGCGAGCCACAACCCGATCGAGTGGAACGGCATCAAGTGCCTCGACGGCGACGGCCTGGCGCCGCCGCCCGCGATCGCCAAGGAGATCGTCGACCGCTTCAAGGAGCGGCGCATCGACTGGTGCGCGCCGCTCGAGACCGGGCGCGTGACGCCGGACGGCAGCGCCGCGCGGGTCCACCTGGACCGCGTGCTGGCGCACGTGGACGTGGCGGCGATCCGCGCCAAGCGATTCACCGTGGTGCTCGACAGCGTGAACGGCAGCGGCTGCCACGGCGGGCGGATGCTGCTGGAGGAGCTTGGCTGCACGGTCGTGCACATCTTCGGGGAGCAGACGGGCGTCTTCGGACACGTGCCGGAGCCGCTGGTCGAGAACCTCGTGGACCTGGCGAAGGCCGTGCGCGAGACGCCGGGGGCGGCGTGCGGCTTTGCGCAGGACCCGGACGCAGACCGGCTGGCGATCGTCGACGAGCGCGGGACGTTCATCGGCGAGGAATGCACGCTGGTGCTCTCCGCGCTGCGCATGCTGCAGCGCACGGGTGGCGGCGCACTCGCGGCGAACTTGAGCACCAGCCGCATGATCGACGACGTGGCGGCGCGCTTCGCGGGTTCGCGCGTGGCGCGCACCGCGGTGGGCGAGGCGAACGTGGTGGCCGGCCTGCGCGGCGCGAACGGCATCCTGGGTGGCGAAGGCAACGGCGGAGTGATCTATCCGCCGGTGTGCTTCGTGCGCGATTCGCTGACGGCGATGGCGCTGACGCTCGAATTGCTGGCGCACGAGGGCAAGCCGCTCTCGGCGCTGGTGGCCGCCTTGCCCCGCTACGCGATGATCAAGCGAAAGATGGAGTTGGCCGCGGTCGGCGGCATGGCAGCCGTGGGCCCCGCGCTCGCCAAGGTGAAGGCTGCGTTCGCCAAGGAACGGATCAGTGACGTGGATGGCGTGCGCGTCGACTTCGCCGACGGCTGGGTGCACCTGCGCGCGAGCAACACGGAGCCGATCATCCGGATCATCGCGGAGGCAGCGACCGCCGAGCGCGCGAATGCGCTGTGCGACGAGTGCGCGCGCGTGGCGGGGGTGTAGTCAGGGGGCGAGCGGAGCAACAGATTCGCCAAGTCGACGGCGCACCTGCTCGTCCCAAACCTCGCCGACCACGATGAGGGCCGCAATGCGCTTCTCCCCCGCAAATCGGGGATCGTTGAGCACGAATCGCTGAAGATCCGCAACATTGCCCGAGCCTGCGCTGAAAGCCGCAAGCTGCGGGCTCAGCGCTGCGCGCGCTTCATCGACCAGATTGACACAGGTACGAAACTGGCTGATGCGTTTGGACATGGGAATGGCCTGCCAAACGAGCACCCGCTTGTCATCACTGCCGCTCGCGAGAGCCAGACCATCAGGGCTGAACGCAACACTGTTGACTTTTCCGGTGTGCCCTTGCAGGGGCTCTCCGAGTGGAAGGCCGGTCGCTGTGTCCCACAGGCGGATGTATGTGTCAAAACTTCCGCTTGCGATGGTCTTGCCGTCCGGGCTGAATGCAACGCTGGCGACAACATCCTTGTGCCCCGTCAGTGGGTTGCCTCGCGGTTTGCCTGACGCTGTATCCCACAGACGGATGGTTTTGTCGTCGCTCGCGCTCGCAATGATCCCGCCGTCCTGACTAAAGGCCACTCCTCGTACAGGCCCTGCATGGCCAACGATCGCCCAGATCTGAACACGCGACTCAGCGTCCCAAAGCAGGATCTTCCCGTCGCTGCTTGCGCTTGCGATCTTGCTTCCGCCCTTGGGGCTGAACGCGACGCTGAGAACGCGATCCTGATGCCCAGAGAGTGGCGCAAAGCACTCTTTCCCTGTAGCCACATTCCACACGCGGACGGTCTTATCAGCGCTCCCGCTCACAAGCTTCTTCCCGTCCGGGCTGAAGGCAATGCTGAACACGCTATCCGAGTGCCCCTTTAGCACGCGGACGGTATCTCCCCAGAGGCGAATCGTTCGGTCAAGGCAGCCGCTTGCGATCTGCTTTCCATCGCGGCTGATGGCGACGCTCATGACCTCGCTGTCGTGACCTGGCAAGGGCGCGCCAATTGCGCGACCGATCGCCGTGTCCCACAGACGGATGGACTTATCAACGCCACCGGAAACGATGGTCTGCCGATCCCGGCTGAATGCAACGCTGCGGACTCCGCCTTCTTGCGCCCGCAGCCTCTCGTAATCGGTATGTTCGGGCATGACGTCCCATAGGCAAACTGCTCCGTCCGCGCTGCCGCTCACGATCCGCTCCCCGTCTGGGCTGAAGGCTGCTTCGTACACCCTATCCGTAGTACTAAACACAGCGCGCACCTGCGTGCCCGTCTCGGTATTCCAGAGCCGGATGGTCTTATCGAAGCTTGCACTTACGATGAACTCTCCGTCGAAGCGGAAGGCGACGCTCGTGACATCGTCTTCATGCCCGGATAGCGTTCTGCGTAACTCTCCCGTCTCGGCGTCCCATAGACGGATGCACTTGTCCACGCTTGCACTTGCGATGATCCGGCCATCTGGGCTGAAGGCAACCCGATTGATTGGGCCATTGTGTCCGGAGAGCTCCAACGGCTGCTTGCGATTCTCTATGTCCCCTATGTCCCAGACGCGGACCGTACGGTCGTCACCACCGCTCGCGATCCGCTTTCCGTCCCGGCTGAATGCAACCCCGTTGACGGCTCTTGTATTGCCTACAAACGACCTGATTCTGCGGAAGTCCTTGGCGTCCCACAGAACGATCGTCCCGTCTTCGTTTGCGCTGGCGATCTTGCTTCCGTCCCGGCTGAATGCGACCCCGCAGACCTTCTGCGTGGGCTGTCCCAGCAGTTCTCCGCGCAACTTGCCTGTCTTGGTTTCCCACAGGCGGACCGTCGTGTCGAAGCTACCGCTTGCGAGCGTCGTGCCATCGGGACTAAACGCAACGCTAGTAATCAAGTTTCTGTGCCCGGACAGCGTTGTAAGTAACTTTTTCGTCTTGGCGTCCCACAGAAGGATTGTTGCATCGTCGCTTGCGCTTGCGATCGTGCTCACATCCGGGTGGCTGATCGCGACGCTGCGGGCCACCCCCTTGTGTAGCCCTAAGGGTTCGCCCACCGACTTGTCTGACTCCGCGACCGCATAGCGGACATCGAATCGATTTCGCTGTCCCGAACCCTCGAGCGTCGCGAGGTCGGTCTTAAGTTGCTCTTTCTGGCCCGACTCCGAAGCCCTCATGGCGCTGTTGACCGTGATTGCTGTGATCAAGTTGTTGGCTCGGTCGCGCTCGGACTCCGCCGTCAATCGAACTCGATCAGCCGCAGCACGCGCCGCGTCCGCAGCCGCTCGCTCGCTGATGGCCACGTCGCGCACCTCCTCCGCCTCCGCGCGCGCGGACTCCGCGTCCTTGCGCGCCGCGTCCGCCTTCGCCTCGCTGGCAACGGCCGCTTCCTTCGCCGTGACCGCATCCTGTCGTGCGACCTCAGCCACCCGCCACTGCCACGTCGCCACACCAAGCCCCACCACCAGCGCCGTCATCACCGCGCCCACCCCGATCACCAGCCCGCGATTCCGCCGCACATACTTGCGCATGCGGTAGGCCGACGATTCCGGTGCCGCCGCGATCGGCTTGCCCTGCAGATAGTTCCGCACATCTTCCGCAAGCGCCATCGCCGTCTGGTACCGATGCTGCGGCTCCTTCCGCATGGCCTTCTGTGGGATCCACTCCAACTCGCCGCGTAGACGACGCACCAAGTCCGCCGCACGCAACTTGCGCGCTGACTCGATTCGGGTGATGGTCGCCTGATCCTTCGTGCAGATCGTCGAGAGCCGCGCACTCGGGCTCGGCGGATCCTGCTCGCGAATCGTTCGTTGGATCTCGCCGTATGCCTTCTTGCGCAGTTCTTTCGCGTCGAATGGCGTGGCACCGACGAGCAATTCATACAGAAGCACACCAAGCGAGTAGATGTCGCTGCGCGTGTCGATATCGCCTGCCGTCGGGTCCGCCTGCTCCGGGCTCATGTACTCCGGCGTACCGATCATCTGCCCGGTCTCGGTGAAAATCGTGTGCTCGGTCATGCGCTGGCTCATGGCCTTCGCCACACCAAAGTCGATCACCTTGAGCTTCGCGCCTTCACCCTCGACCATAAAGGCGAGCACGTTGCCCGGTTTCAGGTCACGGTGCACAATGCCCTTGAGATGCGCGTGCTGCACCGCTTCGCATGCTTGCTCAAAGAGCTTCAACCGCTCGTCAATGCTGAGTTTGACTCGGTCGCAGAACTCCGTGATCGGCTCGCCCTTCACGTACTCCATGGCGAAGTAGGGTCGACCTTGCGCCGTCAGCCCGCCGTCAAAGACCTTGGCGATCCCGGGGTGATTCATCACGGCCAGCGCCTGGCGCTCTTGATCGAAGCGCGCCACCACGGCCTTTGAATCCATCCCCGCTTTCACAAGCTTGAGTGCGACGCGCTGCACGAAGGGGTGGCGCCGCTCGGCAAGCCATACGGAGCCGAAGCCGCCTTCACCCAAGGGCGAGATCAACTTGTATGGACCAACTTGCGCACCGGGGACCTCGTCGAAGCCGCCTGAGCCCTGGGCGCCGAAACTGACAGTTTCCTCCGGAGTCATGCGCACAGGATACGGAAATCTGCGCGAGCGTCTCCAGCCGGCTGGCGCAGCTCAGTGCGTGTTTTACAGCCTACGCCGGCTCGAACGCGATGCTCGCAACCGTCACGTCGTCGAAGTAGGGCTCGCCCTGGGCATGCCGCTCGAGGAGCGACAGCAGGCGCGCCACGTCCTCGTCGGTGCCCGAACTGCCCTGGAGTGCCGACACGACCGGCCCGCAACCCATCATCACGCCATCGGCGTTGGGCTGCTCCGATATGCCGTCGCTGAACAGGACCACTCGGTCGCCGGGAGCCAGAAGCACCGCACCGCTCGTGTAGGGGAAGTCACCGACCGCACCGAGCGGCGGACCGCCGCCCTCGGGCACCAGCAATTCGGCCCGGTCACCATGCATGCGGACCGCGAACGAATGGCCGGCGTCCACCGCGGAACACGCGCCATGCGGGGAAACTTCGAACGCAAAGACGGTGACGAACGAACCCACCCCGGCCTCCATCGAGCCACCGCCGCGCGCGATGTGCGTGCCGATGCGCTCCATCACCCGCTCGAGCGATGCGCCCTCCGCGATTGCCGCCTCGGCGTAGGCCACGGTCGCGGCCATGACCAGGCCCGCCGGCGCGCCCTTGCCCGCCACGTCGCCCAGGAAGACCACTGATCCGCCGTCCGGACGCGCGAACACGGCGAACAAGTCGCCGCTCACCTGGAGCCCTGGGCGACTGGACATGGTCCAGCGCACGCATCCGCGCGTGCCACGCTCGCCGGGAAGCAGGCGCGCCTGTGCGCGGCGAGCCTCCGCCAGTTCCGCAGAGAGCTGCCGGCGTGTCAACGACTCCAGTGCGAGCGCCGCAAGCCGCGCGACCACGTTGACGAACGGCGCAGCCGACGTGCGGCGAGCCCCGCGATCCGACGTATCGACCGCCAGCACGCGGCCCGTGGTGCCCAGGGGCACCGCAAGCGCCGCGGTGGTTCCCGCGGCCATGACGCTCTGGGCGCCGCTGAAACGCAGGTCGTCCTCCAGCCGCACCATCGAACCGGCGTCCAGTGCCCCGCCAAGGAGCGTTCGGCTGATCGGCTTTGCCTCGTCTTCGTCGGCCGCGGCGGCCATCGCGCGGACGCCCCACGCGGACTCCGCCCCGGCGACGCGGCGCTCGGCAACCACCGCGCGACGGAAGTCGCCGGCGTCGACAAGCGCGTCGACGAGCACGCGCTCGAGCGCGTCTTCGTCGTCGGCAAGCGCAAGGCGCGATGCCACGTCGGTCAACGCCGAGAGGCGGAGCTCGGCCAGCGACTCAAGCGCATGCGCCGGCACCGTCGCCACGCGGCCGCCAACGCCGTCGACGAACGCGGGTGCCGCGCCCGTCGTCGAGCCGTTGACCACGTCCCCATCCGCCAGGTCCACCCGCAGCCGATACGGCCCGATGGTCACTCGGGAACCATGGCGCAGCGGCACCCATGCGTCCAACGGGGCCGGCTGCCCACCCACGAGCGTCCCCGCCTGCCCACGGTTGCACAATTCCCAGACCCCGTCGCGGTCACGCAGTTCGGCATGACGGCGCGAGACCGATCGGTCGGGCAGGACGATCTCGCACCCGGCATCCCGGCCGATCGAACGCGGCACTCCATCCGCAACGAAGGAGACCGGCGGATGCCCGCCCCCCTCGAACCGCAGAGTGATCGTGACCGCCGGAGGCATGCCGAAAATGATACGGGAACCAGTGCAGGCGTCTAGCGTCGGCTCTCGCGCACCACGTGCGCCATCGGCTCGGTGCTGCAGTCGATGTCCACCGCGAAGAATCCGCCGTTGCGGTGCTTCTGCACCTGGCGCCACATGATCTCGCGGTCGGTGATGGGGATCGGCAGCTTCTCGACATCGGCCTCGGGGATCCACTCGAGGCGGCCTTCGTCGAACTCGCTGTGCGCGATCTCGTCCGGGCGCACGTGGCGCGTGCATTCGAAGAGGAAGATCAGCCAGTGCATCTCGCCCTGATAGGCACGCTCGCTCACCATCCCGAAGAGGCGCATGTCCTCGACGCGGAGGCGCAGGCCGGTCTCCTCCTCCACCTCGCGCGCCGCGCATTCATGCGGGCTCTCGCCGCGGCTGATCTCCACCTTGCCGCCCACCGGCGAGTACATGTCGATGTTCGGCACCTTCTTGCGGTGGAGCATCAGGATGCGGCCATCCGCGTCCCACAGGTAGCAAAGGACCGCCACCTTGTAGGGAAGCGAGGCAGTGTCGTACTGCGGAGCGTGCAGGTTCAACGTGCGGCCCCTGCGGGCGTGGGCACGGCGCTGGCGACGATTCCGGCGGACACCACCAGCTCGCGGATGCGCGTGGCAGCCTGCGCCGACGCTGCGGCAAGCGGCAGGCGAACCATGCCGGTGTCGAGGCCGAGCGAGGCAAGCGCACACTTGACGGGCACCGGATTGACGTCGATGGAGAGCAGGCCCTTCGAGAGCGGTAGCAGCGCCATGTGCACCTCGAGCGCCGCGCGGAAATCGTTGCCGGCAAGCAGGCGGCAGAGTTCCGCCACGCGGCCGGGCACCAGGTTGCTGACCACACTCACCACGCCCGCCGCACCCACGGCCGCGAAGCTCGGCGTCAGGCTGTCGTCGCCGGAGAGGACGGTGATGCCGCAGCGCTGGCGGATCTCGCTGGCCGAATCCATGCTGCCGGTGGCTTCCTTGATCGCCTGGATGTTCGGGTGGCGGCTCAGGCGCTCGACGGTCTCGGGCGCAATGGCAACACCCGCGCGGCCGGGGATGTTGTAGAGCATCACCGGGAGGTCGCAGCAATCGGCCACCGACATGAAGTGGCGGTAGATGCCTTCCTGCGATGGCTTGTTGTAGTACGGCGTGACCTGGAGACCGGCATCGGCACCGAGCTGGCGCGCGAGCTTCTGCAGGTGCATGGCATGCGCGGTGGAGTTCGAGCCCGCGCCCGCCACCACCTGCAGCCCGAGCGGGCGACCGACGCGCACCGCGGTCTCGACGACGCGCGCATGCTCTTCCTCGGTCAGCGTGGGGCTCTCGCCGGTGGTGCCGCAGGGCACGATTCCGGTGACGCCACCCGCCGCCTGGCGACGCACGCCCTCTTCGAGGCGCGCAAGATCCACCGACGTGCCATCGGCACTGAACGGGGTGACGATCGCGGTGTAGCAGCCGTGGAAACCGATGCGCGTGCTCATGCCGGCGAGTGTACGCCCGCAGCAGCACCATCGATGCAGGCGCGCATCCGCGCAACGGCGGAACGCAGCCCCGTGAACACCGCCTCGCTGACGATGGCGTGGCCGATGTGGAGTTCGTTCAGGCCGGGAAGTGCGGCCACCGGGCCCACGTTCACGTAATTGAGCGCGTGGCCGGCGTTGAACTGCATGCCATGGGCGCGGACTGCCTCGCCCGCGGCGCGGACCTTGGCAAGTTCGGCGAGCGCGGCCGGGGCGTCGCAGCGATCGCCGTTGCCGTGCACGGCGTGCGCCCACGGGCCGGTGTGCACCTCGCAGACCGAGGCGCCGCAGCGGTGCGCGGCCTCGATCTGCGCCGGTTCGGCGTCGATGAAGATGCTGGCCCGGACGCCGCCCGCCGCCAGGCGCGCGATCACCTCGCGCACGCGCGACTCCTGCGAGCGGACGTCGAGCCCGCCCTCGGTGGTCACTTCGTGGCGGCCCTCGGGGACGAGCATCGCCATCACGGGCTTGATGCGAAGCGCCATCGCCACCATCTCGTCGGTGGCGGCCATCTCGAAGTTGAGCTTGCCGCGGAACTCCTCCGCCAGGCGCAGCACATCGGCGTCCTGGATGTGGCGACGGTCCTCGCGCAGGTGCACGGTGATGCCGTGTGCGCCGCCGGCCATCGCCTGGTGCGCGGCGGCCACGGGGCACGGCTCGTACGTGCGGCGTGCCTGCCGGACGGTGGCGACGTGGTCGATGTTGACGCAGAGCAGCGCCATGGAAGAGGCAAGTATAGGAGCGCACCACGCATGGACGCGCTCGGTGCGGGGTACCATTGGGCCATGGCCACCTTTCACGACCGCCTGGCGGCGCTCGAGCACGACATCGTCCACCAGGGCGCTCGCGTCCTTGACCTCTGCACGCTCGCCGTGGAGAGCTACTTCGACCTGGACCTCGCGAAGGCCGGCCGCATCGAGTCCCTCGACACCGAGGTGGACCGCGTGGACGTGGAGATCGAGAAGCGCTCCGTGCCGCTCCTGGGCATGGGCCAGACCGACGAGCACGCCATCCGCAGCGTCCTCACCATCGTCAAGTGCAACAACGAGTACGAGCGCATTGCCGACTGCGGCGTGAACATCGCCGAGCGCGTGCTGGAGGAGCGCACTCGCCAGCTCCGCGTGCCGGACACCTTCCGCGTGATGGCCAACAGCGTGATCGGCATGCTGCGCGACACCAACCGCGCGCTCCTCAAGCACGACGCGGACCTGGCGCGCCAGGTGCTCCTCTTCGACGACACCGTGGATCGCTTCAAGCGCGAGATCCTCATGAACGCCCAGGAGCAGGTGGCGGCCGGCCACCTCTCGGTGCACTTCGCCTTCGGCCTGATGAGCGTGACCAAGAGCGTGGAGCGGATCGCCGACCACTGCACCAACGTGTGCGAGCAGGTGATCTACCTCGAGAGCGGGCTCATCGTCCGCCACCGACCGGAAGGCTGGAGCGCGCCGATCGAGCCGAAGGCCTGATCACGCCGCCCGAGCGCCCGCGCGAGACACGACGGACACGACGACCATCGACCGGACAACAAAAGATGCGAAACACGCCGACCCTTGCCGAAACCAAGCAGCGCCTCGAGCGGACCGGGCAGGAGCACCTGCTTGCGTTCTGGGATTCCCTGGACGATGCGCGCCGCGCGGAACTGCTCGGGGCGATCGCGACGCTGCCGCTCGAGCACCTGGGCTCGATGCTCTCGCAGGCGGCATCGCTGGCGAAGCCCGCAGCCTCCGAGATCCGCCCCGTGCGCCCGTACATGCGCGGCATGGCGGACGCCGACAAGTACCGCACCATCGGCGACGACCTCGTGCGTCGCGGCAAGGTGGCGGCGTTCATCGTGGCCGGCGGCCAGGGCACGCGCCTCGGCTGGAAGGGCCCCAAGGGCACGTTCCCGGCGACGCCGGTGGCGGGCAAGCCGCTCTTTCGCGTGTTCGCCGAGCAGATCATGGCCGCGGAGCGCGCCTACGGCGTGCGGATCCCGTGGTTCGTGATGACGAGCGAGGCCAACCATGACGAGACCGAGCGCTTCTTCGAGGACAACCGCTGGTTCGGCCGCCCGCGCGGCGACACCATGCTCTTTGCGCAGGGCATGGTGCCGAGCGTGACCCTCGACGGCAAGGTGATGCTCGAGCACGCGTGGCAGCCGGCGCTCAACCCGGACGGCCACGGCGGTTCGCTGAAGGCCCTGCGCCAGGCCGGCGCCATCGACCACATGCAGGCCTCGGGCATCGAGCACCTCTGCTACTTCCAGGTGGACAACCCGAACGTGCACGTGATCGACCCGC